>JAGLCS010000128.1 GCA_023146115.1 Abyssibacter sp. | reverse complement strand
ACGCCAGCGCCAGCATCTATCAGCGTGTGCAGGGCGCGACATTGTTCGAACGCACCAGCCTGCGGGCACTGCGCCCGCCGCTACAGGGGCCGCCCAGTCCGCAAACGCCGTCAGGTTCCGACATGTTGGCGCCTTATGTGCAGGGGCTGTTACAAGAACGGTTTGTTCCTGCGTCGCTGGTGGTCACCGGCGGATTTGATGTAGTCGAACGCTTTGGCCAGGTCGACACGTATTTGCAGCCCTGTGCTGCTTCGGCCAGGCAGAATCTGCTCACGCTGGCCCGCCGTGGGTTGCGCGCCAAGCTGCGTGAGGCCGTTCGCCGCGCACTCTCGGAGCAGACCACGGTGATCATGCCCGCCCGTCTGTTGGAACCCACCGTGCAGCCGTTGCAGATCACGGCAAGTCCGCTCGCTTACCCGACGGTTCCCGAACCGTTATGCCTCGTCAGCTTGCAGACCGGTGTGGTCGCAACTGCGGGGGGCGAACCGACACCCGAGCCGGATAGCACCATCGTCGCGCTAGAGCAGGAATTAAGGGCTGCGCATGAGGCACTGCAAAGCTCGGCGGAGCAACTCGAATCGATGGAGGCATCGCTACGGAACCTGTCCGACGAAGCCAGCCGCCGTCACAAAGAGGTCGAATCGAGCCGCGTTGCTTTGCAGGCGCTCAATGAGGACCTCTCGTCCGTAAACGTGGCGCTGCAACGCAAGCTCGAGCAGGCGGACGAGGCGCAGGCCGAACTGCGCCGCAACGAAGCGCACTATCGCAGGCTTTATGAACAAAGCCCATCCATGGCTTTCTCGCTGACGGCGGACCTGCGTATCGAGTCCATCAATGCCTTTGGCGCAGGGCAGCTTGGGCGCTCGCCGGACACCTTGATAGGGGTGGATTTCACCACGCTCGGCACACGCCCTGCACAAACCCGCGCGGTGCTGCGCGCAGCACTGGATTCCGGCGAGGTCAGACAGTGGGATATCCGGTTCGCCGGCACCGGCCGCGAGCCGCTATGGGCACGATGCGTGGTGCGTGCGGTCGATTCGCACGGCGCACGGACGCTGGTTGTGCAGTGCCAGGACCTGACGACAGAACGGCGCCTATCGCAGCAACTCGAGTTCCATGCCACCCACGATGGACTGACGGGTCTGGTCAATCGCCGCGAATTCGACGCCATTCTGCGGCGCATTCTGCGCGGCGTGCGCAAGCCCGGCACCCAGCACGTGTTGGTCCGCCTGGACTTGTGCAACTTCAAGCTGATCAACGATTCGGCCGGACACGAGATCGGCGATGCGGTGTTGCAGCAGTTCGCTGCCGTGCTGCGCCAGTACACCCGCGCGCGCGACATCGTGGCGCGGCTCGGTGGTGACGAGTTCGGCATTCTCATGGAGTACTGCCCGCTCGACGAGGCCACACGTGTCACCGATGGCTTGCTGGCAGCGCTGTCCGGTTCCTCGATCACCGTCGGCGAGCACGCCTTCAAGCTCAGCTGCTACATCGGCATGGTCGGCATTGGCGAACAGGACATCACGGCTGAAGAAGTGCTGCGGCGGGCGGATGTCGCCAGCGATGTTTCCCGCAAGGATGGACCGGGCTCGGTGCGCGTCTACGACGCATCCGACATCAGCAACCGTCGCCGCCGAACACAAATGCATTGGGCCGGCCTGATCCGCAACGCCATGGCTGACGATGCGATCCATCTGGCCTGCGAGCCCATCGTCGCCACGGCCACGGACCGTGTTGTCGGTCTGGAAATGCTGCTGCGCATACAACGACCAACGGATGCACCGGCTGTGGACACCGGCGACCTGATTGCGGCCGCCGAGCGTTACGGCCTGGCACCGGACGTGGACCTCCATGTACTGCGACTGGCGTTGCGCGATCTGGAAGCCAACCTGAGCAGGATTGCAGCACTGGAATTCGTCTCGATCAATGTGTCCGGGCAAAGCCTTGGCCACGGCGGATTCGCCAGCGAGGTGCTTTCGCTCGTTAGCGGCAGCCGCGTACCGGCGCACAAGCTTTGCTTCGAGATCACGGAGACCGCGACCATCTCCAACCTGGATCGGGCCATCGACTTTGTACGCCAGCTGCGAAGCCATGGCTGCCGCGTTGCAATCGATGACTTCGGCAGCGGCCTGGCGTCGTTCCACTACCTGAAGTCCTTACCCTGCGACCTGGTCAAGATCGACGGTAGTTTCGTCCGGGACATGCTGTCCGATCAGGCCAGCCGCGATCTGGTCGCCGCCATCGACGGCATCGCCAAGCTGCTCGGCGTGCGCACCATCGCCGAGTTTGTCGAGACCGCCGCCATCGACACGGCAGTCCAGCAAATCGGTGTGGATTTTCGGCAAGGCCAGCTATTTCAAAACGCCGCAAACCTCGCGGCAGCACTGGATCAACTGGAATCGTCCAACCACTCCTGGCAAACGGCCAGGTAGCCACGTACACGCTTACGCGCCTCGCTGAGGAACTGACGCGTCGCACCCGGGGTACGTCCCAGCAACTCACCGATTTCCGGCGCGGTGAACTGCTCAACACTGGCCCACAGCAGGGCCTGCGCTCCGACCGGGTATGCGGCCGAGTAGGCGGCGAATTGTCGGCGCACACAATCGTCCAGGTGCAGGCTGCGGTCGGCCGGGTCATCCTGCGATTGGGCGGCCTCCCAGTCGGCGATGTCCTCGGTATCCGGCCCTGCGCCGCGCCGCCAATCCAGCCATTGAGACTGGGCCACCGACCAGATCCAGGCCCTGGGCTGTTCCACCCGTGTGCCCCGGTCCAGGGCTCGCACCAATCGAACAAAACTGTCCTGGCACAGCTCCTCGGCATCCGCAGGACTCGCGCCACGACGCTGGAAGTAGCCACGGAACCGCGCGGCGTAATGCCGGTACAAGGCGGACACGGCCTCGCGACGCGACTCCCCACCGGCTGCGATCTGCTGTAACCACTCGGCCTCCGGCACCGTCATTGAACGGCCCCGCTGCCGGGCCGGCGCAGGAGCACCTGGCCGCTGTCAGCCGCGGGCAGCGGCTCGGTCCCGGGGGGCAGTGCCGCGATCAACCGCGCCCTGGCCGCGGCATCGGCCCAGCTCACCTGCAGACCGTCGCCACGGCTGGGCGGCCAGGCTACCGCCCGGACGCCCTCCAAAGCGTTCAGGCGCTCACTGAGGTCGGCTAGGTTATTTCCGGCCTCCTGCGGCAACAGCGCCACCGGTGGCGTGGCGGCGAATGCGCTTTGCGCCGCGGCGTTCGACTTCGCCACGGCCCGCCGCTCGCGCATCGCCTGCTGCTCGGCGAAATCCTGCACGGCCGCGTCGGCGGCTGCTTGCGCCTCACGACTGGGCGACGGTATGGCCGGCGCCGTGACCGGCTCTCTCGACGAGCGCTGCACCGCTTCGGCTGGCGGCGGTGGCGCAGGCGCAGCGATCACCGGTTCCGGCGCGCGGTCTTCCGCGGACATGGGCCGACTATCGGCGGCCTCGCCTGCCCTGGACGCGGCGTTCGGCGTATCGCCAAATTCATGCAGCGCCTGTTCCGGCAACATCCACCAGCCCAGCGACACCGCGACCATCAGCGAGGCCGCAACGGCCAGCCATCGCGGCGAACGCCGAACCTTGTCTTTGGCGTTGAGCAGTCCCTCGGCTTCGAGGCGGCGGTGCAGCCGTCGCAAACCCAGGTCATCGCCCATGGGCGCCGACTCAGCGTGCAGTGCGCTCACCAGGGCCTGGTCCAACGGGTGCTCTAGGCCGGTGGCCGCGCGGCCCGCCAGCTGGTCCAGCCAATTGTCGATGTCATCTGCCATGGAGAACTAGGGGAACACTGATCTGGTCACACCACCAAGTTGCTGCCTCAAAACAGGCCAGGCAAGGCGCGAGGAGTGCGGTTTGGTTATTCCTGAACCCGCGCGGTGGTCTGATGTGCCGGCTGATAGTCCCGGCCCATGCGGAGCGGTTCCGGCGCTTTGGCCAGCAGGTTGGCCTGGCGAACCAGCCCGACAAACTCGTCCCGGGCAGGGTCATCGATGCGCTGCGCAAGGCGCTCCGACCGGCGCAGCACATCGGCAAAGCTGGCGTCGGCGGCGTGTTCGGACTTGCGCATCACCAGACCGAACTCAGCGACTGCAGCGGCCCATTGCAGATCCGCCGATGCTTGGGCAAGTGCGGTGACATCCGCCTCCACGACGTTACGCAACTCGGTGCTGGCCCCGCCATCCGGCTGCTTGTAGCGCGCCTTGACCAGCATCCATTCGTCCTTGCGCTGGCTCGCGGGGGTCGGCTTACGGGTCTGGTAGCGCAGTGCGTCAGGGGCGCCGGTCTGCGCGCCCACCGGCACGATCTCGTACAAGGCCGTCACCCGCTGGCCGGCGCCGACGTCACCGGCGTCCTTGCGGTCGTCCTTGAAGTCCTCGGCGGCGAGCGCCCGCGTCTCGTAGCCGAGCAGCCGGTACTGGGCGACACGCTGTGGATTGAACTCCACCTGCAGCTTGACGTCCTTGGCGACGGTCACCAGCGTGCCCTGGAGCTTGTCGACCAACACCCGCCGCGCCTCCAGATCCGTGTCGATGTAGTAGTAGTTGCCGTCACCATGATCGGCCAGGCGATGCATGCGGCCGTCCTGATAGTTGCCGGTGCCGAAACCCAGCACGGTCAGGTAGATGCCCTGGTCGCGTCGCTGTTCGATCAACCGCACCAGCTCGCCCTGGCTGGAGGCGCCCACGTTGAAGTCACCGTCTGTGGCCAGAATCACTCGGTTGTTGGCCTCGGCATCGAACTGTTGCTGCGCGATCTGGTAGGCCAGCTCGATGCCGCGTGCGCCAGCCGTCGAGCCTCCTGCCTGCATGCGGCCAATGGCCTCATAGAGCTTGGACTTCTGATCCCCTCTCGTGGCCGGCAATGCGACGCCGGCGTTGCCGGCATAGGTCACGATCGCAACCGAATCCTCCGGGCCCAACTGTTCGGTGAGCTGACGGAAAGCGCGCTGCAGCATGGGCAGCTTGTCCGGCGCCTGCATGGAGCCGGAGGTATCGATCAGAAAGACCAGACGATTCGGAAGTGCCTGCGCCGGTTTCGGCGCGTGTGCGGCCACCTGCACCATGGCCAGCAAATGCCCATCAGCCCAGGGGGCCTCCGTCAGCTCCGTGCGTAGGCGAATCGGGTGCCGCCCGCTGACCGGCAACTCGCTGTAGTCGAAGTAGTTCACCAG
The DNA here is from genome assembly GCA_023146115.1 of Abyssibacter sp. Lineage (GTDB taxonomy): Bacteria > Pseudomonadota > Gammaproteobacteria > Nevskiales > OUC007 > Abyssibacter. Next base: position 34,019 of record JAGLCS010000128.1, on the reverse strand, counting down.
TTCCTCAATGCGCACGGCATCGATCGGGGGCGTCTGCCCGGCGTTGAGCAGGCGTCGCAGGTTGGTATAGGACGCCGTGTCCACATCCAGGCCGAAGGTCGACAACGGCGTGACCTGCGGGTCGTGAAAGCGGTTCTCGGTGATGGCCTCGTAGCCTTCCCGGTTGAATGGCGCGGCCGGCGGCATGCGCGGCGGCAGCATCATGCTCGCCATGTTCTCCCGAGCGAACAGGGCGGATCGCATCGCCTGTTTCGGGCTGGCCGCCTGCGCCATCGCGGCCCCAGCGTCGGCCGGAGGCTGCGCCACTGTCGCATTGCTCGCCCGATCCGACGAAGTGGTGGCCGGCTCTTGCACCGGCTCTTGGTCCGCTAGCGTCTGGCGATCCCCCCCGCCGGCACAGGCCGCCAGTCCGACCGCGACGGCCATGCTCAACATCAAGCTCCCTGCGACCCGTGATTTCATGGTGCTGCTCCTGTTCCAGTGAATAGTCGATTCACCCGGTAGACGCAGCCGGCACCAAAAGTGTCAGGCCCGAAGCCATGATGGATGCGCAAGCGCGCAATGGTTTGTCTCGACGGAGGCTGCTAGTCCGCCGTTCATCCGGCTGATAGCCCCGGCAACGAGGCCAAAAAAGCCGCCAGATCAATCGCTTCCGCTTGATGCATAAATATAATGACATCCATAAAAACGATTGTCTTGCTCTATTGCTCGTGGCTTTGTAGCGTTCGCTTCCGCTTAAGGAACACCCACGCAATAAGGAGAGAGGAATGTCCCTGATCAATACTTCGGTGCAGCCGTTCAAGGCCACCGCATTCCAGGCAGGCGAGTTCATTGATGTCAGTGAAGACACGTTCAAGGGCCAGTGGTCGGCGATCGTGTTCTACCCGGCCGACTTCACCTTCGTCTGCCCGACGGAGCTGGAAGACCTCGCTGACCTTTACGACCAGTTCAAGGCCATTGGCGTCGAGATCTACGGCGTGTCCTGTGACACCCATTTCGCGCACAAGGCATGGCACGACACCTCCGAAGCCATCGGCAAGGTCAAGTACCCGCTGATCGGCGATCCGACGGGCCAGTTGGCTCGCGCCTTCCAGGTCATGATCGAAGAAGAAGGCATCGCCCTGCGCGGCACCTTCCTGGTCAACCCGGACGGCGAGATCAAGCTCTGTGAAATCCACGACAACGGCATCGGCCGCAACGCCGAAGAGCTGCTGCGCAAGGTCAAGGCTGCCCAGTACGTGGCCGCCCATCCTGGCGAAGTCTGCCCGGCCAAGTGGAAAGAAGGCGAAAAGACGCTGACCCCGTCCCTGGACCTGGTCGGCAAGATCTAAACAGCTCCGCTGTTGGATCGGCAGGTCGGCCATGCCGGCCTGCCACCCCAAACACGCGGTCGGCTGCCAAAGCAGCTGACCTGACCGACGCCGGCCAGCACCGCTGAGGCGAGTGCGGCCGCCAGAGAGAGGAACGACGAGATGTTGGATGACAACCTGAGAGCACAACTCAAGCAGTATCTCGAACGACTGTCCCGGTCGGTCGAAATCACCGCTTACACCGACGATGGCGACCACTCCAAGGAAATGCTCAGTTTCCTCGGCGAATTGAAGAGCGCCTCCGACAAGATCAGCGTGAACAGCGGCACCGACAGCGGCAAGCGGATTCCCAGCTTCGCGATCGGCACGCCGGATGCGGACATCCATCTGGAGTTCGCCGGCATTCCGCTCGGCCACGAGTTCGCCTCGTTGGTGCTGGCGCTGCTGCAGGTCGGCGGCAACACGCCCAAGCTGGGTGAAGACGCCATCGAGCAGATCCAGGCCATTGATGGCACCCACAAGTTCGAAACCTTCTTCTCGCTGTCCTGCCAGAACTGCCCGGATGTGGTCCAGGCGCTCAACGCCATGGCGGTGCTAAACCCGAACATCGAACACGTGGCCATCGACGGCGCGTTCAACCAGGACGAGGTCGAGCAACGCCAGATTATGTCCGTGCCGGCCGTATTCCTGAACGGCGAGCACTTCGCCTCAGGGCGTATGACGGTCGATGAGATCTTGGCGAAGATGGACACCGGCGCGGTCGAGCGCGAAGCCGAGAAGATCAAGCAGAAGGACCCTTTCGACATGCTGATCGTCGGTGGCGGCCCGGCTGGCGCCGCCGCGGCCATCTACTCCGCGCGCAAGGGAATTCGAACCGGTGTGGTTGCCGAACGCTTTGGCGGCCAGGTCATGGACACAATGGACATCGAGAACTTTGTCTCGGTGTCCAAGACCGAAGGCCCGAAGATGGGCGCGGCCCTGGAACAGCACGTCATGGACTACGACGTCGACGTGATGAAGCTGCAAAAGGCCAGCAAGCTGGTCGAAGGCGATGAGTTTCTGGAAGTCCACCTCGACAGCGGTGCCGCTCTCAAGGCCAAGAGCCTGGTCATCGCCACCGGTGCCCGCTGGCGGCAGATGGGCGTGCCTGGCGAAGAGGAGTACCGCAACAAGGGCGTGGCTTACTGCCCGCACTGCGACGGTCCGCTGTTCAAGGGCAAGCGCGTCGCGGTCATCGGGGGCGGCAATTCCGGCGTCGAGGCCGCGATCGATCTGGCCGGCATCGTCAAGCACGTCACCTTGCTGGAGTTCGACAGCACGATGCGGGCGGATGCTGTCCTCCAGCGCAAGCTGCTCAGCCTGCCGAACGTGAAGGTGCTGACCTCCGCGCAGACCACCGAAGTCATCGGCGACGGGCAGAAGGTGCAGGCCCTGAAGTACAAGGATCGCAACAGCGGCGAGATTCACGACGTGGCACTCGAAGGCGTGTTCGTTCAGATCGGCCTGTTGCCCAACAGCGAATGGCTCAAGGGCACGCTGGAGCTCAGCGAGCGCGGCGAGGTCATCGTCAACGACCGGGCGCAGACCTCCATGCGGGGCGTATTCGCCGCGGGTGATGTCACCACCACGCCGTACAAGCAGATCATCATCGCCATGGGTGGCGGCTCCACCGCCGCGCTCAGCGCGTTTGACCACCTGATGCGTAGTTCGGCCCCTGACGACGCGCAACAGCAGGCGGCCTAGCCCGCCTGATTGTCCCGGCGGGCTATCCCCCCGCACCCCGGCTCGCCGGGACGAAGCGTCCCCGCCCGTGCATCTCCTCCTCTCATGCACGGCGCGGGGATTCTTTTATTCAGCGATCGGCTTCTGATCATGCCGTGTCAGGCGGCGAGCCTGATCGCGGGTCTGCCACGCGGCCTCCGCCTGCATCGCCTCGTAAAACAGCGAGGTTCTTAGCAACTCGCCCATCCTGCGGTCGAGCTGCTCCAGCTCTCGTGCTCGCACTTTTTCCTGTTGTTCGCGCTGTTGTTCCGCCATTGCCCCTTGCGACCTCACCAGTTTCCCCACCCACCAAGATAAAGCGCGTGAAACCGCGTGCCCAACCGTGTACGCCCTGTTCAGGGGGATGTCCGGCGCGGACTCCGACGAAATAATGGTTTCGGATGTCCGGATCCGGTTCCGAATGCCGTTCTGTAGGACACCAGACGCAGGAGCAATGGATATGCAACACGCCTACATGTACAGGGATGGTGACAATCGAGTGATTGTCGTGGAACGCACGCCGCAGGCCTTCGAGCGCGTGGATCAGGCCCGAAAGCTGACGCCGATGTTCGATGGCCAGCCGGTGCCGCGCCTAATCGTCGATGCGTTTCTGCGGCAGTTCGGGGGCGTGCATGTCACGGGCTTTAGCACCGAGACGGTGGCGCCGGAAACCGTTCAGGCCTGAGCGGGCTGCGCCATGGGCGCCTGCGGAAACACCGGCCAGGTATCGACAATTCGGCCCTGCTCATACACCGCGATGTCGCCGAACTGCAGAAACACGAACTCGCTTTGCTGCGGCCGCAGGAACACGTGGTCGCCCACGGCGAGTTCGACTTGGGCTGAGCCGTTGAGCATGTCCTGATTCGTGGAATGCCCCCAGATGGCATTGCGCTGCAAGCCGGGCGGCGACACGGTGTCGGCAAGCCAGTAGCCACCGTAGAGGAAAAAGGTCTGGGCGGTGTTCGGATCCCAGGCCTGAAACAGGCCCGACAAACGCTCCAGACTGGGCAGCCGGGTGCCGTCGAGCTGCTTGAGGATCGGTGTCGCGATGTAGGCGGCCGCTTGATGGTCGGACAACGTGGCGGTGTCGAAATCCGATGGCTTGACCAGCCCCGAGCCCATGGCCAGTTCGTTGCAGGGCGCCGCGTTGTCGTAAAGCTGGTAGGTGCTGCTTCCACCCGCGTTCAGGGTTAGCTCGGCGGGCCGATAGGCGTCGCCGAGCACGGCCTTGGCGACTTCAACACAATCGGCGTAGTAGGCCATGGCGTCAGCCAGCGCACCGGCCGGGCCGCCCAGGGCATCCGGAATCTTCGAAGCATGCGCCTCGTAGCCCATGAAGCCGGCGAATCGCACGTTCGGGTCGGCCTGCAACGACCGAATCGCCTCGGCCACATCGCGGGTGTTGCGGAATCCGCCGCGGTGCAGACCGACATCCAGCTCCAGGTTCAGCGCCATCGGCCCGGCGCCATCGCGCACCCGCGCCGCAGCGAGCTCGCGATAGTCGGCAATGCGCTGCGGCGTATCGACCAACCACTCGATTTGCGTAGCCGTATCGAATGCTCCGGGTTGGTACTGGGCGAAGAAGCTGTCGACCGCGCCCACCGGCATCGGCTTGCCCAGCAGCAGATGGGCGTCCGGCATGGCCTGGGACAGCACATTGAGGTGCGGCTGGTGGAAGACCATCAGCCGATTCGTGCCGGTCGCAGCGCGCACGCGCCGGATCAGCTCCACGCTGGGTAACGACTTGGCCACGATGCGGTAGGCCATGTCCGATGGCAGATGCTGCTTGAGCAGGGCGATATTGGCGTCCAGCCGCGCACGATCGATCACCAGCGTCGGTCGCATCAGGTCCGCATCGCGCAGGGCCTGCTGCAGGCCCGCGAAGTAGTCATCGTGACCGCCCTGACCTTGGTCCCGCGGCTTCTTGGCCGCAAGCAGGCCGATCGGCGCGGCGACGCAGGCCGCCAGGAACGTGCGGCGCTTCCAGTGGATATCCAGCTCAGGCATGGTCAAGCAATCCTTTCAGGTAGTCGTTGAGCATGCGGCCGTCCGGGTCCAGCCTCGCCTGCAGGGCGACGAAATCACCGAAACGCGGATAGCGTTCGGCCAGGGTCGCCGGGCCCAGCGTGTGCATCTTGCCCCAGTGCGGGCGCCCGCCCAGCGGCTGGTACAGCGGCTCCACGTCCCGGAACAGCGGCAGCGGGTCCTCCTCGAAGTAGCGGTGCACGGCAATCGAGCCGGAGGTCGCGTGGCCCTGAAACGGGCTCAGCCAGGCGTCGTCACCCTTCACCAGGCGGATCTCCATCGGAAAGAACACGCCGGGATGCTTTTGCTCCAGCGTCTTGCGCACTTCCAGCAAGGTCGGCAACAAGGCCTCACGCGGCAGGTGGTATTCCATCTCGTTGAACCGGACGGCGCGGCTGGACGGGAAGATGCGGTACCAGACATCCACGGCCTCCTCCGGCTCGTAGTCCTGCATCGCCATATTGAGCAGCCAGCGGCGAGCGGCGGGGAACCAGGACAGCAAATCCCTCAGCTTCTTGAGGTCCATGACCGCATCGTTGTCCTGCTCCGGGCCGCGGGGCTGGATGGCATCATCGGTCGGGTCGATGGTGATGCCGATGCCGTAGTCGCAATGCGGCACGCAGTACATCTCGAAGCTGTGATGTTCGGCGGCCAGCGTGTCGAACCGTTCCACCAGCGCCGCGAAATCCTCCACCCAGACCCGGCGCTTCATGCGCACGGTCGGCACGTTTTGCAGCGTGACTCGGGTGATCACACCCAAGGCGCCGAGCGAGACCTGCGCGGCCTGGAAGACGTCCGGGTTCTCGCCGGCCGAGCAATCGATGATCTCTCCGGTCGGGGTCACCAGTCGAAACCCCGTGGCCGCCGTGTGCAATGCACCCAGGCCGGCTCCGGTGCCGTGGGTCGCTGTGGCCATCGAGCCGGCCAGGGTCTGAGCGTCGACATCGGGCATGTTGATCAGCGCCTGCCCGGCGTCATGCAACGGCGCTCCTAGGCTGCCCAGTTTGGTGCCGGCGCCAACCACGGCCGTCATCGCCGCGGTGTCGTGCTCCAGCAGGCCGCTGAAATGCCGCAGCGAGACAATGGTGTCGTCCGTGGGGACCAGCGGTGTGAACGAATGGCCGGAGCCGACCGGCCGCACCGTGCCAGCAGTGGAGGTCAGCAACTCCGCCAAGGCGGTTTCCGTCTCGGGCGCGATTCGCTGGCTTGGCAGGCTGGACTGGTAGCCCGACCAGTTCTGCCATGGCAGCAGGCGCTGGCCATCAGGGCCTGCTTTCGGCTCCGGTGGTCGGGGCATGTTGGCCGCACCGTAGTCGTCGCAACCTGCCAGCGGCAGGGTGGCAACCGCCGCGCTGCCGGCGAGAAAGTCCCGCCGCCTCACGCGTCGTCCTCGACCGGCGGCGTGGCCATGAACTCGATCAGGGCGCGCAGCTCGGCCTCGGAACAATCGGAGCACAGGCCCATAGGCGGCATGCCCTGGAAACCGGTGATGGTGTGATCCACCAGCGTGCTCATGCCCTTGGCGAGACGGGACCGCCAGGCCATGGCGCTGCCGGTACGTGGCGCACCGCCGGCGGCCGTGGCGTGGCAGGCGCGGCAGCTCGATTGATACAGCTCGGCCAGATCGGGATCAGCCGGCGCCATCGACAAGGCCTTGGCTGGTGAGATGCCTCCTGACGAATCGCTGGGCCCGCAGGCCGCGACCAGCAAGGCCAATCCCATACACAGAAACAATCGGTTCACGATTTGCATTCCCTTGCGCGTTCTATGGCGGTGTGGATGCCGTAATCATGCCAGCCGCATCCGCCAGGGCGGGCGTTCGCGACGGATTAGGATCAATTTACGACTACCCAGCGCCGGACGGTGCTCTATCTTCGATGTTGCGGAGGAAAGGCAGCAGGGATCGCAATACGGGGCTGATAACCACCGGGGCGGTCGGATCCAGACAGCACAGGGAGCGTGCATGAAGCACTTTTCGCCGCAGGGAATGGCGACACTCGCCATGATCGTGAGTTTCAGTGTCGGTGCGCAATCACCCGAGCAGGAGCGCCCCGGCGGACCCGAGCCCGTCGAGGCCGAGCTGGAATTGATTCCGGTGCGGCCGGTGGACAAGCCCGCCAGAACCCGCGCCGATGATCCGCCTCGTCAGCTCGAGGAAATGGTGGTCACGGCGCAAAAGACCGAGCAGACGCTGCAAGAGGTCCCGGTATCGGTCACGGCCATCGACGGCGGCTTCATCCAGGCCAGCGGCGCGGCGGATCTGGCAGATGTGTCGCTCTACGTACCGAATGTGCGCGTCGATGCCGACGATCTGGGTTCTCCGCAGGTCTTCATCCGCGGATTCGGCACCAACGCCTTCAATCCCAGCTTCGAAAGTTCTGTCGGTTTTGTTCAGGACGAAATCTACTTCGGTCGCCCCGGCTACTTCACCGAGGCGATGTTCGATGTCGATAGCGTCGAGGTCCTGCGCGGGCCGCAAGGCACATTGTTCGGCAAGAACACGGTGGCCGGCGTATTCAACGTGATCAGCAAGGGGCCGGTGTCTGGCGCCGGCGTCGATGGCCGCGTGTTCTACGGCGAGCATGGCGAACACCGCGTTGAGGCCGGTGCTGGAGGCATGCTCAACGAATGGGTAGGCGCCCGCCTGGCGGTGCTCGACCGGGCGCAGGACGGCGAGCTGTACAACCAGTTTCTCGATCGCCATGAGGAGCGCCTGGAACAACAGGCGGCGCGGTTGAAGTTCCGAGTACTGCCCAGCTACGACATCGACAGCGAAATCACCGCGGTGATCTCCGACACGGAAGCGGCCTTCTGGCCGTTTCAGCTATTCAATCTGGATGCCGACACCCGCAACTACCTGGAGGATTTCGACCCGGACATCGAGGACGATCCGAAAAACTTCATCAACTCCGCGGAAACACCGGGCTGGATCGAGAAGGGTTCACGCACCATAGGCTGGAAGACCGAGTGGGCCCACGGGCCGGTTGGCGTGCTGGATGACCTGAGCACGGTGCTGGTGCTCGGCGGGTCGCGGTTTTACATCGACCAGCTCAACGAGCTGGACATTTCGCCGGCCAACATCAGCCGCCTCGATAACCACGAAGACCACGATCAGCTATCGGCCGAGCTGCGCTTCAGCGGTGCCGGCCCGGCGCCGTTTGGCTGGGGAACAGGCGTGGAGTTCGTCGCCGGGGCGTTCTGGTTCGATTCGAGCTACGAGTTGCTGGCGCGCATCGTCGCCGGCGAGGATCTGAGCAGCTACGTGTTCACCGACGACGCGCTGCAGCTGATCACGGGCAGCGGCGATATCAGCAGCCCGCTGACGCTGCTGCAAGGCCTTGGACCGCTGCTTGTGCCATTGCTGCAAAACGATTTCTACCAGTTCGACTACACGCAGGACATCAGTTCGGCGGCGCTGTTCGGGCAGATGACCTGGTACCTGACGGACCGCTGGGCGATCACGCCCGGCATCCGCTACAACCGCGAGGAAAAGCGTGTCGACACGGCCGGCACGGCGTTCTGCGAGCGCACCCCAGCCAGCGTGATCCCCTGCGTGATGGGCTTGTTGCTGGGCGCAAACGATTACGACCGCAACAATCTTCGCCGCGAAGAATCCGACCTCTCGCCCAAGTTCGTCCTGCAGTACTTCAGCGACTACGACGTCAACTACTACGCGTCCTGGGCAAAAGGCTTCAAGAGTGGCGGCTTCAATTCGCTGTCCTACACCGGCGACGACCTGGAGTACGAGGCCGAGGAAACGCAGACGGTGGAAGCCGGCGTCAAGGGTCGCTTTTTCGACCGCACCCTGTCGGTCAATCTGACGGTTTATCAAACGGAGTTCGACAACCTGCAGGTTCTGGCCTTCAACGGCACCTTTTTCGATGTCAGCAACGCTGCCACAGCGTACTCACGCGGCCTCGAAGCTGACTTCCTGTGGCTGACGCCCTGGACGCCGCTGGAATTGGCCGGCTCCTTCGGCTGGCTGGATGCCCGCTACGACGAATACACCGACGCCCCTGCTCCGATTCAGCAGGGCATCGACGCGGAGCAGGATCTCAGCGATCAGCGCATCGCCTTCGCCCCGCGCGCCACCGCGACGCTGACGCCGACGCTAAGCGTTCCGATCGGGTCGATGGCGCTGATCACCGCCGTCGATGTGCTGTACCAGGGTGATCAGTTCGTGGACTCGGACCTGGACCCGAACACCTATGTGCCCGCCTACACCAAGTACGCTGCGCGCATCACGCTGGGGTCGCAGAGCGAGTCCTGGTCGATCACCGTCGGCGGCACCAACCTCACCGACGAGCGCGTGCTCAACCAGGTCACCGATACGCCGTTCTTTCCCGGCACTTACCAGGCGCAACTGGCCAGTGGCCGGCAGTATTTCGCGGCGTTGAACCTTCGCTTCTGAACGCGCACGCGCAGCACCGGCTTCAGCGCGGCTCGCCGAATGGGCCGGTCATCTCGTAGGTGATACCGCTGCCCAGGCGGCCGCCGCGCTGTGAGCTGAAGTACAGGCGACTGCCGTCAGGGCTGAAGGCCGGCCCGGTGATTTCGGAATCATCCTGGCCGACGAGCTGCATGATCGGAACCACGGCACCGTCCAGCCCAATGGCGCTAATCCGCATGTCACCGCCATCCTCGGCGACGATGAGATCGCGCGAGGGCCCGAACACCACGCAGTTGTCGACGCCGCGCAGCGGCGCCTCGCCGCCGCCGTAGGCATCGTCGTCGTAAATCGGTTGCACCGTCTGATCGACACAGTGATATGCCCAGACCCGGTTGCCGGACTTGCAGGTGAAATAGACGATGTCGTCGATGTACCAGATGCCCTCGGAGCCCGCGAACACGGTCGCCTCGGCAAGCCGGTTCGATGCTTGTGGTCGATCCGGCGCCTGGGCATCGATCCACTGCACCGGTACGGGATCGGATTCGAACGGGATGTCGCGCGAGTCGGCAACACCCGGCACCACCATGACCTGCAACGCGCCGTCCTCCAGCGCCGGGCGCTCGGCACCGGCCGGCCAGTCGATGGCGCTGGGCACGAAGCGGTAGAACGTCGCGTCGCCGGCATCCTCGGTCAGAAAGAGCTGCCGACGCACCGGGTCCACCGCTACCGCCTCATGATCGAAAATCCCCAGTGCGGGTCTGGCACGGGCATCGAGAATGCCCCCGAACGGATTGCACTCGTGAACACGCCCCGTGGGAATCTCCTCGCAGGACAGCCAGGTGCCCCACGGCGTCGGCCCACCCGCGCAGTTGATGATAGTGCCGGCGAGAATCTGGTACGCGTCGATCACCTGACCAGCCGCATCAAATCGCAGCGCACCTACACCGCCGGGCACCGATTCGGAATTCGACACGTAGACCCAGCCACCGTCTTCTGCCGGGAAGGTCGCACCGCCGTCGGGAAACGTGTGCCAGTCGTAACCGAGCACCGGACCGAGAATCGGATCCAGCAGATCACCGACAACAGGAATGCCGGACTCGGCGAGGATGCGTGCGGAGAATCCCTCCGGCAGCCGCAGGCCAAGGGCATCCGGCTCTCCCAACACGCCAAGCTTGGTCAGCGACGGCGCCAGCACGGTGCCTCCGGGGCCGGAACCACCGCCGCCGCTGCAACTCCACAGCAGCGGGCCGGTGACGGCAAGACCGGACGTGGCCAGGCTGTGGCGTAGAAAATCCCGCCGCGACAACCGCGCAGGAATCTTGCCACCCGTGCGATGGGGTAAAGCATTGATCATTCGGACACTCCCACAGTCAGTTGTTCCCAGAATCTCGTCGTGACGGCAGAGGTTCAGCGATGGCAAGGCGGCCAGGCAGCGATGGGTCGGCATTGACCGCCCAAGACCGGCCTGACGCAATCAGCCGCATGCCGAGATCGCACACTTTCAGCGATCTCCGCCGGCGGGAAAAGGAGCCCAGAACCCAAGACGAATTCTTATTGTTTTCAGATGCTTGATTAGCACCTGATCATTCAAGCCGCCCGCAGTCTATGCAACAGAAATGACAGATTGATGACACCAAAAAGCCTAGCCAGCGTTTTAGCCACACCATTCAACAACTCGGCAATCGTAATTCGCGCATTACTCAATATTTCAATCAGTTAAAGAGGTTTTTATTCCCAAAATATTACCGTTTAACACTGACTGAATCCGCTGATCGGTCGTCAACGTACTTTGGTCACCTTGCGTGGGAATTTCCTGGTCATATCCATGGTTTGCTGTGGCCGCTCGGGGCAGCAGCAGGGAGCGCGAGGCCCGCCCCATACCACTCGACCAGACCCAGCCGGCCGGTGCCATTTGCGCCGCGGTCGCGCTTGGTCCGGATCGGACATCTCGGGAATAGCGTTCGGCAGGGAGGCTGACGCATGCGAAAGTTTCTGTATTCAGCACTGGCATTGGCGGCAGTGGCTACGCCCGCCCAGGCGATGGCCAACGCGTCCGCATGGTCGAGTTATGCGGCGGTACTCGGGCAGTACATCGCGCCCGATGACGACCGTGCCGCCACCGACGTGGACTACGGCGGCGGTGTGGGCTTTCTGATCGGCGCGATGTTTGAGCGCGACGGCGGACTCGGCTTCGAGATTAACGTCGACCTGGATACCTTCGAGACCGGCAGCGCCACGGCAACCGATTTCTACCGCTATGGCTTCGGACTCGACGCCACCTATTCCTTTGGAAATCGTGAGGCATTGACGCCGTTTGTCATGGTCGGCCTCGGCGGCGGATTCAACGACGTGCTGCCTGATGACGACGACGGCCTGACCGCAACGGGACGGATTGGCGTCGGGCTGGTCACGGCACCCCTGTTCCGCGATTTTCCAGTGAAGGTCCGTGCACAAGCCTTGTACGGCTACGACGACGTGGGCGAAGGCTACTGGGAGCCAGAGCTTGGGATCGGCGTCGAGATGCCGCTATGGACAGCCCCGCCGCCACCGCTCCCGCCGGCCAAGCCGCAGGTCCAGGTGGTCGAGGTCCCCACCGGCCTGCTGGATGACGACGACGACGGCGTGATCAACGACAAGGACCGCTGCCCGCGCACGCCACCGGGCACACGCGTTAACGGCGATGGCTGCGAGCTGCAGGAGATCCTTGAACTCAAGGGCGTCACGTTCGAACTCGATGCGACACGCCTGCGGCCGGATGCTCAAAGCCTGCTGGACTGGGCGGTGAAGCTGCTCCGGCGCTATCCGGATATGCAAGTCGAGGTCGCCGGCCACACCGACAGTCTGGGCAGCAATGACTACAACCAGGCGCTCTCGGAGGCCCGTGCGCAAACCGTGGTCGACTACTTCGTGGAGACCGGGGTTCGTGTCTCGCAAATCCAGGCGCGGGGCTACGGTGAGACCCAACCCATCGCCCCCAATGACACCCCCACCGGCCGCGAACGCAATCGCCGTGTCGAACTCCGGGTTCTGAACTAGACGCACGCGTCAATGCCCGACCATCACAGGATGAGGACCATGCACCACCGACTCCGCCCGCTCTTTGCCTTGGCGCTTTGCATTCCGATGCTCGCCGCGCTCACCGGCTGCGAGGCCGATGCCGACGTCACTACCGATATCCCCGACGGCGTGGCCCCTGTCGATCCCGATGACGGCAGCGATGATCCCGGCGGCGGCAACGACGACACCGGCTTTCCCAACGCCGGCGAGGCCGGCGGTGCGATCTTCGAAGACACCACGCAAATCGTCGGTGGCGACAGCGGCATGAACTTCGCCTGCTCGGATTCGGCGAGCGGACCCGAGGGAGTCACGGTGGAGGCCGCCGCGTTCGGGCTGGTCGGCGGTGCCGTGGTTGATCTGGTCGACTTGCTGGAAGGCGATTCGCTGTCCGACCTGTTGGCCGCGGTCGGCGATCTGCCCTATGTTGCCGACAACACCATGCGCACGGCATCGGTCTTCACGCTCACGCTGTCGCTGCTGGGCGATACCGTGTCCGCCCTGGGTGAACGCGTCCACATGCCGATCCCCATCGAGGCCAACGGCGAGAACTACGCGGTTTTCGCGATTTCGTTCCCGGAGAGCTTGCTAAGCCTCGCGCTGTTCAACAGCGTTGAGGTGACGACCTTTCTGGACGGCGTCCAGCAGGAGGAGCCGGTGTCGATCTCCGCTGTCAACCTGGATCTGCTCGGGTTTTCGCTAGGCACCGAAAAATATGCCTATGTTGGCCGGCGTGTGACCCAGCCCTACGATCAGGTGGAAATCCGCATGAACGCGCCGCTGCTGTCGCTGGATCTGGGCGACGCTCTGTTCATCCACGAAATGTGCGTCAAGGGCACGCTGATTCCGGTCGACGGATAGGTCCGGGGTCGCTGCGTTGTTTAGGCCGGCGCGGTTTCGATCACGCAGCGGGCCTGCGCAGCCTGCTTCCACCATTGCGTCAGCAGCGGGCAGTGTCCCGCCCAGTCGAGGTCGGGGAGCCGAAAGTCGAGATACGCCAAGGCCGCGGCTGCGGCAATGCCATCAAGCCGTTGCAAGCTGAGGGTTGCCTGCTCGGCATCGAGAGCCTGCAAGGCTCGGCGGACCTTGTCTTCCCAGCGCAGCATCCATGACGGAGACTGCTCATGAGCTGGCCGGCGGCGCTCGAAGACGATGTTGACGGCGGCGTCCATGAGGCCATCGGCCAGCGCCTGATGGCGCATCAGGTTCCAGTATTGATCCGACTGCCTGGGAATCAGCACAGGAGCATCCATGAGCGTGTCCAGGTATTCGCAGATCACCCGGCTGTCATAAAGCCCCATGCCGTCGTCCAGCACCAGTGCCGGTACTTTTGATAGCGGATTGATCCGAAGCAGTGCGTCCGGATCGTCCAATGGATTCGACGGCACCAGCTCAATCCGGTCAGACACCCCTTTTGCGAGCGCGAACATCCGGACCTTGCGCGCGAACGGCGACGTGAGGGTACAGAGCAGTTGCATGCGAGCGTCTCCGATCAGGGTAGGGGCAATGCCTGGCCGTCGCGCCAGTGTTCGAGGCGACGGCGCTGCGGCGTGGGGTCCTTGATCACGGTCAGGTCGCCGCCGCGCGGGAACACCCGGTCGTAAAGCCGCGACAACCAGAACCGCAGCGCGCTGGCCCGTAGCTCGGCGGTCCAGACCTCGCGCTCCTGAGCGCTGAACGGTCTCAGCGCGGCGTAGGCCTCCAGCAAGGCATGCCAGTGCGACTCGCGCGGCTGCCGCAGCTCATCGACACACCAGTCGTTCACCGACACGGCAAGGTCATAGATGAAGCGATCGTTGCAGGCGTAGTACCAATCAATCAGCCCGGACAGCCGCTCGCCGGCGAACAATGCATTGTCGCGAAACAGGTCCGCATGGATGACCCCGCCCGGCAGTCCATCGCGCGGGACGCGACCCTGGAAAGCGAGTTCATCGTCCAGCAGCGATCGTTCCTCGGCGCCGAGATGATCACGCAGCGCGTCGGCCGTGCGATGCCACCAGGCCACGCTCCTGTCCGGCGGGCGCGTTTTGCCGAAGCCCTGCCCCACCGTGTGAAGCTGTGCCAGTGCACGGCCGACCGCAGCGCATTGCTTCGCGGATGGATCCGCAACACCGATCCCCTCAATGCGTTGAACCAGCGCGGCCGGCTTGTTCAGCAGCGGTTGGCTCAACTCGCCGGCCCGCAGCGTCGGCATCGGCGCGGGCGTCGGCACGCCCGCAGCATTGAGGTGCGCCATCAAACCTAGAAAGTACGGCAGCTGGTCATAGTCCAGGCGTTCGAACAGCGTCAGCACGTACTGCCCGGCCGTGGTGTCGACGAAGTAGTTGGTGTTTTCCACGCCTTCGGAGATGCCGTGAAAATTCACCAGTTCGCCGACATCGAAATGCGTGAGAAATGGCTCCAGGGCTCGGCGGGTAACCGGAGTGAAAACCGACATCAGCGATCCAACCGTTTGAGAAACACGTCCATCTCGCGCTCGGCCTGCTTGTCGCCCTGCGCCCGAGCCACTGCAATGCCCTGCCTGAGCGTCACGCGCGCATCGGATGCGTACCCGACACGAAGCTGGGTACGCCCGAGCAACTTCCAGGCAGCGGAATACTGGGGGTCCAGCTCGACCGCTCGCCGCAGGTGCTCGCAGGCGGTATCAAGATCACCCGATTTTGCGAGCAGGTCGCCCAGCGAAAAGCGCAGCAAGGCGGTGTCCTGACCGGCCGCCAGCGCCGCTTCCAGCCGCTCGCGCAAGCTCACCGGCGCCAGAAGGCCGGGGTGAGGATGGCCAGCAATGTGAAGATCTCCAGCCGCCCGAAGAACATCGCCAGGATCAGAATCCATTTTTCCGGATCACCCACCGACGCCATGTTGGTCGCCACATCGCCCAGCCCCGGACCCAGGTTGTTCAAGCAGGCCGCGACAGCCGACCAGGCCGTGACCTCGTCCAGTCCCAGCCCCATCAGCGCCAGCATCATGGTCACGAATATCAGCACGTAGGCGGCGAAAAAACCCCAGACCGCCTGGATCACCCGGTCCGGCACCCGCTTGGAACCCACCTTGATCGGCAGTTCCGCGCTCGGATGCAGCAGTTGCATCACCTCTCGCCGCCCCTGCCGCACGATCAGCGAAAACCGGATCACCTTCATGCCGCCGGTGGTTCCACCCGCGCAACCGCCGACGAAGGAACCCAGCAGCAACAGCATCGGCAGAAAGCTCGGCCACAGCGTGTACTCGGCCGTGGTGAATCCGGTCGTTGTGCCGATGGACACGACCTGGAAGATCGCCGCCATGAATGACTCCGGCAGCCGCGCATAGGTACCTTCGAGATACAGATACCCGGTGCCAATGACGGTGACAATGCCCACCGCCATAAAGAACACGCGCGTTTCGGGGTCCTTCAAATAAGCGTTGACGGAGGCTGACCGCCAGGCCAGATAGTGCAGGCCGAAATTCAACGAGCCGAGAATCATGAACACCACGGCAATGCCTTCCAGCACCGCGCTGTTGTAGTAGCCCATGCTCTGGTCGTGGGTCGAGAACCCACCGGTTGCA
Source organism: Abyssibacter sp. (assembly GCA_023146115.1). Lineage (GTDB taxonomy): Bacteria > Pseudomonadota > Gammaproteobacteria > Nevskiales > OUC007 > Abyssibacter. The sequence goes on along the minus strand of JAGLCS010000128.1, from coordinate 17,936 downwards.
ACGGTCGAGACCGCGTGGCAGATCGCGTCGAACCAGGTCATGCCGCCCAGCCAGAAGGCCACGGCGCAGACCGCGTTGAGGCCGATGTAGATCAGCCAGAGCGTCTTGGCCGTCTCCGTAATGCGGGGCGTGAGCTTGGCATCCTTCATCGGCCCCGGCGTTTCCGCCCGGTAAAGCTGCATGCCCCCCACACCCAGCAACGGCAGAATCGCCACGGCCAGCACGATGATGCCCATGCCACCCAAGAAGTGGAGTTGCTGGCGGTACCAGAGCACCGAATGCGGCAGGGAATCGATTCCGACCAGAATCGTGGCCCCGGTCGTGGTCAGCCCGGAAACCGCTTCGAAGGCCGCGTCGGTGATCGACAGGAACGGCCGTTCGAACAGGTAGAGCGGAATCGCGCCGAACAGACTCAGCACCACCCAGAACAACACGACGACGAGCATGCCATCGCGGATCTTCAGTTCCCGATGCTGATGGCGGGCCGGATACCAGACCACAGAACCGGCGATCAACGTGATGAAGAACGCGGTCACGAAGGCCGCCACGCCGCCATCCTGAAAATAGAGGCCGACCACCGCCGGCGGCAGCATGCTGATCGAGAACAACATCAGCAGTTGGCCGACGATGCGCTGGACTGGGGAGAAGTCGTCCATCTAGGGAAACACTGATCTATCCACGCCGCCAAGTTGCCGCCTGAAAACAGGCCAGGCAAGGCGCGAGAAGTGAAGTTTGGTCATGCCAAACAAGCGACGAGCAACGCCGCGTGGCCCGTTTTCAGGCGCAATCCGGATGGAACGGGCCGGTTTTCCCGCAAGCCTGCGTGGTCGTCGCTCATTTGGAATGACCAAACCGCGCTCGCTCCGCCTGGGCTTGCGGGAAAACCGACTCCGTCTTGGTGGTGTGAATAGATCAGTGTTTCCCTCGGGCTGCACGGCGTCGTTCAGATGAACGTGACGCCCACCTGGAACAGGCGCTCCACCTTGGGGGTGAGCGTCTTGTCGACGATGAACAGGATGACGTGGTCCTCGGGTTCGATCACGGTGTCATGATGCGCCATTAGCACCTGCTCACCACGCACGATGGCGCCAATCGTCGCGCCCTTGGGCAAATTGATCTGATCGACGCGACGCCCCACAACCTTGGATGACTTGGGATCGCCATGGGCCACGGCCTCGATGGCCTCGGCCGCGCCGCGACGCAGGTTGTGGACCCGCACGACGTCACCTCGCCGGACATGCGCCAGCAGCGCCGACACCGTGGACTGCTGCGGCGAGATGGCGATGTCCACCGCGCCGCCCTCGACCAGATCCACGTATGCCAGGCGGTTGATCAGCGCCATCGCCTTGCGGGCACCCAGCTGCTTGGCCAGCATGGCCGAAAGAATGTTTGCCTCGTCATCGTTGGTCACGGCGCAGAACACGTCCGCCGACTCGATGTGTTCTTCCAGCAGCAAATTCTCGCTGGCGGCATCGCCCACCAGCACCACCGTGTGGTTGAGCTGTTCGGCCAGATGCCGCGCCCGCTCACGCGAGCGCTCGATGAGCTTGACCTGGCAATGCCCTTCCAGCGCACGGGCCAGCCGCAGGCCGATGTTGCCGCCCCCGGCCAGAATCACGCGCTTGACCTCCTTGTCGGTCTTGCGCAGCTCGGAGATAACCTTGGAGATGTCCCGCTGATCGGCGACGAAGAACACCTCGTCCTCCGCCTCGATGATGGTGTCGCCCTCGGGAATGATCGGCTTGCCGCGACGGTATATGGCCGCGACGCGCGTCTCCACACCAGGAATGTGATGCGCCAGCTCACGCAACTCCTGACCCACGAGCGGGCCGCCGTAGTAAGCGCGCACGCCAACCAGCCTCACCCGGCCTTCGGCGAAGTCCACCACCTGCAATGCCCCCGGATACTTGATCAGACGCCGGATGTAGTCGGTGACCAGCTGCTCCGGACTGATATGCATGTCCACCGGCAGCGCTTCCTGACTGAACAGATTCTTTTCGTTCAGGTACTCGGCGGCGCGCACACGAGCGATCTTGGTCGGGGTGTGAAACAGCGTGTAGGCGATCTGACAGGCGATCATGTTGATCTCGTCAGAATCGGTGACGGCGATGATCATGTCGGCGTCATCAGCGCCGGCCTGGCGCAAGATGTTGGGGTAGGACGCCGACCCATGGACGGTGCGAATGTCGAGGCGATCCGCCAGGTCCTGCAACAGGCCGGCGTCGGTGTCGATCACGGTGACGTCGTTGTTCTCGTCCGCAAGATTTTCCGCGAGCGTGGAGCCCACCTGTCCGGCACCGAGAATGATGATTTTCACGAGGCGGCGTCAGCCGAAAACTGGACGCACGAAGGCCGTGACGTGGCACAACCCGCCGCCGCAAAACGCGTCATCAACAACCCCTGCATCCCATTGGCTGCGCACCTTACGGCCGGGTCGTCTGACTGACAAGTCAAATCCGCTCCATGACGCGGATGGGGAGCGCCACGGAGGTGGGTCTAGAGCTTTTCGAACACGCCATAAAAGAACCCATCGAAATCACCACCCGGTTGGATGCGACGCCCGGCACCGGCCGGTAGTCCCCAGCCGCTCAGCGGTCGCGGCTGGGCGTCGGGCGTCCGTGCCAACCAATCAACCACCAACTGGGCGTTCTCCGCCGACAGAATGGAGCAGGTGGCGTAGATCAGGCGACCGCCGGGCCGGACCAGTGGCCATAACGCATCCAGCAACCGCTTCTGGGTGTCGGCCAGGCGCGCTAAATCTCCAGGGCGACGCAGCCAGGGGATGTCCGGGTGGCGCCGGATCACCCCGGTGCCGGAACAGGGCGCGTCGAGCAGCACGGCATCGAAGGGCGTGCCGTCCCACCAGACATCCGGTTTGGCGGCATCGGCTACCTGTGTGCGCGCCTGCAATCCAAGGCGCGTCAAGGTTTCGTCCACCCGGCAAAGTCGCTCGGCCTCCGAATCCAGGGCGGTGACGGCCGCATCGGCACGCTCCAGCAGATGCGCCGTTTTGCCGCCCGGCGCGGCGCAGGCATCGAGAATGCGTTCGCCATCCTTGGGTGCTACCAGGTCCACCGCTCGCTGGGCCGAGGCGTCCTGGACGGACAACCAGCCGTCAGCGAACCCCGGCAGACTCGCCAGGTCCACCGGCTGCTCCAAGACCAGCGCGTCCGGCAAACCCTCCAGGATTCGCACGGCGTGCCCGTCCGCTGTCAGCCGTTCCGCCGCCTCGTCACGAGTCAGGCGACGCCGATTGATACGCAGGGTCATCGGCCCCGGCACGCGAGACTGCAACACGATCTCGGCGGCCTGCTCTCCCCAGTCCGCCGCCACGGCATCAGCCAACCAAGGCGGCAGCCAAACCCGCGGCAGGCCATCGTCCAATGCCGCGCGCTCCCGCAGATAGCGACGCAAGATGGCGTTGACGAGCCCTCGGGCCTTGGGTTCGCCCAGCGCCCGCGTCGCGTCCACCGTGGCCGATACCGCAGCATGCGGGGCAGTATCCAGGCTGCGCAGCTGGGTGAGGCCGACGGCGAGCAACGCGCGCACCCGTGGTTGAGGCGGGCGCTGCACCATGCGTCGAATCAGAGCATCCAGCGCACGCCAGTCTCGCAACACCGCGCTGGCGAGCACGCGAACAAAGCCTTTGTCCCGCGCGTCGGGAAACGGCGGACAGGCCGCCAGCGCGTCATCCAGCGACCGGCCGGTGAGCACCTCGGCCACGATGCGGGCCGCCTCCGCTCGCGCGTCGACCTTCAAGAGCCGAACTGCTGGCCGCGCAAGGGCCGCCCCCGCACCACCTCGGCGGCGTTCAACCGCCGCTTGCCGGGGAATTGCAATTCCAGAATGCGCAGCACGCCGTCTGCGCAGGCGACGTCGATGCCCGCCTCGTTCGCCGCAACAATGGCACCGGGTGCAGCATGGGATCTCATGCCCGATAGCGGCTGCGCCGACCAGATGCGCACCGGCGCATCGTCCAGCGGCGAAAACGCCACCGGCCACGGGTTGAAGGCGCGAACAGCGCGATCGATCGATGCTGCGTCGAGCGCCCAGTCGACACGGGCTTCTGCCTTGTCCAGCTTATGTGCATAGGTCACGCCAGCCTCCGGCTGTGGCGCCGCGGTGAGCGCACCCTGCTCCAAACCCTGCAGACAGGCCGGAAGATGCTGCGCCCCAAGATCAGCAAGCGCGTCGTGAACGGCCTGGGAGGTCTCACGTCCCTGCAACGGGAGCGTCACCGTTTCCAGCACCGGCCCGGTGTCCAGCCCTGCATCCATCTGCATGAGGCTGACGCCGGTGGCGGTATCGCCCGCCAGCAAGGCGCGCTGGATGGGCGCGGCACCCCGCCAGCGCGGCAGCAGCGAGGCGTGAATGTTGACACAGCCCATACGCGGTATCGCCAGCACGGTGGCCGGTAGAATCAGCCCATAGGCCACAACCACCATGACGTCAGGCCTCAGCGCCGACAGCTCGTTCTGGGCCGCAGGATCACGTAGCGATGCCGGCTGAAAGATTGGCAGGTCCAGCGACTCTGCCAATGCCTTGACCGGACTCGGCCGGGGCTTGCGGCCACGTCCGGCGGGACGATCTGGCTGGGTGTAGACGCCGCAGACGTCAAACCCGGCGTTCACCAGCGCCTGCAACGGCGGCACCGCGAATTCCGGCGTGCCGGCGAAGGCAACCCTCATGGCGCGATCCGGACGGGGCTCAATCCGATTCCTGCCGCTGCTGCTTCTCCAGCTTGCGGCGGATACGGTTTCGCTTCAGCTGCGACAGGTAGTCGATATAGAGCTTGCCGTCGAGATGGTCGATCTCATGCTGGATGCACTGGGCGAGCAGGCCTTCGCCGGTCAGCTCGAAGGACTCGCCATGGCGATCCAGCGCACGCACGGTCGTCCGTCCATGACGTTCGATGCGGTCGTAGTGCCCCGGCACCGACAGACAGCCCTCTTCGACAAGCTCCGGCTCCTCGGCCCCGATGATCTCGGGATTGATCATCACGATCGGAGAATCTTTCTTCTCCGAGCAGTCCATGACCGCCAACCGCAAGGCGATACCGACCTGGGTGGCCGCCAGTCCGACGCCGGGGGCGTCGTACATCGTTTCGAACATGTCGTCGATCAGCGCTTGCAGTTCATCATCGAACTGCTTCACCGGTTTGCCGGCATTGCGTAGACGAGGATCAGGATGGTGAAGAATTTTCAGGATTGCCATGCTAAATTGCTCGCAACAACTTGATGCGGCTCAAGGAATTCACTGTGCAACAGTCACCGTTCCTCGATGTCGCTGGTCCTGTCAGCCGCGATGTTGGGAGTGGGGACGCGAATGACGAAGTATAAACCTTTGCTGTCTTCGATTGCCGGCGCCTGCCTGCTGATGGCCTGTGCCAGCGATCCGGCGCCTGCGCCCTCACCCTCGTTCGAGCCGCCGCCACCCAGGGCCGAACCGGGCTTACCGCCACCGGTGGTCGAGGTTGCCGACAACGCGCCCCTGAAATACGTGGTGAAGAAAGGCGACACGCTGTGGGACATCGCCAGCTACTTTCTGCGCGATCCATGGCTTTGGCCCGAGGTCTGGTACGTCAATCCGCAGGTCAACAACCCGCATCTGATCTTCCCCGGCGACGAGTTGCTGCTGGTCTGGGTCGACGGGCGCCCTCAGATTCGCCGTTCCGGCCTGGGCGTCGAGCGCCTGTCGCCGCGCGTGCGCAATCTGCCGCTGGACGCCGCCATTCCGACGATTCCGATCGACGCCATCCGCAATTTCCTGCGCGGACCGCGTCTGATCGAAACCGACACGCTGGACGACGCGCCCTATGTGCTTGAATTCGTCGGCGAGCATCTGATCGGCGCCGAGGGCATGTCGGTTTATGTCATGCGCCTGCCGGAAAACGATGTCACGGCCTATCAGATCGTGCGCCGCGGCGAGACCTACCGCGATCCGGACAACAACAAGATACTCGGTGTCGAGGCCATTCCGATTGGCGAGATCGAGGTGCTGGACTACGGCTCACCCGCCGTGGCCCGGGTACTCGATTCACAGCGCGAGATTCTGATCGGCGATCACATGCTGCCGTCGGAAGAGGAAATCTTCAGCGCGAACTTTTTCCCGCATTCGCCCGCCAACGACGTCGAAGGCCGCATCGTCAGCGTCTACGAAGGCGTTTCGCAGATTGGTCAGTACGCCATCGTGGCGCTGAACCGCGGCCAGACCCACGGTCTTGCGCCCGGCCATGTGCTGAGCGTTTATCAGGCCGGCCGCAAGGTCTCCGATCCGTACAAGAGCGGCTACGGCAAGGTCCAGCTACCGGACCAGCTCGCCGGTACGCTACTGGTCTTCAAGACGTACGAGCGGTTCTCCTATGGCCTGGTCATGGAGGCTTTCCGGCCGGTGCATGTGCTGGACAAGGTCAAGAACCCTCAACCCGGACGCTGAGGTCGCGGATTGACTGACCCGCGCCGGGTCTGGCTGCGCCTGCTGCGCACCCCCGGCCTGGGTCCGGTTCGCACGCAGCGTCTGCTCGATGCGTTCGGCCATCCCGATCAGGCCCTGGCGGCGCCGAGAACCGAGCGTGAGCGAGCGGGCCTGCCTGCCGCGGTGGCGGCCGCACTGGACATCGAACCGGTGGGCATCGACGACGATCTGCGCTGGCTGGACGCCGAGCCGAACCGAGCGCTGATCACACGAGACGATGCGGTGTTTCCTGATGCACTCCGGCAAATCGCCGCGCCGCCAGCGGCACTATTCGTTCTGGGCGACCCGGATGTGCTGCGATTGCCGCAGCTCGCCATCGTTGGCAGTCGCAACCCGACCCCGCAGGGCGCGGAGAATGCACAGGCCTTCGCCTATTCCCTTGCCGCACGCGGACTCACCATCACCAGCGGCCTGGCCCTCGGCGTTGATGGACAGGCGCATCGAGGCGCCCTCGCCGCGGGCGGGCTTACGGTGGCGGTTTGCGGTACCGGGCTGGACCGCGTGTACCCGGCCACCCATCGCGATCTGGCGCATCAGATCGCGGCGGAAGGTGCGCTGGTATCGGAGTGGCCACCGGGCACGCCTCCCAAGGCCGAGCATTTCCCGCGCCGCAATCGCATCATCAGCGGGCTGGCATTGGGCGTGCTGGTCGTCGAAGCCGCCATCGAGTCCGGCTCATTAATCACCGCGCGCGATGCCATGGAGCAAAACCGCGAAGTCTTCGCGATTCCCGGCTCCATCCACAACGTATTGGCGCGTGGCTGCCACCGGCTGATCCGCGATGGCGCCACCCTGGTGGAAACGGCTGAAGACTTACTGGAACCCTTGGCAGGCCGGCTCGACTGGACGCCCGGCGCCGGCGCCCAGGCCTCCGATGCATTCCCTGACCCTGCGACCACACCGCGCTATGACGCGGACTACCAACGCTTGTTGAAGGCAATGGGCGACGCGCCGGTCAGTCTCAACACGCTCGTCGATCGGACCGAATTGACCGTCGAGGCGGTTTCTTCCATGCTGCTGGTCCTAGAGTTGGATGGTGTTGTTGCCTCCGCCTCTAGCGGACTTTTCATGCGATTGTCATCTGCACACTGAATCGTGAATAACCGCGCTGTGGAACCACGGCATGGGTGGCTGATGCCTTGGTTTCACGTCAATCGAAACCGGTACCACGCCTGCGCAGACAGGCCCAACTCAAGGGCAAACGACATGAAGGAAAACGTGCTCGACGTCCTCCTTTACCTGTTTGAGAACTACCTGGAAGAAGAAATCGAGGCCCGTTACGACGGCAGCCCTCTCCGCGAAGAACTCGAAGCCGCTGGCTTCCCAATGGAAGCGATCAGCCACGCCTTCGATTGGCTGGAAGGCCTGGAATCGCGCAAGCGCTCGATCGAAACCGTCACTGTCAGTACCGCCTCACGGGTCTATGCCGCAGAGGAGATGGCGCGGCTGTCGACCGGCTGCCGGGGTCTGCTGATGCACCTGGAGAATCTGGGCATCCTCCACCCGGACGGCCGCGAACTGGTCATCGAGCGCCTCATGGCCCTGGACGACGATGCCGTCGAGGAAGACCACGTCAAGTGGGTGGTGCTGATGGTGCTGTTCAACCAGCCCGAGCACGAAGAGGCCTACGCCCGGATGGAAGACCTGGTGTTTCAGGACTACGCGGAAGCACTGCACTAAGCGCCGACGGTCTTCGGCGTCGCCCCGGGCGCCGGAGACCGTTGATCACCGGCCGGACAAGAGCAGCCGCAGCGCCCGGCCAGACTGCGGCACCAGAGCCTGAGCGGGCTTGCGCCAAGACTTGGCCCGTGGCCGTTTGCAGACGGCCCGACTTGCAAGTCTTCCAAGCCACGGCCATGCTCGCGCCCCCAAATCCCCAATCCAACAAAAGGGTTTCCGCCCCCCATGGCGCAGAATCTGGTCATCGTCGAATCGCCTGCCAAGGCCAAGACCATCGAGAAATATCTCGGTAAGGATTACCGAGTACTGGCGTCCTACGGCCATGTGCGAGACCTGGTTCCCAAGGAAGGGGCTGTTGATCCCAGCGCAGATTTCGCGATGCGCTATCAGGTCATCGACCGCAACGAAAAGCACGTCAAGAACATTGTCGAGGCGCTGAAGAAATCCGACTCCCTGCTGCTGGCGACTGACCCTGATCGCGAAGGGGAGGCCATCGCCTGGCATCTGCTGGAGATCCTCAAGGAGCGCAAGCTGCTGGGCGACAAGCTGGTGCAGCGCGTGGTGTTCCACGAAATCACCGAGCGCGCGATCCAGGAGGCCCTGAGCCATCCGCGCGCCGTGTCCGATCACCTGGTCGATGCACAGCAGGCGCGGCGCGCCCTCGACTATCTCGTCGGTTTCAATCTCTCCCCCCTGCTGTGGCGCAAGGTACAGCGCGGACTGTCAGCGGGGCGCGTGCAAAGTCCGGCGTTGCGGCTGATCGTTGAACGCGAAGACGAGATCGACAAGTTCGTCGCACAGGAATACTGGTCCATCGACGCCCAGGTGCAGAAGGATGGCCAGTCCTTTGCCGGCCGCTTGTGGACCTTCGGCGGCGACAAGGTGGAGCAGTTCACCTTCACCGACGAGGCCGGCGCCACCGGCGCCCGCGAAAAGCTGCTGGCCGCAGCCGGCGGCTCGCTCACCGCAGAGACGGTCGAGAAAAAACAACGTCGCCGCAATCCCGCACCGCCGTTCACGACATCGACCCTGCAGCAGGAAGCCTCGCGCAAGCTCGGCTTCACGACGACGCGGACCATGCGCACGGCGCAGCAGCTGTATGAGGGCATCGAGATCGACGGCTCCTCGATCGGCCTGATCACCTACATGCGGACCGACTCGGTGTCGCTGGCCAACGATGCGCTGGTGGAAATGCGTGAGGTGATTGCCGAGCGCTACGGCAACAAGGCATTGCCCGACAAGCCGCGCCACTTCAAGACCAAGTCCAAGAATGCCCAGGAAGCGCACGAAGCCGTGCGCGCCACATCGGCAGCTCGTCACCCGGCCGACATGAAAAAATACCTCAACAGCGACCAGAGCAAGCTGTATGAGCTGATCTGGAAGCGTGCGATGGCCAGCCAGATGCAGCCGGCGCTCTACGACACGGTGTCACTGACGCTGGCCGCCGGCGACGGACACAGCTTCCGCGCCACCGGATCGACCCTGGTCGAGCCGGGCTTCATCGCCGTCTATCAGGAAGGCCGCGACGATTCGAAGGCCGACGACGACGACAAGACCCTGCCGCCGGTCGAGCAGGGCGATGTACTGGAACTGCTGGACATCGCCGCCGACCAGCACTTCACCGAGCCGCCGCCTCGCTACACCGAAGCCAGCCTGGTGAAGACGCTGGAGGAATACGACATCGGCCGGCCGTCGACCTATGCCAGCATCATCTCCACGTTGCTGTCGCGCGAGTATGTGGAACTGGAATCCAAGCGGTTCTACCCCACCGACATCGGCCGCATCGTCACCCGGTTCCTGACCGAACACTTCACCCAGTACGTGGATTACGACTTCACGGCCCGGCTGGAAGATGAACTGGACGCCGTTTCACGTGGTGAAAAGGACTGGAAGCCGCTGCTCGAAGGCTTTTGGGAACCCTTCCACGAGACCGTGGAATCCAAGCAGGACATCTCCCGCGCCGAGGTGGCGCAGGCCCGGGAACTGGGCACCGACCCCAAGTCAGGCAAACCGGTGATCGTTCGGATCGGCCGCTATGGGCCTTTCGCGCAGATCGGCTCCAAGGACGACGAAGACAAGCCGAAGTTCGCCAGCCTGCGGCCCGGGCAACGCCTGGACAAGATCACCCTGGACGAGGCCCTGGCCCTGTTCCAGCTACCGCGTGACATGGGCGAAACGCCTCAGGGCGAAGAGATGCAGGTCAACGTCGGGCGCTTCGGGCCCTACGTGCGCTTCGGCAAGAAATTCGCGTCGCTCGGCAAGGAAGACGACCCCTACACGGTCAGTCGAGACCGCTGCCTGGAACTGGTCGCGGCGAAGAAAAAGCTGGATGCGGAACGCGAGATCCACGTCTGGGAAGACGAGGGCATCAAGGTGCTGAACGGCCGTTACGGCCCGTACATCACCGACGGCAAGAAGAACGCCAAGATTCCCAAGGACACCGAGCCCAAGTCGCTGACACTGGAGCAGTGCCAGGAACTGATTGCAGCGGCGCCTGAACGCAAGAAACGCGGTACGCGCAAGGCCGCGCCTAAGGCCAAGAAGAGCGGGTGACGACGGCGTTTCAGCTTCGTCAGGCCGCCGGTAGGCTGCGCGCCGGCGGGCTGGCGCTCTACCCCACCGAAGGTGTCTGGGGGCTGGGTTGCAATCCGCTGGACCCGGACGCGGTATTCGCCCTGCTGGCGCTGAAGGCCCGCCCCGTGTCCAAGGGGCTGATCCTCATCGCCGACCGCGCGGAGCGGCTCGCCCCCTATGTCGTGGACCTGAGCGATCTACCGGCGCCCGGCGATCAACCGACGACCTGGATTCTGCCGGCTCACGTCGCCTGCCCCTGGTGGCTGACGGGGGGACGACCGACGCTCGCCGTGCGTATCACCACCCATCCCGTTGCCGCCGGGCTTTGTGCCCACTTCGGCGGTGCCATCGTGTCGACCAGCGCCAACCCTGGGGGCCGGCCGGCACCGCGACGGGCCTCCCAGATCGACCCGCAGATCCGTCAGGCGGTCGACCTGAAACTGGGCGGGCGAACCGGCCCGCTACGCGGCGCAACCCCCATCCGCGTTGCCGGCAGCGGTGACTACGCACGAGGCGGCATGCCACGTGGCTGATTCCGCGACCATCCAGCCTGCGGCGGTTGAGGCATTTCTGCGTCAACTGCAAAGCGACATCTGCTCGGCGCTGGAGTCGCTGGAGCCCACCGCACGCTTCGCACACGATGTCTGGCAGCGCGCCGAAGGCGGTGGCGGCAACACCCGGGTGCTGGAAGATGGCGCCGCACTGGAACGCGCCGGCGTGGCGCTGTCGGTCATCCAGGGCAAGCGGCTGCCGCCCGCGGCTAGTGCCCGCAATCCCGAGCTGGCCGGCCGGGGGTTTCGCGCCATGGGCGTTTCCGTGGTCGTCCATCCCCGCAACCCCTATGCGCCCACGTCACATATGAACGTGCGCTTTCTGGTCGCGGAATCGGCCGATAGCCCGCCGATCTGGTGGTTCGGTGGCGGCTTCGATCTCACGCCGATCTATGGTTTCGACGAAGACTGCCGCCACTGGCATGCGACAGCGAAAGCGCTTTGCGCACCCTTCGGCGCCGAGGTGTACCCGCGCTACAAGCAGGCCTGCGACGACTACTTCTATCTGCCGCACCGCCAGGAGCCCCGCGGCATTGGTGGGTTGTTCTTCGACGACCTCAACGATGGGGGTTTCGAGCGCTGTTTCGCGTTCCAGCAGTCGGTCGGTCGGGGCTATGTCGATGCGCTGCTGCCGATACTGCAGCGCCGCTGCGACATGACGTACGGCGAACGCGAGCGGGCGTTCCAGCTATACCGCCGCGGGCGCTATGTGGAGTTCAACCTGGTGCACGACCGCGGCACGCTGTTCGGGCTGCAGTCGGGCGGGCGCACCGAATCCATTCTGATGTCCATGCCACCTGCCTCCGGCTGGCGGTATCGGCACGTGCCAGAACCCGGCTCGCCAGAGGCTGCGCTGACGGAACATTTCCTCGTACCGCGAGCCTGGGCGTAGCGGTCGCGCCCGGTCTATGTTGCGCAGCCATACCGGCCGGGACAGACTCCCGTCATGACACTGACCGAACTCAAGTATCTGGTCGCCCTGGACAGCGAACGCCACTTCGGCCGCGCGGCCGACCGCTCCTTTGTTAGCCAGCCGACGTTGTCGGTGGCGCTGCGCAAACTGGAAGATGAACTCGGCGTGACGCTGTTCGAACGGCACCGCGGCGAAGCGCGACCCACCCCCATCGGCGAACGCATCATCGCCCAGGCCCGGGTGGTGCTGTCCGAAGCGGCACAGATCGAGCAGCTGGCCCGCGCTGGACAGAACGAACTGGCTGGCCCACTGCGCCTGGGGGCGATTTACACGGTCGGGCCTTATCTGTTGCCCTACCTCGTCCCGGCCCTGCGGAAGGCAGCGCCCAGCATGCCGCTAATCATCGAGGAAAACTTCACGGTCAATCTGATTGAGCAGCTCAAGCAGAACGAACTGGATGCAATCCTCATCGCGTTGCCGATTGATCAGGCCGGCCTGCAGACGTGGCCGGTTTACGACGAGAGCTTTTCGGTGGTCCTGCCCGCCGACCACCCCTGGGCGGCGGCCGAGGACATTCCGTCCGAAGAGCTGGCCGGCGAGCACCTGCTGCTGCTGGGACCAGGTCACTGCTTCCGGGATCAGGTCGTCGAGGCCTGCCCGAATTGTGTCGATCAGGTGCAGGGTCAGCCGAGACCGCTAACCGGCTCCAGTCTGGAGACGATCCGACACATGGTCGCCAGCGGGCTGGGTATCACCGTCCTGCCTCAGAGCTCAATCGTCAACCGGCCGGATGAAACCACCATGCTGATCACGCGGCCGTTTCAGTCACCGGCACCGCAGCGCCGCATCGCCATAGCCTGGCGCAAGAACTTCCCTCGCCGGCAGGCCATCGCCGCACTGCAGGAAGCGATACTTTCCAGCGCCATGGCTGGCGTCACCTGGGTACAGGAGCCGGCTCCCTGGGAGGTCAGCCCAGCCGCCTGATTCTCTCAGGCCATGTCGTGCCGGCGATTGCCAGGCAAATCAGTCGCCGCGGCGACGCTAGCCGTCGAGCTGAGCCTGACGACTCGCCAGTTCGTCGCGCTGGGGCCGCGGCAGCGCTGGGGCGGTGACCCGGATGCCCGCACGAATCCTCTGCAGCGCTGCGTTGCCCTGCTGGGCGATTTGCCGACCAACAGGTTGCGTATCGAAGTTCAGCACCAGCCAATGACGGGCGCTATCGGGGTCGGCCGTGCGCGGCACCGCGCCAGCAGCGGCCCCGCCGGGCGCCGCGAGCAGGCCCAGGACTAGCCCGACGGCCAGCCATGGCCGCCCTTGCGTGGATCTTCGATTGGTCATGGTCGCGTCTCCCTGCGAAGCCGCCCGGCCAGTGGCGCGGTCGGCATGCCTTGTTGCCGGGCGGGGTGCCCTCCCCAGCGAGACGCGGGAACCTGCCGAAGCGTCGCAGCCTTATAGCGTCGTGGCCTTGGCCGACGGATTGAGCTTGTCCAGGGTGCGCTGATCGAAATCGCTGGCGTCGTGCCGCTCGAAGAGCTGGTCGGACGGCTCGCCCCAAACCCGGTTGACCTTGCGCCCCCGCTGCGCCGCCGGCCGCGCGGCAATGGCATCCGCCCAGCGAATGACATGGCTGTAGTCCTGCACCTGCAAGAATTCCCCCGCCTCGTACAGCAAGCCCTTGACCAGCGCGCCGTACCACGGCCAGTTGGCGATATCGGCGATGCTGTAGTCGTCCCCGGCCAGGTATTCATGCTCGGCTAGATGTCGGTTGAGCACATCGAGCTGGCGCTTGGTTTCCATCGCGTAGCGATTGATCGCGTACTCGATCTTGATTGGCGCGTAGGCGTAGAAGTGGCCGAACCCGCCTCCCAGAAAGGGGGCGCTGCCCATCTGCCAGAACAGCCAGTTCATGGCCTCGGTGTGCGCGTGGTGCTCCAGCGGCAACAGCGCGCCGAATTTGTTGGCCAGATACAGCAGAATCGAACCGGATTCGAACACCCGGGTAGGCGTGTCGGTACTGCGATCTACCATCACCGGAATCTTCGAGTTCGGGTTGATGTCGACATAGCCGGACGAAAACTGATCGCCCTCCGTGATGTTGATCAGCCAGGCATCGTAGTCGGCTCCGGCATGACCGAGCTCCAGCAACTCTTCCAGCATGACGGTGACCTTGACGCCATTCGGCGTCGCCAACGAATAGAGCTGCAAGGGGTGCTCGCCCACTGGCAGGCTCTTGTCGTGGGTCGGACCGGCCACCGGGCGGTTGATGCTGGCGAAGCGCCCTCCGCTTTCGGCATCCCAGGTCCAGACTGTCGGCGGCGTGTAACCCTGATCATCGGACATGAAGTAACTCCTGGTTCGTGAGGAATGGGCGGTACAGTGCACGAGACCGCGTTGCGACGCTGGCGTTCACACCCGCAGCCAACGCAGTCGAGCATGGTCAGGCGCGTGCGAAGCGCTCGGCTCCGGCGACCCAGCGTTGCGACAGCACTCGGCGGACATCATCGCTGCGCTCGCCAAGACCCACCGCGATGGCCTCGGCCGCATCCAGCAAATCGGCGTCGCGGACCATGTCGGCAATGCGCAGGCCGACCTCGCCGGTTTGCCGTGTTCCCATCACCTCGCCCGGTCCGCGCAATTCCAGGTCCCGCTCAGCGATCCGGAAGCCGTCGGTGGTTTCTCGCATCACCGCCAGCCTTGATTTCGCGAGTTGTGACAGCGGCCCCTGATACATCAGCACGCAATGGCTGGATTCGCTGCCACGGCCCACGCGCCCCCGCAGCTGGTGCAACTGAGCCAGCCCCAGACGTTCGGCATTTTCGATGATCATCAGCGATGCGTTCGGCACGTCTACCCCGACCTCAATGACCGTGGTCGCGACCAGCAGATCAATGCCGCCCGCCTTGAACTCCGCCATCACGCGCTGCTTGTCGGCCGGTTTCATGCGGCCATGGACCAGGCCGATACGCAGCTGGGGGCAGTCTGCACGCAACCGCTCCGCCGCCGCTTCGGCCGCCTCGGCATCCAGTTGGTCCGAGATTTCCACCAGCGTGCAGACCCAATACGCCTGCCGGCCGCGCTGACAGGCGGCGGCCACGCGTTCGATGACAGCATCGCGACGCTGCTGGTCCAGCACAATGGTCGCGACCGGAGTCCGGCCCGGCGGCAGTTCGTCGAGCACCGAGGTGTCGAGGTCGGCGTAGGCCCGCATCGCCAGTGTCCGGGGGATCGGCGTGGCGGTCATGACCAGTTGATGGGGATAGCGGTCTGCGCCCTTGTCGAGCAGCGCAAGCCGTTGATGCACGCCGAAGCGGTGCTGTTCATCCACCACGACCAGCGCCAGCTTCGGCAGCTGAACGCTGCGCTGGAACAGTGCATGGGTTCCGACGGCGAGTAATGCGTCTCCGGATTCCAGGCGCGCTTCGATTTGACGACGCTCCTGTGCCTTGCGTGCTCCGGACAGCAGCAGCACCTCCACCCCGAGGGGCGCCAGCCAACCCTGCAAGGTCACCGCATGTTGCTCGGCGAGCAATTCGGTAGGTGCCATCAATGCGGCCTGATGTCCGGCGCGGACCGCAGCCAGCAGTGCGGCCGCGGCAATCACCGTCTTGCCCGCACCAACGTCGCCCTGAACCAGGCGCATCATCGGGCCCTCCCGCGCCAGATCATCAGCGATCTCGCCAACCACGCGTTGCTGGGCGCCGGTGAGCGTAAACCCGAGCCCGTCCAGCAGCGGCTGGAGCACCGCGCGATCGAGACGCAGCGGCGTGGCCCGCAGTTGCTCCCGCGCGCGCCGCTTGAGATCACTAAGGCTCAGCCGATGCGCAAGCAATTCCTCCAGCGCCAGGCGCCGCTGGGCCGGGTGGTAACCGCTGGCGAGCAGATTGACATCACTGCCGACCGGCGGCCGGTGCAAGACGGTGATCGCCTCATGCAGCGCAGGTAGGGGCAGGCCCGCGAACGACTCGCCGAGCAAGGGATCATCCACCTGGGTCAGCAGGTGGTCCATCGCCCGGGCAATCATCGCTCGCAAGCGCCCCTGCGTGACGCCCTGGGTCAGCGGATACAGCGGCGTGAGCGCGTCTTCGGTGACGGACTCGTCCTCCGGGCCGGGCACCAGTTTGTACTCCGGATGCGCCATTTCCAGTCCGGTGGGGCCGGGACGCACATCGCCAAACACACGCACCCACTGTCCCGAGACGAACTGGCGCTGCTGCGCGCGCGAAAAATGGAACAGGCGCATGCCGAGCCGGCCGGTGCCGTCGGTGAGCGACACCAGTAGCGATCGCCGCCGTCCAAACTTGAGGTCGGCCCGCTCGACCCGTCCGACCAGCTGTGCGCGGATACCCGGCGTCAGGCTGCCGATGGTCCACAGGCGAGTGCGATCCTCGTAGCGATTGGGCAAGTGGAACAGCAGATCTTCGGCCACCTGCAGGCCCAACTGCGCCAACCGTGCGGCCATTGCGTCGCCGACGCCGGGAAACGCCGTCAGCGGTGAGTCCGGAGTCAACGGCGTGGTGCGTGCCGCGGCAATGCGCCCCCGAGTCGCCATCGTCGTTCGAGTGCGCTCAGTCCTCGAGGACGAGAATTGCGTCGGCCTCGACCTGCGCACCCTTGGGCAAGGCAGACACCTCGACGGCCGCCCGCGCCGGGTACGGTTCGGAAAAGAATTCGGACATCACCCGATTCACCGCAGCGAACTCACCCAGGTCGGTCAGGAAGATGGTCAGCTTGACCGCCGCCTGCAGCGTGGCGCCGGCGGCCTCGGCCACCGCCGAGAGGTTGCTGAAGACCTGCCGCGCCTGGGCTTCGAAATCGCCTTCGACCATGGCGCCGGTCACCGGGTCCAGCGGGATCTGGCCGGAAATGTAGACCGTGTTGCCGGCCTGCACGGCCTGCGAGTAAGTTCCGATGGCCGCCGGGGCCTGATCTGTGCTGATGATGCGGCGCATGGTTGCTCCAGATAAATGGGGGACGTTAGGGAAACACTGATCTAATCACGCCGCCAAGTTGCCGATTTTCCCGCAAGCCTGCGTGGTCGTTCGCTCATTTGGAATGATCAAACCGCGCTCACTCCGTCTCGGTGGTGAGAATAGATCAGTGTTTCCTTAGCTGCGTTGCACGCGCTCGACGATATCGAGGCGTCGCAGACCGCGCATGACCTGCGCGAGGTGAATGCGGTCACGGATGGTGATGTTGATGCGCATATCCGCCATCCCGCTGGACCGGTCCGACATGTTCACGTTCTCGATGCTGGAACCGGCATCGGCGATCTCGGTGGCAACGGTGGCCAGGAATCCGCGCTGATTGGGCCCTTGAATCCGCAGTTCGACGATGAAGTCACCCTCGACATCATCGGACCAGGACAACGAAACCCAGTCATGCGGCCCACCCTTGCGGTTCTGAATGCCGGATTTGCAATCGACCCGATGAATCACGATGCCGCGCCCCATCGAGACATGGCCGCGGATCGGATCGCCGGGGATTGGATGGCAGCAGCCGCCGTACTCGACGATCAGGCCCTCCGTGCCCTGAATCGCCAACGGGGCGACCAGTGCAATGGCGCTGTTCTGCTGAGCAGGTTCCAGGAACAGGCGGGCCACCAGCGGCGACAGGCGCCGACCCAGGCCGATGCTGGCGTAAAGATCTTCCATGTCGTCCAGTTCGAGCTTGGCCAACACCTGCTCGGCGTCATCGCCCTTGAGCACACGCGGTGCAACGCCCAGCTCATCCAGCGAGCGCTCCAG
>JAGLCS010000127.1 GCA_023146115.1 Abyssibacter sp. | reverse complement strand
AAGTGTCCATAGGCCACCGGCGCCAGTGTGATCTTCGCCAGCCAGCGTTCCAGCCGGCCCGTCTTGTGCCCGAGCTCATGCGCGGTGTTGATGCCCACGCCATTGACCATGCCCGTCGTCACGATCAAACCCAACAGTCCCCACCACGGCAGTCCCGCTGTTACCGCAAGCCAGGTGGCGATCCCGGTCACGATGTATTGGCTGGGGATATAGGCGTAGACGATGTTGCGGTAGTAGCGATCCGCTTCCAGCGCAGCAACGGCGGTTTCGGGCGCATTGACGCGATCGTCGCCGATCAACACATCGAGTAACGGCACGGCCCCGTAAAAGAAGACCGGCAACGCGAACAGCAGCAGCGGAGAGGCGCCCAACGCAACGGCCGCCACCGACATCAGACCGAGCAACGGCAACGCCGGGCTGAGCAACCAGAACCAGCGTTTGCCATCTACCCAGGAGGCCGCGGTAGAGGCGATGGACGACTGAACTGAAGATTCGATGGACGTGGCACGCATGCGCTTGGCCTCGTATGAAGTGAGGCTGCATCGTGCTGGACCTGGCCGCGATATTCCGGTCATTATGCGCCAACTATCGGTCATAATGCGCCATGCAGCCATCTGATTACCTTGTCCCCGCGCGCTACTACGCACGCATCGCCGAGCTGTTTGCCAGCGACGGCCTGGACCTCACAGCGCTGCTGGAGTCGGTGGGATTGTCCATGCCGGCGCTGGCGAGACCGGAGGCGCAGATTCGCGTATCCGACGTGGACAGGCTCCTCGTCCGGGCGGCGGAGATTTCTTCACGCAGCGACCTGGGTTTCGAGCTCGGTAAACGCCTGTCGGCCAGCTCGCACAGCTTTGTCGGTTTCGGCATGCTCAACAGCCGCAACCTCGATCAGGCGCTGCGCTTCGAGGCGCAGTATTTCGGCCTGATCATGCCCAGCTTTCGGATGCGCTACGCCAATGACGGCGAAACCGGCGAGGTCCGGCTGACACCACGTATCGCCATGAGCCACGTCAGTCTGGCGTTCCACCTGGAGGCGATCGGCATGGCCGCGATCCGCGAGATCGATGACCTCACCGGTCACCGTCGCCCGCCCTGCCGACTTCGGCTGTCGATCATGCCGCCGCCGCACGTGCGGCTTTATGACCGCATTCCCAACCTGCGTTATGAATTCGGCGCCGACCTCGGCGCCACACCGGGCGTGTCACTGACCTTGTTGGGCAATCCGAGGGAATTCCCGTTGGCGATGGCCGATCCGCATGCTCGCGCCGTCGCCGAGAGCCGCTGCCAGGCCATGCTTGATCAGGTCACGCGCGCCCGTGCCTTCGCGGACTGGGTTGCCATGACCCTGCGCGAAGTCAGCGGCGCATTGCCCACGCTGGATGAACTCGCGGCCACGCTGAATATTTCGCCGCGCACGCTGAACCGCTACCTCGCACGCGAGGGCACGACGTTCCGAACCCTCGCCGGAAAGATTCAGCACGACCTCGCCTGCGAGCGGCTCGCCGGCCAAACTCAGAGCGTGACCGAAGTGGCCTACTCGCTTGGCTTCTCCGACAGTTCGAACTTCGCCCGCGCGTTCCGGGCGCGCGAGGGCTGCAGCCCGCGTACCTACCAGCGCCGGAAGGCGTTGATGAAACTGGTCGACTCGGCGTAACCCAGGCGGTTCGCAATCTGATCAATAGACAGGCGCGGGCCGGCCAGATATTCGTCCGCGAGCGCTAGGCGAACTAGAGGAACTAAGGACAGCAAAGCCTCAACCGGCATGTGCGACGAATGACTGCAACCGTCGGGCTACCGCCTAGACGCTGGTTCGACAACTGGCGTGTCGTGGAACTTCCGGAACGCGATTTTTCGACGGCGGCGCCGTGCCCAGGCAGCTCCGTCACTCCGAAAGCGGGTAGTTCTCGCGCCAGTAATCGGCGTAGCGATAGTGCCGATTTTCGGCCAGCGCTCGCTCGCCAAACCGCAACGCGAGCGCGTCGCCGTAGCTCGCGTTGTCCCCGTCCTCCAGCACAGCGGCGTACAACAGCGTTCCTTCGGTGACCCAATTCTGGCTTTCGAAGTCACGGGTGCTGACACTCGCCGGAATCGTCGGAATTTGAAGCGTCGCGTGCGAACTCGGCAGGTAGAACGTCCATCGGCGAAAATTGCTGTAGCCCTCGTCATAAAGCTCGACCAGCACGCGAATGAGCGGACCGACAGAGGGCAAGTCGCCAGAGAATCTGAGCTCAGCGGCAACCTGATCATGAACGACGTCCGTGATCGCCAACGAAGGTGTATTCAGGTGCAACTGTGCAGGTAGTGCTGTTGATAGCTGGGACACGTACGAGCCCAGAAGAAGGAAGCTGTCATGTGTGTCGCTATCAACCGTAGTCGTCCCGTTGAACCCACCTAACAGGCGGTAAGTTGGCAGCACGACCTGATCGGCAAGAAAAACGGTTCCGGCCCGCTGAGTTTCGTCGGCCGGGCCGAAGCCCAGTTCGAACAGACTCCCGGCCCGGTCATAGCCGAAGATTTGGATGCCGCCGACCTTCTCCTCAGACGTCCACGGGTGAGCGGCGTAGGCGATGCTCCGATTGATGACGACCAGTTCGCCGTCTGCCGGGCTCGGCACGGCGGCGAATCCGTACAGCGTTCCAACATCGGGGTACGCGTATATCTGGCCATCTGGGCGCTCGTCTACCAGGACGCCGTCGCCGATCATGATCGGGACCGTGCCATCAACGCTTTCGTGCATGTCACAGACAGCCTGGCTCGGAAACTCGATGGATTCATCATCCGTTGTCACGACGGACGAACGCGGATAGAGCCGGATATATTCGCCGTCGTTCGTTTCCGAAGTGACCGAGATGTTCCGTAGCCCTTCGCAGGGGACGAAGGGTTCGGAGACGCTGTTATCGCGTGGCAAGACACGGATGACATACTCATCCTCCGGGACGTCGATCAGCGTGATGCGCCGCGCGCCGACAACGGTCGTAAGCGTGACACGCTCACGACCGACATCGCCAAACCGAGCGTAGCCGTCGGCGTCGCTCGTCAGCATGCGCTCAACAGATCGACCATCCGGGCCGTGCAACAGCACGCTGACGCCACTGACTGGCGCAAGGTTGGAATCGTGTCGTACCGTCCGAACGACGAGCTCTCCGCTCGAAATGGGTGGTTCGCCATCGGACGGTGCGCTCTCGCCACCCCCGCCGCCACAGGCGCCGAGGGCAAGGACGGCAAGCGTAAGAAGGGCTGGGAACAAGTGACGCATGCGAGGTGGGATCATCGGTTAAAGTCACGGTGGGTGAGCCGATGCGGACGTTCGGCTATTCGGGATCTCTGACGGCAACGTCATCATCCGCGGCTTGCAGGTGCCTCGACCCGGTTGCGAAAAATGCGCCGTTTCCAGGGCGATGATATAGGTTTTGACGCTGCTTTGGACAACATTGGATTCATCGAGCCTGAAATGCAGGTTCTGAATCTTGAACAACCCATTCTGTTCGTGAACAAGCGGGTGGGTTTGCTGCGCTAGCTCGATCTTTCTGCGACCACTCTCTAAACCCGATGGCTCAACCGGTAGGCATGCGGCGTGACACCGTGCCACCGCCGGAAGGCGTTGATGAAGCTGGTGGACTCGGCGTAACCCAGGCGGTTCGCAATCTGATCAATAGACAGGCGCGGGCCGGCCAGATATTCGTCCGCGAGCGCCTGGCGCACCTCGTCGCGCAGCTCGGCGTAGGTCGTGCCTTCTTCCTGCAGGCGACGGCGCAGGGTGCGCGGAATCATGTGCAAACCACCGGCGATCTCGGCCATCGTCGCGCGCTCCGCCAGACGTGCGGCGATACGCTCGCGCACGCGCCCGGCCAGGCCGCTGCGCGGCGCGCGGGCATCGAGAATCGAGCGGCATTGCGTCTCCGCGGCCTGGCGGGCCAGATCGTTGGCCTGAGGCAGACGACGCTCCAGAGCCGCACGGTCGAGCAGCGCTTCGTTCGCCACCGCATCGAATTGCGGGGCTAATCCGTAGAACGCCTGATAAGCGGCAGCGGCCTGCCTCGGCGCCGGATAGCGGAACGACAGCGCGTCGATCACCGGCTGGGGGCCAAAAATGTCCCGCTGCAAGGTGATGAAGGCGGCCGAATCACGCTCCACGATGAACCGCCGCAACGCCGGCGGCAGCTCCCCGTCGTCCAGGCGCAGCCGGGTTTGGGCGCCCTGATCGCTCACCGCGAACTGGGTGAAGGCAAAGGTCAGATGGAAGTAGCGCAGCCCGATGGTCATGGCTTCGCGCATGGTCTGGCTGCTCACCATCGCAAACCCGAGCGCCCCAAACGCGGTGAAGTGATAGCGCCGCCCAGCGTCGATACCCAGCGCCTGTTCGTCGCCCAGGGCATCGACCAGGTTGGCGATCAGCCGAAGCTCTTGCTGCGCGCCGACGACCACGTCGGGGTTGTTGAGCTGATCCGCCGAAACCTGGGTGCCGGCAAGCACGGTCGCTGGCGGCACGCCGCGTTCGAGCGCCAGTTCGGTCATCAACCGCATGCTGGTCACGGCGCGATCGAAATTCCATGCCGGCATGGATGCCCCCTCGCGAGCACTGTCCTATTTTATTGATATTTTGTCCTCTAACAGGCTCGCCGCACAAGTCGCGGCGCTCTACAGTGGCTATCAACAAGAACAGCTGGCGCAGGAGGAGAGCGACATGGCTGCTACCAGACCCGGCCCTGATGGGCCGACGACCCCGCATATCGTCATTATCGGCACCGGTTTCGGCGGCCTGGGCATGGCCATGCAGCTCAAACGCGCCGGCATCGAGTCGTTCACGATGCTGGAGAAAGCCGGAAGCATCGGCGGCACTTGGCGGGACAACACCTACCCCGGCGCTGCCTGCGATGTGCAGTCGCACCTTTATTCCTACTCCTTCGAGCCCAAGAGCGACTGGACCCGCAAGTTCGGCCTGCAGCCGGAAATTCGTTCGTACATGGAAAGCTGCGCGACCAAATACGGGCTGCACGCGCACATCCGGTTCAATCAGGAGGTCGCCTCGGCCGAGTTCGACAAGACCAGCGGGCTCTGGGTTATCCAGACCGCGGCCGGCGAGACCATCCACGCCCGTGTACTGATCAGCGCGGTGGGGCAGCTCAACCAACCGACGTACCCGAAGATCAAGGGCCTCGATCGCTTTCGGGGCGAGGCCTTTCACTCGGCCCGCTGGAATCACGATGCCGACCTCACCGGCAAATCCGTCGCGGTGATCGGCACCGGCGCCAGCGCCATCCAGTTCGTGCCGCAGATCGTGCCCAAGGTGAAGGAACTCAAGCTGTTTCAGCGCTCGGGCGCGTGGGTCATCCCCAAGGCCGACCGGCCCTTTACGGGCTTCGAGCAGTGGCTGTTCGAGACGGTGCCGATGACCGATCGGCTCTATCGAGGGCTGATCTACTGGAAAAACGAGGTCCGCGCACTCGGCTTCACCCGCTTCAGCGGTCTGCTGGAGGCCTGGGCGTGGCTCAGTCGCCGCAGCCTGCGGCGGCAGGTCAGAGACCCCGCCAAGCGCGAGAAGCTCACCCCCAAGTACAAGATTGGTTGCAAGCGCTTACTGATCTCCAACGACTGGTTTCCGGCCATGGATCAGGACCATGTGGACATCGTCACCGAGGGCATTGACCACGTGGACGAATCCGCCATCGTCACCAGCGACGGCCAGCGCCATGAGGTGGATGCCATCATCTACGGCACTGGCTTCCAGGCCACGGAATTCCTGACCCCCATGAAGATCACCGGCCTCGACGGCGTTGATCTCAACACGGCATGGAAAGACGGCGCCGAAGCCTACAAGGGCATGTCGGTCTCCGGCTTTCCCAACCTGTTCATCCTGTACGGCCCGAACACCAACCTCGCTCACAGCTCCATCATCTTCATGCTGGAGGCGCAGATCCGCTACGTGATGCAATGCATCCGCATGCTGCTGGACCCCGGCCTAGCCTTCATGAACGTGAAGATGAGCGAGCAGCGCAAGTATGGCGAGCAGATGCAGGCACAGCTCAAGCGCAGTGTCTGGGTAGCGGGCTGCAATTCCTGGTACGTCAACGAGACGGGCAAGGTCACGAACAACTGGCCGGGTTTCACGTTCAGCTTCCGGCTCATGACCGGCAAGCTGGATTTGCAGGACTACGAGCTGCAGCCCACCACTGGATCGAGTCGCTAAGCCATGGTCCGCGCCTTCAAGGCTCTGGTCCGCGGCTTGCTCAAACCGGTGCTGTCACCGCGCGTGCCGGTGCGCTGGCAACGACGCCTGGGCAGTTTGATCGGCTTGTCCCTGCGCGGGCCTGCTGGCGCGGTCTACCGCGAACGGCGCTGGGCCGGGGTGCCGGTGCTGGACATCGCCCCGGCTGTCGGCACCCCGACATTGGGCGTGCTGTTCCTGCACGGCGGTGGTTATGTGATGGGCGGCTTTGGCAGCCACCGCAAGCTGGCGGCAACCATTGGCGAGGCCGCCGGCGCGCGGGTCTGGTTGCCGGAGTACCGTCTTGCGCCCGAGCATCCGCACCCGGCGGCGCTCACCGATGCGCTCGCGGTCTACGCCGAACTGCTGGAACAGGGGCAGCCCGCCGATCGTCTGGTGATTGCTGGCGATTCCGCCGGTGGCGGCCTGAGCCTGACCCTGGCCGGGGCCATCCGCGATGCCGGATTGCCGATGCCGGCAGCGCTGGTGCTGATCTCGCCGTGGACGGATCTGAGCCTTAGCGGTCCCAGCATCGCGAGCCATGCCCGGCGCGACCCCATGGTCAGCCCCGCTTGGCTGCGTGCCTGCAGCGAGGCCTACCGCGCCGGCACGGCGAAAACGGACACCGCTTGCTCCCCTTTGTTCGCGAATCTTGCCGGCTTGCCGCCGGTGCTGATCCAGGTCGGCTCGGAGGAGATTCTGCTCTCCGACGCCCTGCGCCTGCGCGACCGCCTGCGGCTGACTGGCGGTGATTGCGAACTGCGGCAATTCGCCGGACTGTGGCATGTCTTCCAGCTGCACTACGGGTGGCTGGATGCGGCGGATGAGGCCGTGGAGCAGATCGGGCAATTCATCAAGAACAAGACAGCGCGACTGGCCCAGGCGGCCTGATGGAGGAGGACACATGGACGAGCACGATTACGACTACATCATTGTCGGCTCCGGTTTCGGCGGCAGCGTGTCGGCCTACCGGCTGAGCGAAAAGGGCTACAAGGTGCTGGTGGTGGAACAAGGACGTCGCTGGACGCCCGA
>JAGLCS010000126.1 GCA_023146115.1 Abyssibacter sp. | reverse complement strand
GCCGCATCTGGATCGAGCCCAACGCCCTAGTAGGAGTGACCGTCAGCTTTGCATTACCGGTGGCGCTGCCTGCCGATTGATACCGCGGCGTCGGCGCACCGTCGCGGGGGCGCCGATGTTCGATTTGCGATGCAAAATGCAAAGCGATCCGCCATGCGGCTCGACGTCTCGCATCGACCCAGGGCGGATCGATCAAATTCGTCAAATAAATCAGCCATTTATTTTGCTTCCTTTGTTGGAACGCCATTTGCCATTCGTTATGGACAAAGTCCCACGAGACCTCGACCCATGACGTTGAATCGAACCGCTCTCATTCTGATCGGCTACCAAAATGACTACTTTGCGCCCGATGGCATTCTGCACCCTGTCATCGAGGAAGCGGCCCGGGTGGGCGGCGTTCTGGGCAACACGCTCGGCTTGCTGGAGCGGCTTGGTGACCGGTTTGCCCAGGTGGTGTCAACGCCGATCAATTTTTCTCCCGATTACCGTGAGCTGGAAAAACCGGTCGGCATTCTCAAGACCATCGAAGAGGTCGGGGCGTTTCAGGCCGGCCGGCCTGGTAGCCGCACCATTGACCAGCTGAAGCCCTACGAGGCCATCATCACCGAAATTCCGGGAAAACGTGGCCTGAACGCCTTCTCCAACACGAATCTGGAAAAAACCCTGCGCCGTGGCGGGATCGACCATGTGGTGTTAGCCGGTGCGGTCACCTCGATTTGCATCGACTCCACCGGTCGTCATGCCGCCGATCTCGGCTTCGCCGTGACGGTCCTGTCCGATTGCACGACGGGCCGGACGGTTTTCGAGCAGGAGTACTACTGCGAGAACGTGTTCCCACTCTACGCCACCGTGATGGCGTCGAGCGAGCTGTCGGCCGGGTAGCGTTCTGGTCTCCGGCGCTTTGGCGCATTGCCCAACAAGGCCGCTGTTCAGCGGCCTTTTTCATGTCTGATCGTCACCGCGGTGACGGTGTCGCTGAACGGCCGTCATTTTTTTGTCAGAAACGGGCAGCCGGCGCCCTGACTGGAAAAGCAGTTTGCAAATTGCGAGGCTTTCTGAAAATTCGGCTGATGCTGCGCGGTAGTTCTTAACTTTATCAAAGGCCATAATCAATGCAAGTCATTGATATGAACCAGGAAAAATAGCCACTCTCGATGCCTGAGAACATGGCTTGGATGCTGCAAACCAGGATGCGAACCTGAAAACTGACCCGCGCCTGGCGGGCAAGGAGCATCCATGATCGCGACTCGGTATCGCGCCCTCGTGAGCGGCCTGTTGTTGTGCATGGCAGGGCTTGTTCATGCAGACGGCCTGAAATATGTTGAAACGGCTGATGGTGCCAAGCGTTCTTCTACGCGGCATCTCGTGCAATGGACCCACACCCGTCTGGTTTTCGACAAGCCGCTCGAGCGGGTGGCGGTGGGGCAGGAAAGCACCCTGAAACTCGAAGTGCTGGGTGAGTACGAGATTCTGGCCCTGGCCAAGAACGTAGGCCGGACCAGCATCATGGTCTGGTACGCCGACCAGACCACGGAAACCTTTTTGTTCAGCGTGGTTCAGGATCTGAGCGTACTGCGGCGAGCCCTGTCTGACGTTCACCCGCGGATTCGCATTGAACTCGCTCCCGACCGCGCCGCACTGGTGCTGCGCGGTCGCGTGCCCACGGTCAAGTATCGTCTCGGCGCGCAGGGCGTGGCAGAAAACTACCTGTTTGCGGGCCAGCGGAATCGTGACGCCGGTCCGGCCGACAGCGTGTTGCAGGCCCCTGGTGGTGTTCGCGTGGACCGTGGGCCGCGCGCCAGTGGCTTTGGTGCATCCATCATCAACCTGATTCAGGTCGATGAGCTGCCGCAAAGCCACGAGGACAAGATTCTTGCCGCTATCCGCGATGTGGGTGGCCACGACGTGAAGGTGCGCAGAATCCAGACGGGCGATTTGGTGGACAACGGCGTCGACACGCTAGTGCTGGCCGGTGAGGTCGCCAACCAGGTCGTTCTCACGCGGGTGCTCAATATCGCGTCGCGCCTGTTCCTCGGAGTGGCCGCCGATCAGCCGGGTGGTGTCCAGATCACACCGTTGACGGATGAGTCAGGCGCCATGCTCAACGGACGTCAGTCCGCGGCAAATGCGGCTACCGGTTTCGGCGTATCGGCAGACGATCTGGACAATGACATCCGCGCCAATATCGGCCGCTCCAAGCTGATTTCCGCCGCCGGCGGACGCATTCTGTCCATGATCGAGGTCCGCGACCTGCCCCAGGTGCGTGTGTCCGTGCAGATGCATGAAGTGGATCGACTGCGCCTGAAGTCGTGGCGCCCGGATATCTCTGCGATGAGCAGCGGTTACCGGCGCGATGGCGGGTTCACGCAGTCGGGCCTACAGCCTGTGGAAGGTGCTTCTACCGTGGAAAATGCGTTGCGCATGGTCGGCGGCGCGCTGTCCAACAATCTGCAGATCGCGAACGGACGATTTGCGTTCGACATGCTCTTCTCGCTGCTGGAGGAGGAAGGGATCTCAAGAACGCTGTCGCGGCCCACCTTGACCGTGCTGGCCGGTGAATCGGCGGTGTTTCGCGCCGGTGGTGAAGTGCCGATTCCCAGCGCGTTTGCGCCGTCCGGCCTCTCTGCGGACGACAGCGTCGGGCAGAACACCAGCGGCGTGTTCAGCGGCACCGAGTTCAAGGCATTTGGCGTCGAGCTGAAGGTTCGCGCCATGGTGGACGAGAACGACCAGATCACCCTGGATATCAATCCCACGGTGTCGTTGCCGGATACCGCGCTAACCCGTCAGATCGCCGACAGCACCGGTGCCAGCCTCAATGCTGCGGCATTCGATGTACGCAGCATCAGCACCTCGACACGTGTCCGCGACGGCCAGCCGCTGGTGCTGGGTGGTCTGGTCAGCCGCGACATCTCGGACAGAAGCGCGCACACGCCGGGTATTAGCGATGTTCCGCTGGTGGGCCGTCTGGCGGAATCGACCAGCCAGAGCGACAACGAGCGCGAACTGATCATCGTCGTGACCCCGACCATCGTGCGCGAACCCAAGCACGATCTGAATCTCTGGCATTTTCCGAATCCGCGGCTGTTACTCCGCGAAGGACTATCGCCTCAACACCGTCACCTGCGCAGTACTGCAAGCGCACCGGAGATATCCTGATGAATGCTCAAAAATGCATACAAGGCCTGCTGTTGATCGCAATGGCGCTGAGCAGTGCCTGCACGTCCATGGACCACGCCCGCAAACACCAGCCTGATCCGCAGGATCGGCTCGCCGCCATGCTGGAACTGGATCAGAACGCCTATGCACATGGCCGCATGTGTCGCGAGATTTGGTACGACAACAATCGGGTTATGGATTGCGAAGCCATCCAGCGTGAAATCGACCGTCTTTACGTCGAATACCCCCAGGCCGAGCGCGTGTTACTCGCCAATGCCGTCATGCACTTCGAGCATGGGCGTCCCGAAGCGGCCCAGTGGTTGCTGGATGAACTCCTGGCCCGGCCTGGCAGCTTTCCACAGGCCGGCATCCTGCGATCCCAGCTCGCGTTACGGGAAGGGAACCTGAGTCTCGCTCGCCGGGTATTGGAGGAGCAGATCGTGCTGGCCCCGGGCCAACCCCTGCTCCACGAAGCCGTGGCCAGCGTGCATTACCTGACCGGGGATTACACCAAGGCAGACCAGGCCTTGCGCCGCGCAGATCTGCTGGGTGCGCCGCAGTGGCGAACGAATTATCACCGGGGGCTGCTGCTGGAGGGCCAGAAAGAGACGGTCCAGGCCTGCGACGTGTATCGCAAGAGCCTGAACCAGAATCCGGGTTACCGCCAACCCATGGCGAGGCTGGTTGGCCTCAGTCACCAGCCGGATTGCGCGCGCGCGCTACGTGCAGTTCGACAATCTGACAGACCCATGTCCTGAACTTGCTCAGGAACAGCGACAAGCGGCCCTATATGGGCCGTTTTTTTTGGTTTTGTCGGATTATCGTCGCCGGTCGAATCCCTGAAGATATGGATTATCTCAATAGTATTCGCAAGGCGGTTTTCAAATTGGGAATGTCGCGCGCCAGCCGGCCGTACGAGATGGGCGCTACTTTCGTGAAACATCTATAAGCCATTGTTTTTACCATTATTTATAGAGAGTCAAGGAATGGGCGCTTTATGGCACGAGCCCTGCAATATAGATATCGCAGGACGCAGAACGCCTTGTTCACTCAGGCTTAAATATTGAACGGACTTTAAATCTAGACTTTTTTATCAAGGAATATCGAAATGAAACTGCAGAGCAAAGAAAACCGCAACGACCGTCGTCAGGCTGGCTTCATCATGACGTCCGAACTCATCTTGCTGGTGACCATCATGGTGGTCGGCATGATCGTCGGCCTGGTCACGATGCGCGATGCCGCCACGGCTGAGATGGAAGACGTCGCCGAGGCCATTGGCCAGCTGGATCAGAGCTACGCGTTCAATGGCTTGAAGAGCGCCAACAACACCGCCCTGGTGGATGGCTCGAGCTACGGCGACGCCGTGGATCTTAACGCCGGTGACAACTCCGAGTTCACGTTTGTGGCCAACGACAACGCCGAAGGCGTGACCAGCATCACCCCCGCTGCGGGATCGTCCAGCGCCGCTGCTGCAGGCACGCAGTAATCGCCACCCAAGCCAAGCGGCCCTTCGGGGCCGCTTGATTCCTCGCTTCAACCCGGAGTCCTGACATGAAATCCAAGACCAGAGGAAGTGCAACCGCCAGTATTGCCCTGTTTGTCACTTCGGGCCTGATGGCATCGGTGCTCGGGCTCCGACAGTACGACCGCGTCACCTCCGTGCCGGCCTGGGTAACCAGCGCGCCGGTTCAGGCGGGAGACGTTCTGACACAAGACCAGTTGACCCAATCCCGAATTCCGCGGGACGAGGTCGGCATCGATAATCCCCAGACGCTGGTTGGAAAGCGCCTGCGCATCAGCAAGGGCGCGGGTGAGGCGATCCAGCCAGGGGATCTGATCGTGCCGGCCCCACCGCAACAGAAGACCCTGGCCCAGCATGTTCCCCAAGGTCGGGTGCTTTACTCCCTGCCGCTAGGCAATCACGCCACGACGCCATTGTCGCAACTGCACGCCGGCGATCGGCTGGATGTGCTGGTGCGCGGTCGCAATGGCGTCCGCACCGCCGCGACCGATGTCCGCCTGATCGGCGTGCTCAAGCCGCGCGGGTCATCACCGTCCACGGATGACGGCGGCGCTATCACCAGCCTGTTGCCGCAGCGTTCGAGCAGGCAGGCCGCCGCCAGCGGCAACACCACGCTGGTCCTCGCCGTACAGCCGGAACACGTCTACCCGCTGGCGCACATCGCTGCCGCGGACCAGGTTTCCCTGGTTATCCACAGCGCCCTCGATGTCGCGCTGGGCCGCCAGATAACGGTCACTCCGGCGCGTACGGAGCGACCCGTGGAGGTGGTGGCCGGACTCGAGCGTTCCACTGTTTACGTCAATCGCTAATCGGAGATCGTCATGCTCAGATTGCTTGAAAACACCGAAGTGCCCCCAGTGGCTGTGCGCAGGCCGACCAATTTGCGCGATCTGCGACGCCAGGTGCATGCGCGGCTGATCGATTCGCTGGACGGAGAGTCGGCCGACGCCCTGGATCGACCCGAGGTTGTCAGCGAGCGCATCGGCGAGATTCTGTGGGATCTGTCACGGGAAACCGAGTTGACGGTCTCCCTGCCGGAGCGCCGCCGGATCGAATCGGAAATTCTTGATGATCTGAAAGGCATGGGCCCCCTGGCGTCCCTGATGCTGGATCGTGGCATCACCGACATCTTGGTCAACGGTCCGGACGAGGTCTGGATTGATCGCTGCGGCCAGTTGGAACGGACCGATCTGGCCTTTGATGACGACGCCCATCTGCGCCGCTTCATCGATCGGCTGGTCGCCGGTCAGGGCCGTCATCTCGATGCCCGTCATCCCCAGGTTGACGCTCGGCTGCCGGACGGCAGCCGCCTGCATGCGGTGATTCCGCCACTTTGTCCGCGGGGCGCGGTGGTATCGATCCGGCGGTTCCAGAACGAATCGCTGAAGCCTCAGGATCTGGTGGAGCGCGGCATGCTGGACCAGGGCTTGCTGACGCTGCTGGAACTGGCGGTCGGCTGCGGGCAGAACATCGTTATCGCCGGCAGCGCCGGCGCCGGCAAGACCACGCTGCTGAACATGCTGTCGGGGTTCATCCCGGAGCACGAGCGGGTGGTGACCGTGGAGGAAACCGCCGAGCTCAAGTTGGACCATGGCCATGTGATTCCGCTGGAAGCCCGGCAGCAGGTTGGCGAAGTGGCCCAGACCAGCCCGCTGCGCGAACTTGTGCGCACCGCGTTGCGCATGCGCGCCGATCGGATCATTGTCGGCGAAGTGCGTGGCGCCGAGGTGCTGGACATGCTGCAGGCGATGAACGTCGGACATGACGGCAGTCTGACCACCGTGCACGCCAACAGTCCGCAGGATGTTCTGCGGCGTCTGGAAGCGCTGGCCCACATGGGCGACGCCGGTATGCCGCGGGAGACGATTCGGGACATGATCGGATCAGCCGTGCACCTGATCGTTCAGGTCATGCGCTTCCGGGATGGCCAGCGTCGCATCGTCAGCCTTTGCGAAGTCCACGACGATCAGGGCTCGCTCAAGGTCAACGAACTCTACCGTTACAAGCTGGCACGGGCGGATATCGGCGGTGGGATCGTCGGTCACCACGAGTGCACGGGTGCGCCGCCGCGGTTCCTGGAGCGCGCGCAGGTGCTGGGGTATCTGACACCCGATCGCTACACCGGGCTGCGGGATGCCGTTTGAAGTCGTAGCCATCGTCGCCTGCCTGCTGGCTTGTGGGGTCAGTGCCCTGCGGCTGAGGCAGGTGCTGACCACACCGGCGAATGGCGACTATGTCGTCCCCGATGCCCGCGAGTCGCTGCGGCCCAACGCATTACAGCGGCTGGGGGCGGCGCTGCCCGGCCAGCCGGCCGCGCTGGTCGTGTTGGCTTTGATTCTGGTGCCGGGGTTGCTGGCCGTGACCGCCGCCACGCTGCTCAAGCCGGAGTTGCCTTCCCTGGCGGGGGTCGTGGGTGTTGGCCTACCTGCGCTCATGCTGTTGGTGCTGCGCGATGCTGCGAGTTGGCGTTGCCGTCACTTCGAAACCCAGCTGGTGGATGCGACCGATTTGATGAACGCGGCCGTGCAGGCGGGACTGAACGCACATGGAGCCATCGAGACGGCTTCGCTGTCGGGCCCGGCGACGGTGCGCAAGGAACTGGCGGAAGTGCTGGGCCGGCTGGATCTCGGGCTGCCCATCGAACAGGCGCTCAGCCGGATGCGCGAGCGCTACGACTGTGAAGGCACGCGCCTGCTGACTCAGGCCCTGGTGGTCAAATGGCATGACGGAACAGACTTTCGCAGCCTGCTGCGTGCAGTCAGCGCTCTGCTGCATGAGCGGCTCAAGCTTCGCCGTCAGGTCGAGAGTCAACTGTCCGGGGCGCGCTATGCCGCCCTGTTTGCCGGGGCGTTGCCTTATTTGCTGATTCCGGTGTTCCTCTGGCGCCAGCCCGAATGGCTCGATGTGCTGCTGGAACACCCGCAGGGGGTGACACTGCTGCTCTCGGCGGCGCTGTGCCAGGTGGCCGGCTTCGTGTGGCTACGTCGAATCTTGAGGATGCAGGAATGACGATGATGACGATGTGGGTGGATATGCTCGCGCTGGGGCTGATGATCGCCAGCGGCCTGCTGTTCTGGCACATGGAGCGCAGCAGTCTGCGCCGCCCCGGCAACCGTCGCCGGGAAACGCTGGAAGGCGAGCCCCAGCGTGGCCTGTACCTTCGAGGCTTGCGGCAGGCCGGGCTGCATCCGCGACAGGCGTATCGCGTTTTCTGGGCGGTCAAGTTCACGCTGGCGCTACTGGCCGGGCTGCTGATCCTGGAATGGACCGACGGCACGCAACCGGTGACGGTCGTGACCTGTGTGCTGACCGCGGGTTTCGTGCCGGATCTCTGGTTGCTGTTGCGCCGGCATCAGCGGCGCCAACGCATTCGTCAAAGCCTGCCGTTTCTGATCAGCCTGATCGTCGCGTATCTGCGTTCCGGTGTTCCATTGACACAGGCATTGAGCCAGGTTGCCCGGTTGCGACCGGATTCGCAGGACCCGCTGGGCCAGGAGATGGAGCTGATCAGCCGCGAGATCAATGCCGGCCGTGACCGCAACGTCGCCTTTTCGCATCTGGCCGCACGCACGGGCGTGCCCGCCACGGAACGTCTTGCCGCCGTGCTTCGTGTCGGCCATGAGGCGGGTGCCCCGATCGCGGACACCCTGGATGCCCAGGCCCGCTTGCTGGGCCATGAGCAGGCGCAGCAGGTCACCGAACTGACCCAGCGCAAGTCGATGGAGTTGATGCTGCCCATGGTGCTCGTGTGCTTCCCCATGTTTCTGGTGTTGGTCATGTTTCCCGCAGCTATCCAGCTAATGGATGTACTCGGCATGATCGGCGAACTGTTCTAGGCACGATCAAGGTTCTGATGCAGATGACACAGACTCACACGCGCGCTCGCGCCGCCAAGCGCCGCCAGGGCGGATTCATCATCACGGTCGAGCTCTTGCTGATCGCGACCATTCTGGTCATCGGTTCCATTGTCGGGGTCATCGCGATTCGCGACGCCCTGGTCAAGCGCATCGCCCAGCAGCGGTCGCAGGCCGTGCTCGTCATTGATGACAGCGGCCGGGTGCTCGGTGAGGCACTGGGTTTTGACGAACACGAAGCCCCTCTGGTGAGCTACATCGACCGCACGGTGCCGCCTGCTGCGCCGGACCCCGATCATCGTAACTACCGGGCATTGATTGGCGTTCGCGACGACCGATTCACCACACGGGAACCGGTGTACTACTCCGGCGAGAACTGCACCGGCACGCCGTGCATGAAGCTCGCCAGCGATGAGGACACCGACAGCATCGGTTACGACGGCATCGCCGGAACCGGTGCCGTGAGTTACCTGTATGGCGTGCAGAATTCACCGACCTACGGGATCGGAGCATCGCAGGGCGGGCTCCGCGGTGACTTGTATCGCAGTACCGACCAGTTCTGTCCGGTTGAGGTGTCCGAGATCCGGTCGCGCTACCTGTCGCAGCGCGTGGTGTCGGGCTCACCTTGCGAAGCCTTTCAGCTCGGCCAGCCCGGTGAGCCGGAAACATCCTGTCTCGCCGACCTCGGCGGGGTTTGCAGCTGCCCCTCGGGCTACGACGACCAGGGCGACATACTGACCCGCTATCTCGGTCCCATAGATGCGTTGTTGACGACCACGACGGCGGCGTTGAATGCGGTGCTGCTCGGCGCGGTGCCCACGGTCGATGTCGGCGAGGTGTGTTGCCCGTCGGGAACACGCGTGCGGGACGATGGCAACCTGGTCAACGCAGTCGTCTACACGCTGCTGACCAACGTGCTGGATGACCTGGGGCTGCTGGACGGACTGGTCGGCGGATTGCTCGACGCCATCCTGCAGCCATTGGCCGGGGAGCTTTATTGCGAGACGAACGCCAGCCTGCAGGCGGCGCAATGGGTGCCTGACCCCAACGACAGCGGCCTGAATGCACTGGATCGTTTCACGCCGCCCTTTGTCGTCAACCTGCCCATGGATCAGGGACCAGACAGCGACACGTGGATATCCACCCCCCCTGATGGCGAAGGCTTGAACAGCCAGCCCTGATCGTCTTTTTTCTTCATCTACGCAGGAGTACCAACATGCATCGCTCTCAATTGCCGCGTCAGATTATCCGGGTCTCCGCGCTCGTATTGCTGGCGCATCGGGTCAATGCGGCCCCCCAGGATGTCGTCACCACCGAGGCCGAGGATTTGGCCGAAGCGCTTGAACAGCTCGACCAGAGTTTCCAGTATCCGGGGCTGCGCAGCGGTCACGGCACCGCGACGGTCGGCGGGGCTCGCTACCGTGATCAGCCCACGCCGCAACCAGGTCCGGTGTCGGCGCCCACGGGTCAAGGGCTGCCCCAGATTGGCGTCGAAGTACCGGAAACAGATCAATAGCCAGCGCCATACGCTGGCGGCTTTACGACGGCGGGCCGCACGGCACCCACGCAAAAAACGGGGTATCCGGAATCTACTGTGGACGGGGTAAGCAGCGCTGGAGCTCGTTCCTTCTCACGCATGTGGATTTTCGTGGTTTATGCCAAGTCACGGCAGATTCAGAGGATGTGGGTTCTCAGAACGCCTATTCGAAGTAACCCGCTCCCAGAAGCCCACAGAGCCTAGGTGTCGGGTCCCGGAAGATTC
>JAGLCS010000125.1 GCA_023146115.1 Abyssibacter sp. | reverse complement strand
GATTTCACCGCCCAGGTGCCGGACGACCTGCCGCCGTTCTACAAAGACTGGGCGAAGTAACCCGCCAGTCGGCGACACGATGCGACAGGCCACGCGAACCGCGTCAGGGTTCGCGTGGCGGTGGCTACGGCCCTTCGAACAGCTGAACCGTCACCACCCCGTCTCTGTCAGCTCCGCCAACCACCAGTGCCCCGGTGCTATCGGAGGCGGCATCAAAACCATATTGCGTGATGCCGCCTAGAGAAGCGGCCACACCCGCGAGATCAGCTCCGGCTGCGAACGGCACCAGGGTGTCCGAGTAAAGCGCCGAGAACGCGCCGTCGTCGCCGGTCTGTACCCGCAATGTGGGGTTGATGCGATCAACCTGCGCTGCCGTAGCGTTGACTGCCAGCTTCGGGCCGGCCAAGCCCCTGGGTGGCACCCGACGGGCGAACGCATCGCAGCCGTCGGTGTAGAACACCACCGCCTGGCCCGTGGCGTCGATATCCAGCGCCTCGCTCAGGCAGTAGTACCCGCCGGATGTTTGCAGCAATTCCACAACCTGGGGCAGCTGTTGCATCCGCCGATCCGTGGCGAGGCGTCCCACCTGCAACACCTGCATGCCCGCACCCACCGGGGCGAGTTGAACGGCCCACAGGTAAACGACATCACCGGCAGGCGTCACTTCAAAACCAGACAGGCTCAGCTTGACCGGATAATTCTCCGGCAGGAAGACCGTTGGCGATGGCAGAACATCGATCCCTGCGACCGTCACGTCGCCGCCCGCCCGGCTCAAGCCCACCAGCGTGGTCTGGGCGATGTCATCCATCCAGCGCATCCGGAGTTCTTGATCGTAAGCTTCGGCTTTCAAGCACAACAGGCGGGGATACCGGCAGGACTGCGGGGCGGCGGTTGCACGTTCGAACACCCAGCCCACCGCCAGGCGACCGCCGTCTGCGAGCGCGGCCATGGGCGTCGCGGCCGTTCCGAGTGGCTCCACGGTACCCACGGGTTGAATCGCCTCCAACGGCGTGCCGTCGTAAGCGAACCGACGCGCACGAACTGCGTTGCCCGTATTCGTGCCATCCAGCCACGCAACGGCCATCACGCCGTCTGCAATAGCGATGTCGAACCGGCTTTGATTCCCCGGCGTCTCCATCACGTTGATCTCGCCGCTCAGCGGGGTGCCATCGGCTGCGTAGACGCGCGCCCGGACATCGTATTCAAGATCACCCGGCCGCGCGTATGCCCAGCCAACTACGAACTCCCCGCTCGGTGCGCGATCGACGTGCACGTTGTAATTTTGCCCCGGCGTGAGGTTCGCCTGAATCGGCGGTGTCAGCGGATCTCCAGGCGCGGCCGATGCCTGCATCGCAAACAAGCCGATGAGCAGCGTGGCTGCCCACTGAGCGCAAGTCTTCGTCGTCATTGGCGTCTCCTCCCCCGTCGTTATCTGGGTTTTCAGCGGGGCACTGTCAGACCGTGAACACTTTTCACCACGAGTTCAGTCGGACGTTCCATGACCTCGGCTGTAGGGGATATTCGACAGCTGCGCGAACGGCCTACAACCATTTGTTTATGCACCGGAGCCCTAAATACGGCTTCATGCTGACAAAGTCCTAATAAGGACATTTCAGCCAGCTCAATTCTGATAGCGTTCCGGTCGACAAGGGAATGTCACCCCCCAATTCAGAGGAATCACGATGCGCTTCGATTTCGACACCCGTTCGTACACGGGAAACCTGCTCGGTCATCTCGGCTCCGGCAGTCGCCTGCTGCTGGCAGGGCTGGCGGCTGTTTCGCTCGCCGCGTGCAGCGAGTCGCCGAGCTCCCCGGAGATCACCGGCGAGACCACAGCAGTCGTCGACACCGTCCAGGACATCGGCCCGCAGCCCTACGTCGTTCGCCTGAACGAATCGCTGCTCGGTCTTCAGCTGGTCAGCAACGCGGTCGATTCCACCTTGGCGTTGATCGGTGCGGAAGCGGCATTTCTGAAATACGACACGGTGTTCAAGGGGTTCGCTGCCCGGTTGACCGAACAACAGGTTGCCGCTCTGGAGCAACTACCCATCATCGCGTCGGTTCGGCCCGACACCTTGGTGAGCATCTCGGGGACGCAAACATCTCCCACCTACGGGCTAGATCGCATCGATGAACTGTCGCTGCCGATGGATGGCGTGTTCAGTTACCCGGACAGCGCTGGCGCCGGTGTTCACGTTTACGTGCTCGATTCAGGCATCAACCCGGACCACGTTGAATTCAGTGGCCGGGTCGGCACCGGACGCAATTTCATCAATGACGGCCCCATCGGCATCGATTCCCTGATCGTACTCAACCTCGGCGGTATCTGGGAGGTGCTGGGCTACCAGCCCGATCCGGACGCCTGGCAGGACTGCAACGGTCACGGCACGCATGTATCTGGCACGGCAGTCGGCACCACCTACGGCGTGGCGAAGCAGGCCACGGTGCATCCGATTCGCGTGCTCGGCTGTGCGGGTACGGGCGCGTTCTCCGGCATCATCGCCGGCATGGAATGGGTTGCGGAAAACGCCGAGCGGCCCGCCGTCGTCAACATGAGCCTGGGGGCTGGATCAAACCCGGATATCGACGCCGCCACCAATGCGCTGTTCGCGGCCGGCATCCTGCCTCTCGTGGCTGCCGGCAACGACAATGCAGACGCCTGTGGCCATTCGCCCGCGGCCGCGGTGAATGCCGTGACAGTCGGCTCGACCGATGCCGCCGACAATGAATCCAGCTTCTCCAATCACGGCACCTGCGTGGACATCTTCGCACCGGGCACGGACGTGGTCTCGGCGAGCTACAGCAACACTACCGGCACATCGACCCTGAGCGGAACATCCATGGCAACGCCGCATGTGGCCGGTGCCGCGGCGCTCATTCTGGGCGAGACACCTTCGCTCTCACCAGCCGATGTCACCGCCGCGCTGATCAGTAATGCGACGTCCGGCACCATCGCGCTGAGTCCAGCCACGGCGGGTTCTCCCAACCTGTTGCTGAATGCTTTCCCGGAAGGCGCCAAGCAGTAGCAAGCGGCCGGGCGCAACAGCACACAACGGGCTGGCGATTTGCCAGCCCGTTGTCGTTCAGGCGGGTTGTTACGTTACGCGCTCGCCTCAGTGTTGGCGCCGGCCGTCAGACCGCGGATGGCTGCGCCAAGCATTGAGAATTCCTCGCGGCGCGGCGAACCCTGCCGCCACACCAGTGCGACCTGACGCCGCGATGGCTCCGCCAGCGGCACAAGGCGAATCTCCATGCCGGCGATGATGCCGGCGTCGATCGCCAACTGGGGGAGCAGCGTGACACCGACCCCGGCGCCGACCATCTGCACCAGCGTGTGAAAGCTGCTGGCTTCAAACCGGTTACGGCCCCATGCCCCCTGCAGCTTGCACACCTCGATGGCCTGCGCCCGCAGGCAATGGCCCTCCTCCAGCAGCATCAAGGGTTCATCGCTCAGCGCTGGTACCGACACCGAGTCCTGTTTGGCGAGCGGGTGATCGGCGTGGCAGGCGAACTGGAATGCGTCGTCGAACAGCATCTGGCATTCGCAGCCGTCGAGGTCGTAGGGCAGTGCGGCCACGATGGCATCGAGTTCGCCGGCTTGCAGCTGGTTGAGCAGCACGTGGGTGAGGCCCTCCTCCAGAAACAGCCGAAGATCCGGAAACTGCTTGCGCAGCTTGACCAGAACGCGCGGCAGCAGAAACGGACCGACGGTCGGAATAGCCCCAAGGCGTAAATCACCGCTCAGTGGCGCCCGGTCCGACGCGGCCAGGCTCATGATGTCCTCCGCATCACGCAGCAACTCACGCGCCCTGACTGCGATGGCCTGACCGATGGGCGTGATGAGCACATGCCGCCTCGAACGCTCTGCCAGACGCACGCCCAGCACCCGCTCCAGGTCCTGTATGCCGGCACTCAGCGTGGAGGGCGTGACGTGGCAGCGCTCGGCTGCACGCCCGAAATGGCCGAGGTCCGCCAAGGCGGCCAAGTACTCCAGTTGCTTGAGTGTCGGCAGTCGTTTCATGTTGGCCCAGTGTTCGATTATTACGAACAATATATACGCTATTAATCGCTTTACCCGACATTAGTGCGAGACTATTCTCGACGTCAATCCCGGTTGCTGCCGGGGCGTACAGCAGTTGGGATTCGACCCGTCATCGGGCATGTTCCCAGCTGCGTCGAGACAAGATCTCGACGTCATAAGCACAGCGTGAAGGAGATGGGTTATGGACGGAAAAGAAATGGGTGCTTCGGGCAAATGTCCGGTGATGCACGGCGGGGCAACCTCCACCAACATGTCGAACCTGGGATGGTGGCCCGAGGCTCTAAACCTCGACATCCTGCACCAGCACGACAGCAAGACCGACCCGATGGGGTTGGCTTTCGATTATCGGGAAACGGTCAAATCGCTGGATTTCGATGCGCTCAAGGCCGACCTGCACGCATTGATGACCGACAGCCAGGACTGGTGGCCCGCCGATTGGGGGCACTACGGGGGCTTGATGATCCGCATGGCCTGGCACGCCGCCGGGTCTTACCGCACGGCGGATGGCCGCGGCGGCGGCGCGACCGGCAACCAGCGCTTCGCGCCGCTGAATTCCTGGCCCGACAACGTCAACCTGGACAAGGCGCGACGGCTGTTGTGGCCGATCAAGAAAAAATACGGCAACCAGATCAGCTGGGCCGATCTGATCATTCTGGCCGGCACCATCGCCTATGAATCCATGGGCCTGAAGACCTTCGGCTTCGCGTTCGGCCGGGCCGATATCTGGC
Source organism: Abyssibacter sp. (assembly GCA_023146115.1). Classification (GTDB taxonomy): domain Bacteria; phylum Pseudomonadota; class Gammaproteobacteria; order Nevskiales; family OUC007; genus Abyssibacter. The sequence continues at coordinate 772 of JAGLCS010000125.1, read as the reverse complement.
ACCCGGAGAAGGACGTCTACTGGGGCGCCGAGAAAGAATGGCTGGCACCGACCGAGAACCCGCACAGCCGGTACTCCGGCGAACGCGATCTGGAGAACCCACTGGCCGCAGTGATGATGGGGCTGATCTACGTCAACCCCGAAGGCGTGGATGGCAATCCTGATCCGCTGAAAACGGCCAAAGACGTGCGCGACACCTTCGCCCGCATGGCCATGAACGACGAGGAAACCGTGGCCCTGACCGCCGGTGGACACACGGTGGGCAAATGCCATGGCAATGGCGATGCGGCCCTGCTCGGCCCCGACCCGGAAGCCGCCGGCACCGAGGATCAGGGCCTGGGCTGGCTCAACAAGACCGGGCGCGGCATCGGTAGCGATGCCGTCACCAGCGGCATCGAGGGTGCCTGGACCACGAACCCGACGCAGTGGGACAACGGCTATTTCCACCTGCTGCTGAACTACGACTGGGCGCTGAAGAAAAGCCCGGCCGGTGCCTGGCAGTGGGAGCCGATCAACATCAAGGAAGAAGACAAGCCGATCGATGCCGAGGACCCGTCGATCCGCCGCAATCCGATCATGACGGACGCCGACATGGCCATGAAAATGGACCCCGCGTACCGCAAGATCGCCGAGCGCTACTACCAGAACCCCGAGGAATTCTCCGATGCCTTCGCCCGGGCCTGGTTCAAGCTGACCCACCGCGACATGGGGCCGAAAACCCGCTACATCGGACCCGATGTGCCACAGGAAGACCTGATCTGGCAGGACCCGGT
>JAGLCS010000124.1 GCA_023146115.1 Abyssibacter sp. | reverse complement strand
GGCCAGCGGACTAAGCATCAGCGAACTGGTCTGCACCGCCTGGGACAGCGCCAGGACTTACCGCGGCTCGGACATGCGCGGCGGCGCCAATGGTGCGCGCATTCGCCTGGCACCGGCACGACACTGGGCTGGCAACGAGCCCGAACGCCTGGACCGCGTGTTGCCGGTATTGGACGCCATCGCCACCGAGACCGGTGCCAGTGTGGCCGACGTGATCGTGCTGGCCGGCAATGTCGGTGTGGCGCAGGCAGCCAAGGCGGCCGGAGTCGACATCGACGTCCCGTTCGCCCCAGGACGTGGCGACGCCACCGCCGAGCAGACCGATGTCGAGGCCTTCGAGGTGCTGGAACCCATCGCCGACGGCTATCGCAACTGGTTAAAGAAGCCGGAGTTCCTCTCCTGCGCCGAAGAACTGCTGCTCGACCGCACCCAGCTCATGGGCCTGACCGCCCCTGAAATGACCGTACTCGTGGGCGGCCTGCGTGTGCTGGACACCAACCACGGCGGCACCGACCACGGCGTGTTCACCGATCGTGCCGGGATGTTGACGAACGACTTCTTCGTCCACCTGACCGACATGGCCTACCAATGGAAACCGGTCGATCACGGTCTGTACGAACTGGTCGACCGCCAGACAGGCGACCGGAAGTGGACAGCATCGAAAGTCGATCTGGTGTTCGGGTCCAACTCGATCCTGCGCGCCTACGCCGAGGTCTACGCGCAGGACGACAACCAGCGGAAGTTCGTCCATGACTTCGTCGCGGCCTGGACCAAGGTGATGAACGCCGATCGGTTCGACCTGCGGACCTGAATGGCGACATGATCGTGACGCGTTGCGGGCATCGTAGGGTGCCCGCAACGCGTCCTGGCCCCCCGTCGTCGCACGAACCTTTTCCGGAACACCAAGCATTTGCCTTGCCCGAATCGACGGCGACAGGGTCACACCTGAGAGCCCCGCACCGGGCGCCGCAGTGGCCGCTGGAACCACTGCCCACGCGTCCAGACCACCCGCTACAACGCCAGTCGGGCCACCTAAACAGTGGGTGTCACCGAGTTCTATCGCGGCCTGACTCTTCATACCTGCCGCCCCACCTACTCCCATCGCGGCGGGGTCGCCGGCTATTCGACGCCGACAGCCTGCGCGCGCTGTTAGCGCCGTTGGGCTGATCCGCGCCGGCGTCGGCAACTCAAGAACGCCTGCCGCAAATGTGGCGTATCGCAACGGCTGTGGCATCGGCCGCTTGCCTTACGATCGTTAGTTAGCGACACTGCGCTCGCGACGGCGGACGACTCAGATCTGCCGCGTGAGGAGAGCACAATGACGAAGAAGGTGACGCGGCGGATGGCGGCGGATCGCCCCTATCTGCCCCCGGGGCTGGCCACCAGTGACACCCGGCAGAACATCCTGGTCGTGGCCCTGCGCCTGTTTGCCGAGCACGGCTTCGAGGGCGCGTCGATGCGCGACATCGCCAACGAAGTTGGGATGAAGGCAGCTTCGATCTACTCGCACTACGCGTCCAAGGAGCAGTTGCTTCTTGAATTGCTGCGCTTCGGTCACGAGGAGCACAACCGCCGCATCCGCTCGGCGCTCAACGCCGCGCCGGACGAGTGCATTGCGCAACTCTCTGCAGCGGTACGAGCGCATGTCCGCATGCACACCGACTATCCGATGCTCGCGGCGGTCTCCAACACCGAACTCCACGCCCTATCGACCGAGGCGGGCTCACCGGTTCTGGCATTGCGTGCAAACACCGAAGCCATGCTCGCGGAGGTCGTGCGCAAAGGCGTCCAATCCGGTGTGTTCCAAGTGCCGCATGAATGGCTGGCGGTGGCCGTTATCGGCGGTATGGGACTGCGTGTCGCTCACTGGTACACGCCAGATTTCGAACTGGATGGCGATGGGATCAGCGACATCTACGTGGAGTACGCCTTGCGGGTACTCGGCGTGTCCGGTACCCGACCGGAGCAACGGACATGACTCAGCCATCGCCTTGGCACCGCATCGTAGCGATGTTGATGCTCGCGTTTGTCTCCGGCACCGGCATCTCACAAGGTAGCGACGAGCTCGACGCGCTGTTCGGCGACAACGAGCCCGAACGTCAATCTCAGAGCTCCGAATCAGACGCACGAGCGCCTGACGCCCCCGGTACAGATGCCGACACACCGCCGGACGAGCTTGAAACCATCCCGGTGCCGCCCGTCGAAACTGCGGAGCCGCGCAAGCGTCCGAACCGGCAATTGGAAGAAATCGTCGTCACCGCACAAAAGCGTGAACAGGCCATCCAGGACGTGCCCATCTCCATGACGGCCCTGACCGGGGATTTTCTCAAGGAGCAAGGCGTTTCTGATATCAGCGAAGCGCTAGGCATGGTGCCCAACGCGTCGATTGATGCGGCGGGTTTTTTCGCAGCGCCCCGCATCCGCGGCTTCACCTTCAATAACAACAACAAGAGCTTTGAGCCGCCGGTGGGCATGGCGATTGACGGCGTTCCGCATACGCGGATTCCGTACTTTCTCGCGGCCCTGTTCGACCTGCAGCGCATGGAAGTTCTGCGCGGCCCGCAGGGCACCAGCTTCGGAAAGAACACGACGGCCGGGCTGATCCACCTGATCTCGAACCCACCAACGCCGGAGCCCGAAGGCGCGCTCACAGTGGAGTTCGGGGAGCTTGAGCGTCACCGCGTCGAAGCCGCCTTCGGTGGACCGCTGGCCGACGGCATCAATGTGCGCGTTGCGGGCCTGCTGGATCGCCGGGATGGGTTCGTGCGCAACACCACCGCGAAAGTTGTCGATGCGGCCGACCCTTGGCTGAAATCTCGCGATCGCACCGGCCTGCGGGCGACGGTCGCGTTTGAAGACCTGTTCGGAACGCGGCTCACTCTGGCGGCGGAGTCTTACGAGCTGTTCGATGGAGGAGCAGCGCTGGAGACCATTCAGGTCGGCCCCAACTTTACCGCTGCCATGCGTCGGTATGACCCGGAAGCGGACGTCATCGCCGGCAACTGGGTCGCGTCGCTGGATCTACCAGACTTCCGCGAGATCTCCATCCGTCGCTACCGGGGCCAATGGGACATGGACCTGGGCGATTGGTCACTCACCACCATTGGCGCGCACGCAGTGATGGATCAAACACTGTCGTTGGACACCGACTTCACCCCAGCGGAAGCGCTCAACGGTAGCGGCGGTGATCACTCACCCATGCGGTATGGCGAGTTCCGGCTAACGGCACCGCCGCTGTCAGGCCTGTTCGGGCTTGGTGCCCTGGGCGAAAGCGACTTTCTGGCCGGTATCACCTGGAGCCAGCGTCAGATTCTGGACAGCGAGTTCATTTTCGGCCTGAACACCCTGCCCTTCGCGGATTTGCTCCAGGCCGCGGCGCTAGACGGCCAGGCTGGCGTGATCGACCCCAACAGTCTGGCCGGGCTGGTGGGGGCACTGCCGATCGACACCACCAGCGATATCGCCGGTTTCGAAGAGATGAATCAGTTCTTCGAGCAAACCGCCAAGGCGGTATCGGTCTACGCCCACGGCAAATGGCAGTTCACGCCGGCCTGGGCAGTGGAATTGGGCGGCCGCTATACCCGCGAAGACAAGCAAGGCTACTGGGACGTGTCGTTCACCACACCAACGTCCGTCGTGTTGTCGCTGGTCGGCGCAGAAGAGTTCACAGCCACACGTCAGCGCAGCGAGAGCAATTTCCAACCCAAGGTTTCGCTGAACTGGCAACCCACTGATGCGTTCTCGTCCTTTTTGCACTGGGAAAAAGGCTTCAAGGGTGGCGGCTTCAACGCCTTCGCCTTTCGCGAGGGCACATCGGATGCCGGCTTCGAGGATGATGATCTCGTGTTCGAGGACGAGACCGCCGAAAACATCGGCCTGGATTTCAAACTGTGGCTGTTTGATCGCACCGCCAACCTGAATATCTCGTTCTTCCGCCAGACTGCCGAGAACTTCCAGGTGCTGATTCGCGAGAATCCTCCCGGCACCATCGGCCTTGGCACCTCCCGGGTCGTCAACGCCGAGGAGGCGCTGTCACAAGGTATCGAAGCCGACTTTCTCTGGCTGGCCAACGACTGGTTGACCGTCAATGCCAGCCTCGGTGTTCTCGACACCGAGTTCGTCAAGTTCCTGGACGGTGAATGCCCGGTCGGTCAAAGCGACCCTGACGATGGCGATCCGGACAATCCGCGTTGCAACCAGTCTGGCAAGGCGTTCCCATTCGCGCCGCGTTGGTCCGGTGCGCTGTCGCTACGCGCCAATACCCCATTCAACGTCCTCGGCAGCATGACGCTAACCGCAGGCGTCACCATGGAGTACGAAGCCAGCCAGCTGCTCGATGTTGATCTGGATGAGGCAAAGCGCCAGGGCTCGTATACCCGCTACAAGGCGGACTTAGGCTTCCGCGACGACGTCCGCGGCTGGTCGGTCCGCCTCATCGGCGAGAACCTCACGAACACCGTTACACACATTCGTCATGGCGACGTGTTCGAAGGCGTGATCGTGGGCAGTCAGCGTCAACCGCGCCTGCTCTACCTGCAGTTCGCCCAGGAGTTCTGAGCATGCGCCCAGCCATGCTGTGGGGAACGGCTCTGCTTACGTTGATCAGCGCCTGCTCACCAGACGCACCGGGCGAGACCTCGGATGCTGGGGTGCCCGCACTAGCACCCGGCGGGGCCAGCTTTGAACGCTTCAGTTACAGCAACAACGCCGGCACTCGCAGCTACAAGCTGTTTGTGCCCGCCGGTGCGATCGGCGCCGGACCGCACCCGTTGATCGTGGATTTACATGGCTGCAACTCGAGCGCCGATGAGGAAGCGCGCTGGTCGCGATTCAACCGGTACGCCGAAACGGATACATTCCTGGTCGCCTACCCGGAGCAGAGCACCGATGCCAACGGCAGCGGTTGCTGGAACTGGTTCTTGCCGAATCAACAGCGACGCGACAGCGAGGAACCCTCGATTATCGCCGGCATCGCCGACACCATCGCGCAGGCCTACGATGTCGACCCGGCCCGGACCTACATCACCGGCATCTCTGCCGGCGCAGCGATGGCCAACATCGTCGCGGTGAATTATCCAGACCGGTTTGCCGCGGTGATGATCTATGCCGGCTGCGAGTATCAGGGCACGACCTGTACGGCCGGCATTGCCTACCTGCCGGCGGAGGTGTCCGGTGAACGGGCCTATCAGGCGATGGGGGATCACGCTCGCGTCATTCCGGCGCTTGTGTTGCAGGGTAGCCAGGACTTGCAAGTGCCCTACCCCAATGCCGACCTAATCGTGGGCCAGTATCTGGCCAGCGACGACTGGGCCGATGACGGCGCCAACAACGGCAGCGTTTCGCGTGAGCCAGCGCGTACCGGAATCGGACAAGTGCCCGGCGGGCACAGCTACGAGATCGACAGTTACGAGAATGCCCAGGGCTGCGTGTTGGTCCAGCGCTGGCTGGTCAACGGGATGGGCCATGCCTGGTCGCAGGGCGAATCCGACGGCTCACCTCGCGACCTGCTGCTAACCGACCCACTCGGACCGGACCTGACCCGAGCCACACTCGATTTTCTGTGGGCACACCCGCTGACCGCCGACGCCCCTTGCCCGTAAACGGAGCCCGCCCATGAACGCCACTGATCTATGGACCCCAGGCCGCACCCTGCATGCCCTGGCCGCGCAAGAACCCAACGCGGCCGCCGTGTATCTGCTGCATCAGGACGGTCGCGTTTCGACATACACCCGGCGCGAACTGGACCGACAGTCCAGCCGTCTGGCCCACGCGCTGGCCGCCCGAGGTGTGTGCCAGCACCAACGCATTGCCATCCACCTTCATAACAGTTTCGAGCATGTGCTCGTGACACTGGCGGCCTACAAGCTCGGTGCCTGCCCGACCCCGGTTAGTGCTCGCCTGCCCAAGGTCGAACGCGATGCACTGCTGGGGCTGGTTGATGCGGCAGCGATCTTCAGTGATGACGCAGACCTCGACGCCATCCGCACGGCAGATCTGCATGATCTCGCCGCCTGGCCAGATACCCTGCCCCCAGACCGCATCTCACAACCGGCCAAGGCCATCGCATCCGGCGGCTCCACCGGCAAGCCCAAGCTGATCGTGTCGCCCGGCGCGTTCGCGTTTCCATGGCAGGGCCACCCGCTGGCGGCCGTGCTCGATTTCCGCCCCGGCGATCTGGTGTTTTCGCCGGGCCCGCTGTTTCACAACCAGGCATTCTTCTTCTCGCAAATTGCCTTGTTTCAGGGCGCGGCAATCGCGCTGAACGAACGCTTCAATGCCGAGCAGGCGCTAACGTTCATCGAACGCCATCAGCCCACGGTACTCAACATGGTGCCGACCATGATGCAGCGCATGTTGCGTACCGAGGGTCTGGCGCAACGCGACCTCAGCTCCATCCGCAAGCTCTGGCACCTTGCAGCGCCGTGTCCGGACTGGGCCAAGCTCGGCTGGATCGACCGAATTGGTGCTGATCGAGTCTGGGAGTTGTGGGCGGCCACGGAGATCACCGGCCTGACCACGATCTCCGGTACCGACTGGCTCAGTCATCGTGGCAGCGTCGGCACCGGCTTCATGACGGACATCAAGATTCTCGATCCTGACGGCCGAGAGCGCGCGATTGGTGAGGTCGGCGAAGTTTTTTCACGCTTCGGCGATGGCGCCGCCCAATACGCCTACGTCGGCGCGCCGCCGCTGGCCGAGCACGGCGATGGGTACCGGAGCGTGGGCGATCTCGGTCATGTCGATGACCACGGTTATCTGTACCTGGCCGACCGACGCACCGACCTCATCATTAGCGGTGGCTCCAACGTCTATCCAGCTGAGGTTGAAGCCGTGATCAGCGCACATCCCCTGGTCCGCGACGTCGCGGTTGTGGGCCTGCCCGATGACGACCTCGGCCGGCGGGTCCATGCGGTGGTCGAAACCCGGGACCCGTCACTGACCGCCGAACAACTGCGCACTCGATGCGCGGAGTCGCTGGTCAAGTACAAGGTTCCCCGCAGCTTCGAGTTTGTCGAAGCACTTCCACGTAACGAAGCGGGAAAAATCCGGCGCAGCGCGCTGATGCCCCGCACTGAGAGCACGACACCATGAGCATTGCAGCGTCCCCGCACACCGATTCGCTGACCTACTCCACGCACACCGTCGCCGTCGAAGGCGGTGACCTGACGGTCGCTCGATGGGGCCGTGGCGGCCCGGTCATCCTGGCGATTCACGGCATCACCGCCTCGCACCGCGAGTTCCTGGCATTGGCAGAAGCGCTCGGCAACGAGGTGCAATTGCTGGCACCCGACCTGCGGGGCCGAGGTGCCAGTCGCGGCATTCCCGGCCCTTGGGGCATGCGCGCCCACGCGGCGGATATGGTGGCGGTGCTCGACCACTTCAAACTCTCGCGGGCCGATGTCGTGCTCGGGCACTCCATGGGTGCATTCATTGCCGCGGTGATGGCCGCGCAGCACCCCAGCCGTGCCGGCGCCTTGCTCATGGCCGATGGCGGCTTGCCGATCATGCCGGCGTTGCCGCTGCATCGTCTGCCGTTTGGCGAATGGATGATCGAAAAGCTGGTGCAAAAAGTTCTAGGCCCGGCCCTCACGCGCCTCGACATGAGCTTCGATAGTCATGCGGCCTACCGTGACTACTGGCGAGACCACCCCGCGCTCAAGCATGACTGGTCCACCTACCTGGAGGACTACATCGATTACGACCTCGTCGGCAACGCCCCCGAGCTGCGACCGGCCACACGAAAAAGCGCACTCCTGCAAGACGTCCGCACCCAACTGTTCGAAGACCTGGTGCCCGCCTCGCTTCTGCAGCTGCAGTGCCCCGTCCGATTCCTGCGCGCACCCCGCGGATTGATGAACGACAAGCCGCTTTATCCGGCGAAACGTGTGGCCAAAGCCTCGCGGGGAATCGCTCAGTTCAGTGCCGCCGAGGTCCCTGACACCAACCACTACACGATCCTGCTGGGCGGCAATGGGGCGAGAGTCGTGGCGCATGAGGTCCAGGCGCTGCTCGCAGAAGCCGGCAGATAACCCCCCGCCCAGCAAACAAACAACGGGCATGCGACCTGTCGGGTCGGCGCCTGGCATACACGAGTCATCGAGGAGTCTGAGATGCGAAGCCCAACCAACTCTGCACAGGCGAGCGGCCCAAGAGCCACGCGAGCACACTGGCTGCTAGCCCCCCTGCTCACCTTGGTGATCAGCGGAGTGCAGGCGCAAACACCAGAACCCGCTGATCGCGATTTTGCCGCTGGTTTCCCGATGCTGACTGACAGCGAACACGCCCTTCCCTTGGGAGGATTCGGCGGCACGCATCGCGGTGATCCACCGGGGCACGTGCCTGTGATCTTTGTTCACGGCAACACGGGCGACGCCTGTAACTGGCGTCTGGTGGCCGACGACTTTCGCGCCGCAGGCTGGAGCGATCAGGCGCTCTGGGCGCTGTCATACAACGGTCGCGGCGCAGGCTTAGGGGCGGCGAAATCCCGACCTGACCCCCGATGCGAAGTGACCGGCGTGCCGGCGATGACCAGCAACGACATCAACGTTTCAGACCTGTACGCGTTTATCGAGGCCGTGCGCGACTACACCGGCTCGCGCCTCTTCAGCCTGGTCGGACACTCGCTGGGAGTGACTGTCGCTCGCAAGACGCTGAAAGACCACCCTCAATTGCGTGACGACCTGGTGGCCTTTGTCGGCATCGCCGGCGGCAACGATGGCACAAGCCTTTGTCCGCCAGGCAGCGAAAAGATCGTGAAGGCCTGCGCTGAAATTGGCGCGAACACACCCTGGCTCGAGGCGCTGAACGGCCCCGATGGCCGGGACGAGACCTATGGCCCGGCGCAATGGCTGACCATCTACGATGGCGCTGGAGAGGCAGACAAGGCCTTCCTGGGCCACGATTTTGCGCAATCCCCGGCCCTGGCCGGCGCATACAACCGCCAGTTTCCGGGCACCGAACACAACGATCTGCGAGTGCGCGAGGACATCGTCGCGACCTACCGCCGCTTTCTCGAGGCGGCGGAGACTCGGCGCTGCGACAAGGGCTGCGACTAGTGCTGGCCTGGAGCTTGTTCGGAGCCTACATGCTGGGCACGGCCTGGCTCAGTTGGCTGGGCTACAAGAAAACCCGAGGTTTCGGAAGCTTTGCGATCGGCAATGGGGATTTGTCTCCGCTCGTGGTAGGTGTGACCTTGGCGGCAAGCGTGGCCTCTGCCGCCACGTTCATCATCAACCCTGGATTCGTCTACGTGGATGGCCTGGCCGCCTGGTTTCACATGGTGGTTGCAAGCTATCTCGGCTTCATGGTCACCATCGTGTTGCTCTCGTTTCGTTTCCGGCGAATCGGCGCTGAGTCCGGCGCATTGACTATTCCCGACTGGATTGGCCGCCGGTATGGCTCGCCGGGCTACGCGTTGTTCTTCGCTGTCGCCAACCTGCTGGCCTTTGCGTTCGTGGTCTTGCTGGTGGGCGGAATCTCCATCGTCATGCAACAACTGCTCGGGATCGGCAATACCGAAGCCTTGCTCATCACTCTGGTCTTCGTGACTGGCTACGTGTTCGTCGGCGGCACCTATGCCCACGTATTCACGAACATGCTGCAAGGCAGCCTGATGATTGTCGTAGCCGTCGTGGTGCTGGGCTCCGGCCTGCCCCTGCTGTTTCAGTCCGAACCCAGCTTTGCCGACGCCATCACCGCGCAGGGAGAACACCTGCTCTCTCCCGTAAACCCCGACGGCGCACTGTTTAACAATGTCTTCTCCATTTACGTGGCCGGGTTCCTCGTCGGCGCGGCCGTGGTCTGCCAACCGCATATTCTGACCAAGGCGCTCTACGTGAAGTCCGACAGAGCCGTTGCCCGCTATTTGATCGTTCTCGCGGTGGCTCTGGCGGTCTTCCTCCTGCTCGGCACCGTCGGCTTCTTCGCCCGTATCAGCGTGCCATCCGAGCAGCTCATCGACGCAGCAACCGGAGCGTTTCGTCAGGACCTGGTGATGACCATGTACCTGAAGAATGCATTCCCAGACTGGATGTTCACCTGCATTAGCGTGGTTTTGCTCGCCGCGGCCATGTCGACTCTGGACGGCCTACTGGTCGGTTTGTCCACGATCACCGCCAACGACCTTTTACTGAACCTCGCCAAGCGCTACGGGCGAGGCCGCAGCCACGAAGAGCAGATGGCCTGGGCCTACAAAGCCAGCCACGTGGTCCTGGTCGTGATTGCAGTGGCCGCATTTGCAGTGCTGAGAAATCCACCCCAGTTGTTGGGTATCTTCGGGCAGGTCGGCGTGTACGGGTTAGTGCTCGGTACGATGCCCCCGTTGCTAGCGGGCGTGTGGTTCAAACGCGTACCGCTCGGGCTCGTATGGTGTGCCTCAATCGGAGCCATGGGCGTCCACTTCCTACTCTTTGTGAAAGGTGGCGACTGGTTCCCGGAAGCCGGGCTCACCTTTGCCAACCCCGGCGTAACGCTAGCGCTCGCCATGCTGGTTGTGGTGGTGCCGGCCGTCGTCGTTGTGGCATGGAAGGCACGCCAAACCTGAGTTAGCGGCCCAGCCACACCCTGATTCGGCGGCGCCTTTCACCGTAGACATTCGCGCTGCACTGCTTGCTTGTATAGCGCGGGCCATGGTCGCTCAGCGGCTTGCGGCTGCGATGCCGTGCGATGGGAAGCGTGCTGGCTGCTGACGTGCCGGGGTCCCAGCTTCGGCCGTCCGACGGTCCTGGCGAGGCCGCCACCCTGTTCGGCGCGTGTCGCCGCCCCCCATGACCCCGTAAACTCGGCGCAGCGGAAGCAGGCGATCGAAGCGGAGCGTCGTCATCACGCCATGCCCCCGCCAACAGACACGAATTTGCGATGGCAGAACGCCGCGCCGGCGCAACACGAGGACGGTCCCTATGTTCGACAAGATCCGCGGAAAGGCCACACCCAAGACAGACAAGGCGGAGCGCGCCGTCGAGGCCGCGCTGCGCGTCCAGCTGGCACGCAACCCCGACAATCGCGAAGCGCGCGTGCAACTGCTCGAACTGCTCTACGAGGGTGGCCGCGAGCGCGATTTCCTGTCGGAAGCCAAGCGCTTGCGCGACAGCCTGCAAGGCAATCTGGACTCGCCCGACTGGCGCCTGATTGCCAGCATCGGCCGCACCGTTGCCCCCGAATCTCCGCTATTCCAGATCAACGACGACGGCCCACACGAACAACGGCGGCGCCTGGGTGATTCCGCGCAGTACAACCCGTTGTTTGCGCAGCTGGAAGCCGACTATCAGCGTCTGCGGGAGAACAACAACTTTCTGCCGGACCTGGACCGCTTTCTGGTCGCCGCCGCCAATCGGCCATCATCGCTGTTCCATGCGCAACGTCTGAGCGAACACGCCGGCGGCGCGCAGATCTACTTCAAGCGCGAGGATTTGATGGCGGCCGGTACAACGCTGGCGATGGCTGTCACCGGCCAGGTGCTGCTGGCCAAGCGCCTGGGGCGCACGACCGTCGTTACCGGCTCGACCTACGGTCAGAAGGGTGTCGTCATGGCCTCGGCGGCCGCGCGACTCGGCCTCAAGGCCGTGGTGTACATGAACATCGAGGATGCCGACGACGAAGCCGCCAACGTGTTTCGCATGGGCCTGTGTGGCGCCCACGTCGAGCGCATCGACGTGTCGCGACTGCCGTATGGTGATATACGCCACGCCGCGCTCAGCCACTGGGCGAATGACGCCGACAACAGCTTCATGGTCATGGGCCTGGACTCCGCACCCGAGCCCTACCCAGAGATGGGCATGGACTTCGCTGCCAACGTCGGCCGCGAAACACGGATTCAGGTGCAGGCCGTGGCCCGAAACCGGCCCGGCCTGCTCGTCGCCCGCGGCGGCGACAATGCGGATGCGCTGGGCTTTTTCCGCCCTTTCATCGACGATCCGATGGTGCGATTGGCCTGCGTTGTTCCCATCGACAATGTCTACGCTGCGTTCACGCAATCAGACACGCACGCGCACTCCGAAAACGGGGGGCTGACCAACCGCCAGCGCCGCATGGCGAACGCCTTGCTGGAATCGCTGGAGTTTCCGAGCGTAAGGCGCGAACACGCCTGGCTGCGAGGCACCAACCGCGTCACCTACGCCACCAGCCAGCCCGACGCAGCCAAACAGGCCATCGTCAACATGGCCACGCTGGAAGGCATCGTGCCGGCCATTCAAACCGCTCACACCATCGCCTGGGCGATGGCGGAGGCCGCGAAGATGCCCAAGGATCAGAGCGTGGTGATCAACCTAGTCGAGCGCGTGGATAAAGACATCTGGGACATCGGCCACACGCTGGGTTTCCCTGCACCCAGCTGACTGACGATCGGCCGCCGCCCCTCGAAAGGGCGGACCGGCCCGGTCGCAAGCAGACGTGTTCACCAACACACGACTATTGGGACAGGTCTTGTTTCCTGCACGATAAAGCACACTGCTGACCGCTGAGTAGTGCAAGCCAAAGTGTTCACCCGCTTCCGGCATGCTGAATCACCCAGATGCACGGGCTGCTCGATTCGCATCGTCCCGCCGAGATGAGATCGCTTGCCGCCAGAAATTCTACCTTTTGAACTGTCGCCTTGACGGGGAAGCTTACG
>JAGLCS010000123.1 GCA_023146115.1 Abyssibacter sp. | reverse complement strand
AACCGGCACGATCTGGAAGCGGCCGTGGCCGATCTGGACGGCGCTGAGGGAGCGGTGGCGGTGCCGTCGGGGCTCGCGGCTTGCGTGCTGGCAATCCTGTCGCAGGTGTCGGCTGGTGACGAAGTGCTGATCACCGACAACGTTTACTGGCCGACGCGCAAAACCTGCGATGACTGGCTAAGCCGCATGGGCGTCACCACGCGATACTTCGACCCGGCCGTGGGTGCGGCGGTCTCGGATCTGATCGGCGAGCGCACCCGTCTGGTGTATCTGGAGTCGCCCGGCTCGGTCACCTTCGAGCTCTGTGACGTGCCCGCGATTTGCAGGGCGGCTCATGCTGCGGGCTGTGTCACCGCGCTGGACAACACCTGGGCCACCGCGCTGGGCTTTGATGCGCGTGCCCATGGTGTCGATCTGGTCGTCCACGCCGCGACCAAGTATCTCGTCGGGCATTCCGACGCCATGCTGGGGCTGGTCTCGGCCTCCGGCGAAGCACTGCAACGGCTGCGCGAGATCAGCATGGCCTTGGGACACAGCGTGTCACCGGACGATTGCGCACTGGCTTTGCGAGGGTTGCGGACTCTCGCCGTCCGCCTGGACCAGCACACCGAATCGGCGCTGGCGATTTGCGATTGGCTGAACCGGCAGGAAGAGGTGCAGGAGATTCTCTTTCCGCCCTGGCCAGGCGATCGCCATCATGCGCTTTGGGCCCGTGATTTCGTCGGCGGCTGCGGCCTGCTGGCGATCCGGCTACCCGCGTTGAGCGAGCAGCAACTCGCCCGCTTCGTCGATGGCATGGATCTGTTCGCGCTTGGTTACAGCTGGGGCGGTTTTGAGAGTCTGGTGCTGCCCACCGACCCGCGACCGCTGCGCTCGGCAACACCCTGGGAGCGCTCGGGCACGCTGATCCGGCTGCACATTGGCCTGGAGGCCGTCGATGATCTGGTGACCGACCTGCAGGCTGCGTTTGCGCGGCTGCGCGCAGAGCTCCCCTAGGACTTGCGCCAGAAGTCCGCGTTCTTGATTTCCAGCGCGTCAGGGTCGAACACTGGCTCCTTGCCGGCCTTCTTCTGGGTTTCGTAGTCTTTCAAGGCCTTCAGTGCCGGCCGCTGGATGATCAGAATCGCGACGATGTTCAGCCAGGCCATCAGCCCCACGCCAATATCACCCAGCGCCCAGGCCAGGCCAGCGCTGCGGACGGTGCCGTAGGTCACCGCCGCGAGGATGCCCAGGCGCAGCAGCAGAATCATCCACGGCCGTTGCACCCGGCGATTGATGTAGGCGATGTTGGTCTCGGCCATGTAGTAATAGGCGACGATGGTCGTGAACGCGAAGAACAGCAGCGCCACCGCGACGAAGCCTGCGCCCCAGCCGGGCAGAAAGGACTCCACGGCAGCCTGGGTGTAGCCCGGCCCGGCCTCGACGCCCGGTAGCGCCTCGACGATGGCGTTGCCTGCGCCATCCATGACGTTGTAGAGCCCGGTCGACAGGATCATGAACGCCGTGGCCGAGCAGACCAGCAGCGTGTCCACATACACGGAAAACGCCTGCACGTAGCCTTGTTTGGCGGGGTGCGAAACCTCCGCCGCCGCCGCCGGGTGCGGCCCCGTGCCCTGACCGGCCTCGTTGGAGTAGATACCGCGCTTGACGCCCCATTCCACGGCCAGCCCCAGCACCGCACCGAATGCCGCCTCGGTGCCGAAGGCCGAACCCAGGATCAGGCCAACCACCTCGGGAAGCTTGCCGATGTTCAGGAACAGGATGACCAGCGCGACCAGCATGTAGGCCAGCGCCATGAACGGCACGACCAACTGGGTGAAATGGGCGATGCGGTGCACGCCGCCGAAAATGATCATGCCCAGCCCCACGACCAGCCCCGCAGCCGTCACGGTGGGGGCGATACCCCAGGCTTCGGTCATGCTGATCGCGATGCTGTTGGCCTGCACGCCGGGTAACAGAAAGCCGGTCGCGATCACCGTGGCCAGCGCGAAGATCCACGCGTACCAGCGCTGCCCCATGGCCTTTTCGATGTAGTACGCCGGACCACCGCGGTACTGCCCCTTGTCGTCCTTTTCCTTATAGATCTGCGCCAGTGTGGATTCCACATAGGCGGTGGATGCGCCAAGAAAGGCCACGACCCACATCCAGAACACCGCGCCCGGCCCGCCGAAGGTGATGGCGGTGGCCACCCCTGCGATATTGCCGGTGCCGACGCGGCCGGACAGCGACATGGCCAGCGCCTGAAACGACGAGACGCCGGCCTTGGATTCCTTGCCGTCGAGCAGCAGACGCAGCATCTCGCCGAGCCCGCGGACCTGCATGAAACGGGTTCTTATTGAAAAATATAGTCCGGCGCCGAGACAAAGCGCGATGAGCGCACGGCTCCAGATCAGATCATTGAGCAGGCCGACGACGGCTTCCATGGAGAGTTCTCGTTGCGGTGGGCGGACGCCGGGACGGCACGCAAGAATCGCAGCAGGTTAGATGCCGCCAAAACGCATGGATAGATCCACCGCGTTCACGTGCTTGGTCAGCCCGCCGATGGAAATGCGGTCAACGCCGGTGTCGGCCACATCCCGCACATTGCCTTGATCAATGCCCCCCGAGGCCTCGACCAATACCTTGTTGTGCGCGTGTCGGCTGTGCTGACCCACCATGTTCACCGCACGGGCGAGCAGGTGGGTCTCGAAATCGTCCAGCAACAGGATGTCCGGTGGCGCAGGGCACTTGAGCGCTTCCTCGACATCACCGATGGATTCGGCCTCGGCGATGACCGGCACCTTGGCGTAGGTCATTCGGGCCTGATGGATCGCCGCACCCAGGCCGCCAGCCGCGGCAACATGGTTTTCCTTCACCATTACCGCGTCGTAAAGGCCGAAGCGGTGATTCACGCCGCCGCCGCAGCGCACCGCGTACTTCTGCGCCGTGCGCAGGCCCGGCAGCGTCTTGCGCGTGTCCACGATTTGCGCCTTCGTGCCCTTGACGCGTTCCACGAAGCGGCGGGTTTGGGTCGCGGTGCCCGACAGCAACTGCATGAAGTTCAGCGCTGTGCGTTCCCCGGTGAGAATCGATCGGGCCGGGCCGGTCAGCCGCACGAGCTCCTGATCCGGACGAACATAGTCACCGTCCTTTGCCAGCCAGGTCAGATCCACGGCCGGGTCCAGCTCCGCATAAACGGCGGTAAACCAGGCGGCTCCGCATAGCACGGCTGATTCGCGGCTGATCACTGAAGCGGTCGCATGGGCCGATTCATCGACCAGCGCCGCGGTGCGGTCGCCATCACCGACATCCTCAGCCAGTGCCGCTTTGACGATGGGTTCGATGTCGGTCGCGGGCGGATGCGCGCGGTTAAAGTCGGTGGACGGTGGGTCCAGCGGGTTGTACATGATTGAAGAGCTTCCCCGAACAGGCGCGCTATTCTGTCGATGTGCGGCGATCGGCGCAATTCGCACGCAGATCGGTCACTTATCGCGCCAGACGCAGTCCGGCGAAGATATGCCGCATGTCGGCGGTGTAGAAGTTGCGGAAGCTGTCGCGCCGGATTTCCGGTTCGGTCCAGCGCGACCCGCCCTTCAGCACGTAGTGCCCGCCATCGCACCAGGGCAGGGTGTACCCAGGATAGGGAAAGGCGCGAAATCCGGGGTAGGGGTAAAGAGCGTTGGCGCACCACTCCCAGACCTTCCCTGCGGCGTCGAGCTGTCGTTCGCGGCGGGCGGTCAGCCACTCCAGTTCATGCGGCAGCCGCGCACGGCGCCAGCAGGCGAAGGCGCTGGCCTCGTGATGGCAGATGCCGTACACCGGCTCGTCGCTGCGCAGCGACTGCAGCCCTCCCTGCGGCAACACAGCGAACCACCCGTCAGGCCTCTTTCGCCAATGAAACGGCGCCGCCGTCCCCAGCTGTTGCCGCCAGACCCAGCCCGCCTGGCTCCAGAGCTCGGCGCGTTCGTATCCGCCGGCCAGCATGAAGGCCAGCCATTGACCGTTGCTGACCGGCATCCGGGCGATGTCGAAGCCGGGCAACTCGACACGATGGTGGCCCAGTTCGTTGTCGTATGGCGCGGGTGAGTTCGGCAGGTCGCCGACTTCGATGTGTCGGCCGGGCAGGTGTTGCCAGCATTCTGAGGGCGCCTCGGCCTGCAATGCGGTGTGGCTACCGAGATCGGTCGCCGCGGCGGCGGCTGCGACCTGCTGCACCATGCGCAAGATTTCCAGATGCTGCGCATAGTGCTGGGTGACGAAGCCAAGCAGATAACCACTGGAAATCATGCCGTGGTGGGACCAGCGACCCGCTGCCTGTATCCATGCGGCGTCGGCCTGCTCGCTCATCGCGTCACACCACTGACTGAGCGCCCGTAGATCTGGTAGCCGGCCACCGCGCTCCGCCTTGGGGCACTGTTCAGGCAGATAAAGCGCCTCCAGCGGCAGGAGGTCAGCCCCATCCTCCAGCAGGCGTGAGCGCAACCAGAGCGCTTCGACAAAATGCGTATGGCCAACATGCCAGGCGCTCGGGCTTAGCTGCGGATGCAGCTGCTCATGGATTGCATGAACCGGAGCAGCCTCTAGCACTCGCCGGCAGGCCATGCGGAGTGTTTGCAGGCGGGGGTGGGGGACGCTGGTCGGTACGCCACCCGACCGTATATGGGCCACGGCGCTCACCGTGATGCTGCGCGGCATTCGTGAGCTGCGCTCAATTCCGTAGCGGGCATGCGGTACCCAACAGAAGACCTGACATCCACACGCCGCACGGTCGACGACAAAGACCACGCCGGCGTGGATCGACCGCAGGTTGTGTGGCTCACCGAGTCCATCCTGGGTTTGTCCTGATCGTCTCGTTCCGGATGCCGCGCCGTGGCGGCAGCGTCAGTTCAACACAGATGCGGCCTTGATGAAAAACACTCATGTTGCCTCTCGAACGGCGGTTCCGGTGCTGCCGCAAGCCTTGATCGGCTCAGGCGGCCCATTCGATCGGCACCGTGCGCGGTGGTTGATCTGCCGCCAGTGTGGTGATGGTATGCGGCGCGACTTCGGCCCAGCCGGCGTCGTCATCGAATCGTTCCGACGCCAGCCACTGTGCGCCGGGTGACCCGGCGTGCGACCGGTTCAGGTAGAGGCTGGGGCAGGGGCGCTCCACGGCATGGCGACTGAAGACCAGCTGTTCGCCATCGGAGACGCAGACGTTCAGCAGTGCCGCCTGCCCGGCGGTGCACTGTGTGGCGATGCGCAGGGCCGCGGCCAGCGCTGTTGCCAAGTCGGGCGCGCCGTCCAGGCGGGCTTGCCGCAGCAGCGCGAACAGGTACTCCGAATCCGTTGTGCCGTTGAGCTGAGACTGCACGACATCCGACAGGTTGGAGAGGATGCGGCCGCGTCCTCCCTGGGCAAGTCCGGAGAGATAGCCGTTGTGCGTCATGGCCACACGATCAACCGCAAACGGCTGCGTGTTGATCGCGTGCACTGGCTGGCCGGGGGTGGCGCTGCGCACGTTGCCCAACCAACTTGTACTGGTGAGCGCATCGGCCAGAGCCGGCAGGTTGACGTCATTCCAGATCGCCATGGGCTGCGCATAGGCGCCCATGCGGCCGTCGCGCTGCCGCCAGGCAACGCCGTAGCCGTCCGCGTTCAGGCGGGCTTCGGTGAGTTCCTTCGGGTCCCAGGATTGCTGATAAAGACTATGCGGGAAATCCAGCAGGAAACTCCGCAGGGGTATTTCGGGTCCGAGATAAGCAGCGAGTCGGCACATGTTCACTCGTGGATTGCAGTTGTCTCGATGTTAACCTCTGACCCTGATTCTGGACGGTTCAACCATGGACGGAATTGAACTCACGCCTCGGCTGCAGATCGCCACGATCGCCTCGCGCCGACGGATCAATACCCTGGCCGATGATGCCCGCGCGGGCTTGTTGTCCACGCCGCGCACGCTGCCCGCGAAGTACTTCTACGACGAGCGAGGTGCGCAGCTATTCGAGGACATCTGCGCGACTGAGGACTACTACCCCAGCCGTGCCGAAGCGTCCCTGCTGCGTGAGCACGGCGAGGCGCTGGTCAAGGCGATGGACGCCGCTCACTGGGTAGAGCTGGGCAGCGGTAGCTCGCGCAAGACGCGCCACCTGCTACGCCATGCCCAGGCCGGCACCACATACTGGCCTTTCGATGTTTCGGAGCAAATGTTGCGTGACGCGGCGGCTGAACTGGTCACCGACATGCCGGACCTGATCGTGCATGGCCTGGTAGGCGACTACCACGCCGGCCTGGAGCTGCCGTTGCCGGATCAGGGGCGTCGCGCCGTGCTGTTCCTCGGCGGCACGCTGGGCAACTTCAAGCCGGAGCAGGCGCAAAGCTTTCTACGCGACATTCGCGGCATGTTGCGGCCCGGCGATGTGCTGCTGCTCGGTGCGGACCGGGTCAAGGATAGCGCGGTGCTGGAACGTGCCTATGACGACCGCGATGGTGTCACCGCTCAGTTCAACCTGAATGTCCTCACCGTGCTCAACCGTCGCCTGGCGGCAGACTTCGATCCCCGGCAGTTCCGGCACCGGGCGATCTACAACCGACAGGCGCAGCGGATCGAAATGTACCTCGAAGCCCGGCAGGCGCAACAGGTCCGCATCGGTGCGCTCGATATCGAGCTCACGCTGGCGGCCGGCGAGCGAATTCGCACTGAACTCAGCCACAAGTACACGCCACAGACCCTGGAGCAGTTGCTCGCTCCAGCAGGTTTTTTGGTGGAGGAGT
>JAGLCS010000122.1 GCA_023146115.1 Abyssibacter sp. | reverse complement strand
TAGTTGTCTGCCGTGATGGTGTCCTCGTCTTCGGACAGCCGGCCGCTGGACCACATGGCCCGCACGCGGGTCAGCGTGCCGTGATTCACGCCTTTGAGCTTGAATGCGTCGCCTGGCGGGTCGAGTACGGTGAGATCCTCGACCGTCAACCCGCGCACATTGATCGCGAGAAAACCTTCCTGCGCCTGGCTGTTCTTGAAGGACAGCACCGTCTCATCACGCCCGCAGCCTTTCACGAGCACGTCTTCGGTGTTGGTGAGCTGAAAGCCCGTGTCCAGTTCGAAGTATCCGCAATCGAACTCGATGACGTCCTTCGGACGCGCCTGGACCATGGCCGCAACCATGTCGCTGGTCGCCTCCGGCCCGGGGGAGATGATGAATGTCCGGCCCACGGTGTCGGAGACATCCTCCCCACCGCCGCCGCCAAGCGGCTGTTCGCTCGTACCGCAGCCGACCAAAACGCCGGCCAATAGCAACCCCACCGCAGCGTGTATGCGCTGTCTCATCAGCTTGTCCTCCAGTCTCGCACCAAGATATTGAGTGTCGGCTGGTCTGCGCCCGCCGCCTCGTTTCGAATAGGATGCCTGATGCCCGCCGTCCCTGCCCGCGCAGGCCACCCTTGCCTACGGTGTGCCGGCCTCCATGGCGGGCAACCGCTCGTTCAGCCAACGTCCGATATCGGCAATCTGTTCCGGGCTTACCTGATGCTCCATGGGGTAAGTCCGCCAATCCACGCGATAGCCCGCCTCTAGCAGCCGGTCCTTCGACGCGGAGCCAAACTCCGGCGACACCACGCCATCGAAGCTGCCATGCATCATCAGAATCGGCAGATCGCGGTTCGCGGCGTGGGCGTGGTCCGCCAACCGGTCCCGCAATGGCAGGTAGGTCGACAGGGCCAGCAATCCGGCCAGCCGCACGGGGTATCCCAGGGCCGTGTGCAAAGCCACCGCGCCGCCTTGCGAGAACCCCGCCACGACCACCCGATCGGGCGCGATGCCTTCGTCACGGAGTTCGGCGATCAACCCCTCGATCCGGCGCGCCGATGCGGCGATACCGTCTGCGTCTTCCCGGCCTTCGGCGGTGAGCGACTTGATGTCATACCAAGCCCGCATCGCCATCCCCATATTAAGCGTCACCGGTCTGACCGGCGCATGCGGGAAGATGAAACGCACCGAATGCCCGACCGGTAGCCCGAGCATCGGGATGATGGGCACAAAATCATTCCCGTCGGCGCCGAGACCATGCATCCAGATCACGCAGGCATCAGCCTTTGAATCCGGTTCGAGTACAACGGCGTCGTCCATGGTCTTTGGCATTGATCAAGGTTCGTTAGACTGGCCGCTCATTGTTGACCGGCCATCGGAGGCCGACAAGCACATGCGTCTGTTCACCCTGCTGTTGGGCGCTGCCCTGATGAGCGCCTGTGGCCAGATGGGGCCACTCGTGCGCCCGGGCGAAGACCCAAACCGGGTGTCGCACGAAAACCCGGTCGACGCCAGCGAGCCTGCCGCCGTCGATGCAACCGAGGCCGAGACCGGTCCGTCGCCTTGATCACGGCTCACCCTGATAACGGCCGGTCGCAACGCCCCGGACAATGAACGTGGCGCAGCTCGGCCTGCCGCTGACCCTGGCCGTCTTTGTCGCGGCGGCGATCGCGGTGCTGTTCGCCGGCCTCGCCCTGACCGCACGCGCCGAGCGGCTGGCCGCAGTCACCGGACTCGGGCAAGCGGTGCTCGGTGCGGTATTTCTCGGTGCCGCGACATCGTTGTCGGGCACGGTGACCTCAGTCTCGGCCGCCTGGGCCGGCGAGGCCGAGATTGCCTATGGCAATGCCATTGGCGGCATCGCGGCACAGACGACGTTCCTGGTGATCGCCGATTTCGTCTATCGGGAGGTCAACCTGGAACACGCGGCGGCCTCAGAGGCCAACCTGCTGCAGGGCGTGTTGCTGGTGGTGCTGCTCGGCCTGGCGCAGGTGGCGATGTTCGGCCCGGGCTGGACCCTGTGGGGGGTGGATATGGCCTCGTTCGCGCTCGTGGCCATGTACATCTTCGGGGTGCGCCTGATTGCCCGCGCCCACCAGCAACCGATGTGGCGCCCGAAACAGACTCAGCACACGGCTGCCGAAGACAGCGACGCGCCCGCCAAACCGGAGTCCGGCGAACTGACGCGCCTCTGGCTGAGTTTCGGCGTGCTCGCGCTCATCGTCTCGATTGCAGGCTGGGCCATCGCCGAGACCGGCGTGGCGCTGGCCGAGCGCACCGGCATTAGCAAGACGCTGGTCGGCAACGTGATGACCTCCGTGGTCACCTCCATGCCCGAACTGGTGGTCGCGATTGCCGCGGTCCGCCGCGGGGCACTGACGCTTGCGGTCGGCGACATCCTCGGCGGCAATGGTTTTGATGTGCTGTTTCTGGTGCTGTCCGATATCGCCTATCGCGCCGGCTCGATCCATGTGGCCGTGTCGGATAAACAGGCCTTGTGGCTGTCACTAAGCGTGCTGATGGTGGGCGTCACCCTGCTGGGCCTGCTGCGCCGACAACGTCACGGCCTTGGCAACGTCGGCTTCGAGGGCGTGCTGGTACTGGGCCTATACGCCACCGGCATCGTCTTGATCGTGCTGGGCTGAACAGCTGGCTCCGGATCAGCGAGAGCGGGCCGTCGCGTCGCTATACTCCGCGCTTCACCCAAAACCTTGCGCGCCCATGGACTCGGTCGTCGCTGCCTCCAACGCCCCGTCATTGGACCGGCTGATACACCCCCTGCGTGGCTGGCCCGCAGCCTTGTTGTGGATCGCCTTGAGCGGCTCCGCACACGCCGCCGAGCACGACGCACGCACCGGGTGGTTGCCGGCAGAACCGGTGGTCAAGCCCTTGATGGCGGCGACCAGCGAGGCGGTGAACGAGCTGTCATTCTCCCGTTTTCGACGCGACGGAACCGAGGTGACCCTGGGCAACGGCAAGCTCGGGCTGGAGTTCGGCTTCTACGGTTGGCAGCACGAACAATCGATCACCCAGATCGGGCTCATGGCGTCCACGCAATCGCAGTTCAACATGAGCACGTCGTCGGACGTGCTGGTGAACACGGACTACTTTCTCGCAATCCCCCTGCTCTGGCGGGGCGGGCCGTGGGAGATCCGCATGCGGCTGCTGCATCAGAGCTCACATCTGGGCGATGAGTTTCTGCTGAGCGGCAACGCGCCGGAGCGCAAGAACCTGTCCTACGAGGCGCTGGACCTGCTCGCCGCCTACCACCCGGCGCCGGGCTGGCGCCTCTATGTGACCGGCGGCTACATCATCGCCTCAGACCTCGACGAGATCGGTAACGTCGGCGGTGGCGGCGGCGTGGAGTACCTCAGCCCCAACCCCGTCTGGGGCAGGGCGCACTGGGTCACGGCTTTTAACACCAACGCGACCGAGGCCTTCGAGTCCGACATGCAGGTGCGGTTGATCAGCGGTCTGCGCATCGCGTCGGACACGGTGGCCGGCAATGCATTGACCATTGCCGCGCAGGGCTTCACCGGCCCGATCCCGTTTGGCCAGTTCTTCAGTGATAGCGCCACGTACTACGGATTCGCGCTGTTTTTCGAGCGGTTCTGAAGCCAGGATTTCTTTAGACTAGACGACCGCCTGCCGGCAGCGCCGCGCTCGTCCCGCCCTCAATCCGGATACCCCGACGTGGACCATTTCAACCTCAACGATGGCGTGCTGCACGCCGAATCCGTACCTGTCCCCGCCATTGTCGCGGCGCACGGGACGCCCTGCTACATCTATTCGCGAGCAACACTGACCCGGCATTTCCAGGTGTTCGACGATGCGTTGGCGGGCCTGGAGCATCTGGTGTGCTACGCGGTGAAGGCGAACAGCAACCTGGGCGTGCTCAATGTACTGGCCCGGCTCGGCTCCGGTTTCGACATCGTCTCGATGGGCGAACTTGAGCGCGTGCTGGCAGCCGGCGGCGACGCGGCGAAGACGGTGTTTTCCGGCGTGGGCAAAACCGCCGCGGAGATGGAACGAGCGCTGGAAGTCGGTATCAAGTGCTTCAACGTCGAATCGCTGTCCGAACTCGAACGGCTCAACACTGTGGCCGCCGCAAACGGCACGCGAGCCCCGGTCTCCCTGCGCATCAATCCGGATGTGGACGCCGGCACCCATCCCTACATTGCCACCGGGCTCAAGGACAACAAGTTCGGCATCGACATCAACGATGCGGACCGAGCCTTTGACCGCGCCCGTGACCTGCCCGCGCTGGACATCTTCGGGCTGGACTGCCACATCGGTTCACAGCTGACGACGCTGCCGCCCTTCATCGACGCGCTGGACCGGCTGCTCATCCTGATAGATCACCTGGCCGACCGCGGCATCACCATTCGCCATCTTGATCTGGGTGGCGGGCTGGGTATTCGCTACCAGGCCGAGGAGCCCCCGCTTCCGCACGACTACGCCACGGCGATCCGCGACAAACTGGCGGACCGAGGCCTCGAGATTCTGATCGAACCGGGCCGCGCCATCGCCGGCAACGCGGGCATTCTCGTGACCCGCGTGGAATACCTGAAGCAGCAGCCGGAAAAGCGCTTCGCGGTCGTCGATGCGGCTATGAACGATCTGCTACGCCCGACCCTCTACAACGCCTGGCAGAACATCGTGCCAGTGCAGCCACGTGATGATGCCGACATGCACCGCTACGACGTGGTCGGCCCGGTTTGCGAATCCGGCGACTGGCTGGGCCGCGATCGCGATCTCGCAATCCTGCCGGGCGATCTGCTCGCCGTACGATCGGCCGGCGCCTACGGATTCACCATGAGCAGCAACTACAACTCCAGGCCACGCGTCGCGGAAATCATGGTCGATGGCGACACCACGCATCTGGTCCGAGCCCGCGAGACACTGACTGACCTCTGGCGCGGTGAACAGGTGCTACCGGCATGAGCGCCGACAACACGCTTTACCTGCTCGACGGCTCCAGCTGGCTTTACCGGGCGTTTCACGCCCTGCCGCCGCTGACCAATTCCAGCGGCGAGCCCACCGGCGCCGTGTTCGGCATGGGCAACATGCTGCGCAAGTTGCTGGCCGCCGAAACAGGCGACCACATCGCGGTGATCTTCGACCCGCGGGGCAAGACCTTCCGCCATGCGCTGGATGCCAACTACAAGGCCAACCGCCCGCCCGTACCTCCGGAGCTCGCCGACCAGTTCGAGCCGATCCGCACACTGGTCGATGGCCTGGGCCTGCCAATGCTGCAAATCGACGGCGTGGAAGCCGACGACGTGATCGGCACGCTGGCGAAACAGGCCGAGGCCGCCGGCTGGAAGACGGTCATCGTGACCGGTGACAAGGACATGGCGCAGATCGTCAGCGACCAGGTCTTGCTCTACGACACCATGAAAGACAAGCGCATGGACCCCGTCGGGGTGGTAGAAAAATTCGGCGTCGGCCCCGAACGCATCATCGATCTGCTGGCGCTGATGGGCGATACCTCCGACAACATCCCCGGCGTGCCCAAGGTTGGCCCGAAGACCGCCGCCAAATGGCTCAACGCCCACGGTGATCTGGACAGCATCATCGCCAATGCTGACGCCATCGGCGGCAAGGTCGGCGAATCGCTGCGCGAACACCTCGACCAACTGCCGAAATCGCGAGAACTCGCGACCATCCGTTGCGATGTGGAGCTGCCGCTGACCTTTGACGCGCTGACGCGAGGCGAACAGAAAACCGACGTGCTGCGTGAGCTCTACCAGCGCATGGACTTTCACCGCTGGCTGACCGATCTTGACGACCAGGCGCCGCCGCCCGCAGCCGACGCACCGGATGCACCCGCGCAGGTTCAATACCACACGGTGCTGAGCCAGGACGCCCTGGACGCGCTCGTCCAGCGCCTGGAAACCGCCGAACTGATCTGCCTGGATACGGAAACCGATGCGCTGGATGCCATCACTGGCGGCCTGGTCGGCCTGTCCTTTGCCGTGGAGCCCGGCGAGGCCTGGTACGTGCCTGTGGCGCACGACTACATGGGCGCGCCAGATCAGCTTGATCGCCAGCATGTGCTCAACGCGCTGCGTCCGGTGCTGGAGGGCGAGTCGCCATCCAAGGTCGGTCAGCACCTGAAATACGACATCAACGTGCTCGCCCATCACGGCGTGACCGTGCGCGGCGCGGACTACGACACCATGCTGGAGTCCTACCTGCTGGACCCCACCGCGGGTCGTCACGACATGGACTCGCTGGCCGAGCGGGTCCTGAACGTCAAGACCACCAGCTTCACCGACATTGCGGGGAAGGGAAAAAAACAACTCAGCTTCAACCAGATCGACCTGGAGCAGGCCACGCCCTACGCCGCGGAGGACGCGGACATCACGCTGCGCCTCCACCAGCAACTGTGGAAGCGACTGTCGAACGAACCTGGTCAGCGCTCCGTATTCGAATCGCTGGAGATCCCGCTCGTGCAGGTACTCGCGCGGGTGGAACGCCACGGCGTGCTGATCGATGCCGGGCATCTGCGGACCATCACCCACGAGATGGCCGGGCGGATGCGGGAGATGGAGGAATCCGCCTATGCCGCGGCCGGTGGCGAGTTCAATCTGAATTCGCCCGGCCAGCTCAAGGACATCCTGTTCGACCGCCTGGGGTTGCCGGTCAAGCGCAAGACGCCGAAGGGACAGCCGTCCACCGCCGAGGACGTGCTCTCCGAGTTGGCGCAGGAGCATCCGCTACCGCAGATGATTCTGGACTGGCGCGGCTTGGCCAAGCTGCGCTCGACCTACACCGAAAAACTGCCGGAACGCATCAACCCGATCACCGGTCGCGTCCACACCTCGTACCACCAGGCCGTTGCCGCCACGGGCCGCCTGTCCTCCTCCGAACCCAATCTGCAGAACATACCGATCCGCACCAAGGAAGGTCGCCGCATCCGCGAGGCCTTTGTCGCCCCGCCCGGCCACCGGCTGGTCGCGATCGACTATTCGCAGATCGAGTTGCGGCTGATGGCCCATTTCTCGGGCGACGAATCCATGATCGCCGCCTTCGTGAATGGCCGGGACATCCATCGCAACACCGCCGCAGAGGTCTGGGGGCTGGAGCCGGA
>JAGLCS010000121.1 GCA_023146115.1 Abyssibacter sp. | reverse complement strand
GTGGAGACCCTGGCGGGGCGCCGCCTCTACCTGCCCGACATCGGAGCGCGTAACCAGCAGGCGCGGCAATACGCCGAGCGCACCGCCATCAATGCCCCGCTGCAGGGCACCGCAGCCGACCTGATCAAACAGGCCATGATCGACATCGACCGCTGGCTACAGGGTCAGGATGCGCCCGCGAAGATGATCATGCAGGTGCATGACGAACTGGTCTTCGAAGTGCCCGATGCCCAGGCGCAGACGCTGGCGAAGGCGCTGGCGGAGCGGATGGAGGCCGTCGGCCAAGGGTTGTCTGTCCCACTGATCGCCGAATTTGGAATCGGCGCGAACTGGGATGAAGCACACGGATGAACCGAGGCCGACGAACGGCAAATTAAGACCGATAAACGGCCTTGTCAAAAGTCTATTTTTTTATTTCAAATCAATCACTTAAATAATTTCAAACTTTTTTCGAGCAGAATGAACTTCGGGCCAGGGGGCGGGTCTTATTCCGTGAGCGCTTTCCCCGGCGCTCTCCGCCTCCACTCCCTGGGCGGAAACAAGCGATCGGCTCCCCCAAGCCGAAACCGCTTCCCCGGCGCGGTCGTCCCCGGACCCGTCGGGGATTTTTTTTGCCCGCAGGAAACTCTGCTCTATTCACAGCACCAGGTGCTGCCTAAGAACAGGCGAGGCGCGAGAACCGGCTCCGTCCTGGCGGTGCGGATAAATCGGTACTGCCCAAGGACTGATCAGACAGTCTGCGGCAACAGCAAATCCACCACGGCCAGCTTGGCGGCGTCGATGCCGGTTCCGGTGCGTGCGGACACGCTGAGCACGGTCGCGGCGCCGTCGATCGCGCGGATGACGCCCTGGCGCGCTGATGCGGCGGCGCCCTTCGACAGTTTGTCTGCCTTGTTCAGCAGGATGATGCACGGCAGCGGCCGGGCGGCGCACCAGTTCAGCATCTGCACATCGGTTTCGGTCAGCGGGCGTCGCGAATCCATGATGATCACCAGACCGACAAGCGCGTCGCGATTCTGCAGGTAAGCCTCGATCATCCGGTGCCACTCGCGTCGTACCGACTCCGGTGCCTTGGCAAAACCATAGCCTGGCAGGTCGACCAGCCGCGCCGTGTCTTCCAACTGAAAGAAATTCAGTAGCTGCGTCCGCCCCGGCGTCTTGCTCGTGCGCGCCAGCGACTTCTGCCGTGTGACCGCGTTGATCACGCTGGACTTGCCCGCATTGGACCGTCCGGCGAAGGCGATCTCCGGCCGATCAGGCTCCGGCGCCTGGCGCAGGGCCGCAGCGGAACACTCGAATTGGGCTCTGGCGAGCAGCCGGCTGGCACTCTCGGTTCTGTCGTCGATCATCGGTACGCTACAATAGGACGATTCCCATGATATGACTTTTCCGGCGCGCTCAGTTCGCCGCCTGCAGGAGCCCATGAACCCATGATCGACGTGTTGCGCACTTCTGCCGCTGCCCTGGCCTTTGCCTTGGCCGGGTCCGCCTTCGCTGCGGAGAACCACCATAGCCTTGCCAAAGGCGATGCAAAAGCCGGAGCCGAAAAGGCCGCGCCCTGCGCCGCCTGCCACGGCCCCGATGGCAATAGCGTGAATCCGGAATGGCCCAAGATCGCCGGCCAATCCGCGAAGTATCTGGAAACGTCGCTGCAGGCCTACAAGGCCGGCGAGCGCCAGAATGCCCTGATGGCCGGCCAGGTGATGAACCTGTCGGACCAGGACATGACGAATCTGGCTGCGCATTTCGCGGCACAAACCCACAAGCCCGGCGCCGGATCGGAAGACTCGATTGAAGTGGCCGAGCCGCTTTATCGCGGTGGTGATGCCGAGCGCAACATCCCCGCCTGCCTGGCCTGCCATGGGCCATCCGGCAAGGGCAACGCCGCTGCGGGCTGGCCGCATATCGGCGGTCAGCACGCCGCTTATCTGGCCACGGCGCTCAAGGCTTATCGCGCCGGGGAACGCAACAGTTCAGCCAACGGTCAGATGATGACCGAGGTGGCGCAAGAACTGACGGACGCCGAAATCGAAGCGCTCGCTGGCTACGTCGCCGGGCTCCAATAAGTTCCAAGGGTTTTAAGACCATGCTGAAGCAACGCTTACTGGCGAGCGCTATCGCGCTTGTGTCGATCGCCACCCTGCCGCTTGCGTGTAGCGCGCAGGATGGTCCGCTGCGCTATCACGAGGGCCAGCACTACAAGGCCGTCCCGCAACCGGAGTCGCTTGGCGACGCCGACACCGTGCAGGTTGCGGAGGTGTTCTGGTATGGATGCAGCCACTGCAACCACTTCGATCCCGTCATTCACAAGTGGGAGCAGGATCTGCCGGCCGACGTGGAATTCATCCGGATTCCGACCTCGCTAGGCCGCAAGCAGGCGCTGGACCACTCGCGCGCCTACTACACTGCCGAGGCGCTCGGGGTACTGGACAAGGTGCACCCCGCGCTGTTCCAGGCTATCCACAAGGACGGCAAGAGCCTCTACTCCAAGGACCAGATTGCGGAGGTCTTTGAGGAACAGGGTGTGGATCGCGAGAAGTTCGATGCCACGTTCAACAGCTTTGCGGTTGAGAACAAAGTGCGCCGTGCGGAAAAGCTGGTTCGGCAGTTCGGCATCACCGGCGTGCCGGCGCTCGTGATCAACGGGCAATACACGACCAGCGGCCGCTACGCCGGTGGCTTTGAAGACATGCTGAAGGTCACCGACTTTCTGATCGTCAAAGAGCGCAACTGAGCCAGCCACGTACTGGACGATTTGCCTGAAAAGCCCGCCGCGTGCGGGCTTTTTCGTGGCGGTTCACCGCCTGGATATGAACGTCGGCCGGTGCAACCGGTCGAAACCGGTACCCGCTCGACTCAGGAGACTTGGCTCATGCGCACCCGGCGAATCGTCTTTTTCAGCATGGCATGTGTGGCGTGGCTGTCTGGCTGCGCCAACCGCGGCCCCATTGTCGACACCCAAGGCGTCAGCCAGGCCCAGTACGCGCAGGATTTGGCCCAGTGCGAGCAGTACGCCGAACAGGTCGATATGGGAAGCAGCGCGGCGGGCGGTGCGTTAGGCGGTGCCGCCATCGGTGCCCTGCTCGGCAGCATTTTCGGGAACAGCGACACCGCCAAACGAACCGGCGGCGCCGGAGCCGTGGTCGGCGGCGCGAAAGGCGCGGCGCAAGGCGCTCGTGAAAAGGATCAGGTGGTGAAGAACTGCCTGCGTGGCCGCGGCTACCGGGTACTCAACTAGCCCGGATGCGCGGGAGCGGGCTCAGCCCGCCGCTTCCTCGACAATCTCCCAGCGCCCACCCGGCGTCAGCCGCCAGTACTGGGACTTGGTGGCTTCGCGCAGTAACTCGTCGCTGACATACTGCTGCCGGAACCGGGCCACAAATAGCAGCTCTTCCACGCCCGGATAGCGATACAGCTCCAGGTCATCGATTTCGATCTGCACGAAGGCCCGGGCGCTGTTGACCAGCCGCTTATGCTCGACAAAGGCCGCCCGCGTCATGCCATCCGCGGAGAAATCCTCAGCGTAATGCGACAGGTAGGCGTCGGTGTCCAGCGACTCCCAATCACGGCGCCATTCCATGACCTGACCACGGAGTGACGCCGCGAGCAGATCGGAGTCGGATTCGCGCACCCACTGAATCGAATCGACCAGAATGACGGGGGTTTCGCCGGGTTTGATGAAGGGTGCGAGACCTTCGAAATCGAGATTCGCCAGCGCGACGCAGCCCTCGCTGGCCAGCGGCACACGGCTGTAAGTATCGCTAGGGACACCATGCACCCAAATGCCGTAGCCGGTGCGGCCGAGACGGCGATCCCAGGCGTTTGGGTAGTTCACCGGATAGGCGCCCGCCCCGTAGAGATCGGGGAGCGCATCGCCGTCCAGGTATTCGGTGACGTGGTAGATGCCCACCGGCGTCCGACCGTCGCCCTCCAGTTCCTTGCCGATGCCGGCACGACCAATGGAAGAATAATGGTCACGCACCAGGCGCAGGCCTTCAGGGGTGTTTTCCAACACGTAGAGGCGTGAGGCCCCGAGATCGACCACGACCGCGTAGCGATACTTGCGTGGCAGTGCCAGCAGCGACTGCGGGATCAGACCATTCAGGCCGCGACCCAGGCGGTGCGCCCAACGCCGCTGCGCCTCGCTGCTGAGGCTGGCGATCATCTGGCCTGTGTCGGTGCCCAGATCCTGAGTTGGCCGCCCCGAGCGCGCATCCAGCAGGCTCGCGTAGAGGTACTGCGCGAGGCGGAAATCAGGCTGCTGCCGCGTCAGCAGGCTCAGGTTGGCCAGGGCCGCGTCCGCGCGCCCCGCGTTGAGATGATCCAGCGCCACCAGGAGATGCGCTTCTGGCGCAGTCGCCGGCATCAACAGGCCGGGGTTGGCTCCGACCGGTCCCGCAATGAGAAAGAGACCGAGGAGTAGGCGCTTCACAGCTCGGCGACGACCGTCTCGCGGTAGACCTTCCATTCCCCACCGACCGGGCGCATCTCCAGACGCTTGCGGACCCGGTCGCTGTAGCTGTCCGATTCGTAGACCTGGATAAAGGTCGCGGTCGCCTCACGCTCGTTCTTGACCTCGACGGTGGGTTCGACGATGCGGACGCTGATGGCGTCTGGCGCGCTCACGCGGGCACGTCGAATTCTCGCCCATTGCGCGCGGGTGCTGCCGTCTTCCGGATCGAAATCCGGATGGTAGGCGTCGAGATAGCCGTCCACGTTCTGATTCGACCAGGCGCTGGCCCAGCCGAACAGTGTGCGCGTCACGCCGTCGGAGATCTCGCCTTCTGCCACCACCGCTTGTGTCGGCGTTGGTTGCGGCCGCGGGGTGGTCACCGGCGTCGGCGCCACCGCCGGTGCAGGCTCTGCAGCCGGCGCAGCCGCTGTTTCTACGGCGTCGGTATCCGTTTCGGGAGACACACCCTCCATCTGGTTCAGCAGATTGAGCTTCACCCGGATCGAGTCATTGCTCTTGTCCAGTACCAGCGCGCGGTTGTAGGCCGCAGTGGCCAGCGCGGTGTAGACATCACCGAGGTTCTCGTGCGCCGTCGAATAGCTGGGATGGGTGGACAAGGCAGCTTCCAGCGCGTCGCGGGCGCGTTCGTAGTCGCCACGCTGCGCATACAGCACGGCCAAGTTGTTGTAAGGCTCGGGCAGCTGCGGGAAATCCCGCGTCAGGTCGGCGAAGACCTGGATGGCCTCATCGGCGCGCGACATCCGCACCAGCACCAGGCCGCGCGTGAAACGCGCTTCGGCATCCTGCGGGCTGGCCTTCAGATGCGAATCCAGCAGGGCCAGCGCCTGTCCGAAGCGGCCCTCGTTGATCAGCTGCCGCGCCTGTGCCAGATCCGCCGCAGCGGTCGGCAATGCGAAACACGCGCCGACGGCAAGCGCCACGCCGGCAAAGATGTGTCGAGTATTAATAGGGAGCATCCCGTAAACCTTCAGAATGAAAGGCGAAAACCCTGGGCGTTCGTGATGATAACAACAAGCTCATTGGTTGAGCAGGGCCGCGGCCCTACAATGCACAGCTTGTCATCCGAGCAGCCAAGCGCCAGCAGTGGGAGAACGGGGTGGAAAGACTATCGTTTCTGATTGATGCGGGTGGACCGGTGATCATGGTCCTGATCCTGCTGTCGATCCTCTCGCTAACCATTGCCTTCGTGAAGATGTGGCAGTTCATGCGCCTGCGCGTCGGCGACCTGCAGTTCGTCAACCCGTCGATCAATCTCTGGGCGCGGGGCCGCCATGACGAGGCCATCGCCATGGTGGACGGCCACCCCAGCCCCATTGCGCGCGTCATCGAATGCGCGATGAATTCTCGCGGCCGCAGCCAGGAGGCACGCAGCGCCGAGGTGACGCGTGTCGCCACCGAAGAATTGGAAGGCCTGCGCGCGTTTCTGCGGCCACTCGAGGTGGTCGCGTATCTCAGCCCGTTGCTGGGCTTGCTGGGCACCGTCATCGGCATGATTCGCGCATTTCGCGAACTCGAGCAGGCTGGCGCGCGCATCGACCCATCGTTGCTGTCAGGCGGCATCTGGGAAGCGCTGCTGACCACGGCGGCCGGGCTGATCGTGGCGATTCCGGCCGTGGTCATTCTGCAATGGTTCGATCGACGCATCGAACGCATCAGCCACCGTATGCGCGACGCCGCCAC
Source organism: Abyssibacter sp. (assembly GCA_023146115.1). Taxonomy (GTDB): domain Bacteria; phylum Pseudomonadota; class Gammaproteobacteria; order Nevskiales; family OUC007; genus Abyssibacter. The sequence goes on along the minus strand of JAGLCS010000121.1, from coordinate 5,377 downwards.
CCGGCTGCTCTATGCGCCGGACGCCTGAGCAGACCATTGCTCCACTGCACTGGCTAGCCGCTGCCGGGCTGGCCACAATCGCCCACGTAGGCGTGATCGCTCCAGGCATCGGGTCGATCGAGTTGCCCTACAGCGAAGAGGCGGGCGTGACGCTGGATCTTCGCATCCAGACCAGTCCGCAGCCGGCGGCCAGCGAGCCCGACGACCGATCGGCGGCGGCGAACGCCGCACCGGCGGTCGCCCATTCCTCGGCGCCGAGCGATTCAACAAGCCGCCGCACAGCCAGCCGAGCCACGCAATCGGTGGCGCCCCCCAGTACCGTCCGGCTTGATCGCAAGGCGGCTTCCGCGGGTGCATCGGACTACTTCACCGAACTTCAGCAATGGCTGGCGCAGTTTCGCGACTACCCCGACAGTGCCCGGCGCCGCGGCTGGGAAGGCGTCGTGGAGCTGGCGTTCGTGATCGAACCAAATGGCCGCGTGCGCGGCGCCTACGTCGCGCGCTCATCCGGGTTCGCGATTCTGGATAATGCGGCCGTCGAAATGCTGGACCGTGCCTCTCCGCTGCCACCGGTGCCGGCCGGCCTGTCGGATCAGGCCCTGGCGATCACTGTGCCGGTGGGTTATCACCTGAACGCTGTCGCCGGTTCGGGTCAGTAAATCTGCGGCTCGCCTTTCGGGCGCTTCTTGAAGCGGCGGTGCATCCAGAAGTATTGCTCGGGGCAGCGGCGGATCGCGTCCTCCAGTGTCGCGGTGATACGCCCTGTGTCCGCCAGCACATCCTCGGTCGGGAACTGTTCCAGCGCGGGTCCGAACACCACGCGATAGCGATGGCCGGGCAGGCGTTCAGGATAAAACGGCACCACCCGAGCACGGCCCATCTCGGCCAGTCGCGATGTCGCGGTTAGCGTCAGCGTCTGCACGCCGAAGAACGGCACAAATGCGCTGTTGCGATGGCTGAGTGTCTGGTCCGGGCCGTACCAGACGGCTCCGCCGCGGCGCAGGGTCTTGATCAGCGCTCGCAGATCGCGCCGTGGCACGGACGGGCGCTGCGAACGGATCTCACGGGCCCGGGTCGTCACCACATCCCAAAAGCTGTTGTCCAGTGGGCGGTACATCGCGTGGAATGGTCGCTGCATCGCGACGTAGCGGGCCGCGAGTTCCAGGGTGGTGAAATGCCCGGTGAGGAGAATAACCCCGCCCTGCTCCATCGCTCGGTCCAGATGTTCCAGGCCGACCACCTCGCCTCGCCCGGCGAGCTTGCGGTCGGAGGCCCACCAGGCCAACGAAGCCTCGATAATGCCGCGGCCCATCGCCGCGAAATGCTCGCGTGCAACAGTGTCTCGCCGGGCGGGGGTCCAGTCCGGAAAGCAGACACGCAGATTCGTTTCGACGACATGACGGCGTGAGGCCGACAGCCGCCGGAAGAGGCGGCCGATGCCCGTGCCTGCGGCCATGAGCACCGGATACGGCAGCAGCAGCAGTAAGCGGATCAACCCATAAAGGCACCAGTCCATCCAGTGACGCGGCCCCTTGGGCGCCGAGCGATTGGCCATGGGACTCATCGCCTTGCCTGCTCGGCATGGGCTGGGGCTGTGCCCCGGTTTGCCGCACAATGCGTCCGTCCCCGGTTCGGTTGAACCACGGACAGAGTCATTTTCAGAGAGTTGAGGCCGCCGAGTAACACATGTCGGGACCCATTCGCGAAGCGCGACATCAGGATCATCATCACCACATTTTATATGACCCGGACCTGGTGCCCGATCCGTCGGTGTCTTTATTCGAGCCGAAACACTGGGCCGCGCGTGACGAACTCACCGCCGCAGATGCCGGACGGGGTTCGGCCTGGTTCATCGGACCGGCTGCCCAGCCTTGGGTCTTGCGACACTATCGTCGCGGCGGACTGCCCGGCAAGCTGATCCGGGATCACTACTGGCACAACTCCAATGCGCTCAGCCGCCCATGGCGCGAGTTCCGAATCAGCGCGCGGCTTTTTTCACAGGGCCTCCCCGTGCCACGCCCGGTAGCGGCTTGTCTGACGCGCCATGGTCTCACCGACACCGGGGCGCTGATCACCTGCCGCATCCCCAAGGCCCGATCCCTCAGTGACCGGCTTTGCGACGGCGACATGGACGAGACCGCCTGGCAGGCGGTGGGTACCGTGGTCGGCCAGTTCCATGCGGAACAGGTCTGGCATGCGGATCTGAATGTCGCCAACCTGCTATGCGACGCCCAGGACCACTGGCATCTGATCGACCTGGACCGCGCACGTATACGCGCGGGCCGCTATTGGGCGGCCGGCAATCTCAAGCGGTTGCGGCGCTCGGTCGACAAGTTGCTCGCCAACAACCCGCAGGCGGCGCTGAGTGCTCAAGGGTGGACGACCATGCTCGGCGCCTATCGAGCAGCAGTGGCGTGACGCGCCCTCGTATGGATCAGGTCTACACGACGCTGGCACGCTGGACGTATACCGCGCTGTTCTACGTCGCCGTGCCGCTGATCCTGGTGAATTTGCTACGCCGTGGACGGCGTCAGCCCGCGTATCTGCATCGCTTCGGCGAGCGGTTCGGGTGGTGCAGGCCCGGACTCATGCCGGCACCCGTCTGGCTGCACGCGGTGTCGGTCGGAGAAGTCGAGGCGGCGGCGCCGTTGATTCGGCAGCTCATTGGCCGCTATGGCACGGCGCCGATACTCGTCACCTGCGGCACCCCCACCGGCTCCGAACGGATTCGCGACCTGTTTGGCGACAGCGTCGAGCACTGCTACCTGCCCTACGATTTGCCAACGTCGGTGGACCGATTCCTGGCCCGCAAACAACCGCAGCGCGCGATCATCATCGAGGCGGAGCTTTGGCCCAATCTCTATGCCGCCTGCCATCGCCGCCGGGTTCCGCTAATCCTGGTCAATGCGCGGATGTCACCCGGGTCATTCCGCGCCTGGAGCCGGGTTCCGCGGCTGGCTCGGGTGATGCTGGGGCGAATCACCCGCATTCTTGCCCAGCATCCCGATGATGCCGCGCGCTTCGTTGCCCTCGGCGCGCCCGCCGAGCGCGTGCGGCCTTCAGGCAACATCAAGTTCGACCGCGAACTCCCGCCAGACCTGCAAGCGAAGACCACCACCCTGCGTGAGGCGGTGGATTGGCCGCAATCGGCGCCGCCGACCTTGATCGCGGCCAGCGTGCACCCCGGCGAGTGGCCGATGGTGCTGGAGGCATTTCGAACACTGCGCAACGGGTTTGCGACGGCCAGGCTGGTGCTGGTTCCACGACACCCGGAGCGGTTTCGCGCCGCTCGCGAGGCAGCCGAGGCGGAAGGCTGGACGGTGCGTTCACGCAGCCAATCGTCCGGCCCGGCGAGCTACGACGTGCTGATCGGCGACACCATGGGCGAGCTGATGGCGATGTTTGGCCTCGGACAGATCGCTCTGGTCGGCGGCAGCCTGGTGCCCATCGGTGGACACAATGTGCTGGAACCCGCCGCGCTGGGCATGCCGGTGCTGTTCGGGCCGCACCGCCAGAGCTTTCGCGCCGCCGGGGATGCCCTGGTTGAGGCCGGAGGAGGCTGGGAAATACATGACGCCCCAACGCTAGCTGCGCAGATCACGAAACTCTGGACCAATACCGAAACAGCGCGGGCCGCCGGTGCAGCGGCTCGCGAGGTCGTGCGCCGCAATCAGGGGGCCGTGACCCGCGCGGTCGCGGCGGTGGATGCGATAGAGGTTGTGTAACCCGACCGGCGTTACTTCTTTTTCTTCGGTGCGAAATCCGTCGCCAGCGCCAGTCGCAGCTTCTCCAATGCGCTCGCCGTGGCATCGGTTTCGGCCTGCCGCCGCAGCCGCGGGTCGGCCCAGGTACGGGCGTCGACGCCGAGTTCCGACGCCACTTGTCGCGTATATCCGGCCTCGCCAGAGGCCAGATCGATCATCACGACATCGATATAGGTCAGCACCGTTTGGCTGGGCAGATTCACATCCCGAGACCCGGTCGCCGTGCGGATGCGCACCAACCCCCCGGAGTCCTCCGGCCGGAACCTCTGGTCCAGGGACAGCAGCATCAGCGTGTCGACACCAAACAGCTTGCCGGTCTGGCGCAGGTTGTCCATGCCGCGGCCGGCCTTGAGGTAGCTGTCGTCGATCGGCCGAACCGAACGCGTGGACGTCCCGGCGCCGAGCGCCGCACGAACGGTCGCGATCATGTTGAGCCGATTGGACTCGGCGACGGCTCCTGAGCTTTCGGTGGGCACAACTCCGACTCCAACGCGCGACGATACGGCGTGATTCGCCATGGGCAACGCCTGCGCCCCGAAGTAGCCAGCCAGCCGAGTGTCGAACCTGGCCACCGGATCTGGCGTGCTGGCGCAGCCACCCATCAGCACCAAAATCGCCACACCGCATAATCGCCCAATCACAATAGAGTTCCCCGATCCCAGGATGGTCGAAACCATGATCGTGTACGGAGATTCGCGTTCGGGCAACTGCTACAAGATTGCCCTGCTCGCCCACCACCTTGGCGTGACGCTGGACTGGCGCGAGGTGGATGTCTTGTCGGGCGCAACAAAAACGGACTGGTTTCGGGCCATCAACCCATTGGGTAAGTTGCCGGCCGTGGAGCTGGGCGATGGCACGCGGCTGGCGGAATCCAACGCCGTGCTCTGCTATCTGGCCGACAACACCGCTTGGTGGCCAGCCAATCCCGTGTCCCGCGCCAAGGTCCTGCAGTGGATGTTCTGGGAGCAATACTCCCATGAGCCGTATATCGCCACCGTCCGGTTCTGGGTGACGTTGAGCGGCCAGGCGGCCGCCTTCGAGCACCAGATTGCTGAGCGTCGACCGCAGGGCGAACGCGCACTGACATGTATGGACCGACACTTGGCCAATCGGGACTGGTTTGTTGGCGATCAGCCGAGCATCGCCGACATTGCGCTGTACGCGTATACCCACGTGGCCCACGAAGGCGGCTTCGACATGTCCGTTTTCCCCGCCATCGGCATCTGGCTGGACCGACTCAGCGGTCTGCCGAGTCATCGCCCCATGCAGGCGCCGTCACGCCCATGGCAGCCGCCCGCCAGCTGAGTCACCGGCGGTTCGACAGCATTGTTGCTCTCAGTGGGATTTTCGTACCATCCTCGCCCCACCCAGCCATTCGGTCGGACGATGCTTCCAGTTACTCTTCCACGCTCCCAGCTGTTCGCCTGCGCGGCCCTGATCCTCTCGGGCTGCGTCACCGCACCGACCGGTCCCGAAGTGGACCCCGAGGATTACCTCGATGCGCTTGCGCAGCGCGCCCGCAGCGAAGCCACCGTGCTGATTGGCGACGGCTGCGTCATTTCTGACCAGCCGGGGCGCGACGACATCGTGATCCGCGATGCCTCGATCCAGAT
>JAGLCS010000120.1 GCA_023146115.1 Abyssibacter sp. | reverse complement strand
CAGCCCATCGGTGGGGCCGGCGCCTCGACCACGGGCAGCGTATCGGGCCTGTGCGTCGGCTGCGCCGTGCAGAATCCGGACAACGCCATCGATGACGACCCGGACAACTTCGCAACGCTCAGCATCCCGGTCGGGCTGCTTGGCGGCACGGCCAGCCTGCTGATTAAGGCGCCGGATGGTGTTGCATACCCGGCCGGCAACGTCGGTGGCACGACCTTGGAAATTCCAGCCGGATTGCTGGCGCTAGACCTCCTCCAGAATGTATCGCTGGACTTCATGCTGGATGATGTCGAGGTGGAGTCGATAGAAGACCCCGCCTTGCTGAACCTCTCGGCTCTGGGCATACCACTGCTGGGCGGCGGCGAACTGGTCGCCTTGTCGGCCCCGGCCACCACCGCATTTGATGCCGTGCAGCTCAATGCCACCGCCGGCGTTGCCAGCCTGCTCTCCAACGTCAACGTATTCGGTGGCTGTGGCGAGTACGTGGAGACTGGCAGCGCCGCCGCGCGCTAGGCAGGCTCTGACCGGCTCACGGTAGCCGCCGACCTGAGCTTGATGCGACCGGCGCTGAGCCAGCAGATGCGCCGCCTGAAACACGCGACAGGAACGCCGGAATTTGGATACCCTGTCGCCAATCTCACCCGGCCTGTTCCCCAGTGCGCCAAGCCCTGCTCACAATTGCAGCGTTGTTGATTGCCGCCGCGATTCTGCTTGCCGGCAACGGCCTTCAGAACACGTTGCTCGCCGTCCGCGGCAACCTTGAGGGTTTCTCTCTCACCGCCATCGGCCTGCTGCTGTCCTCGTTCTTCGTCGGTTTCATCGCCGGCTGCAAGCTCACGCCGGTGTTCGTCAAGAATGTCGGCCACATCCGCACCTTTACCGCGCTGGCATCAGTCGCATCGGCCGCCGCCCTGGGGCATGCCCTGTTCGTCGATCCCATCTGGTGGATGGCGCTGCGCGTGATCACCGGCCTGTGCATCGCGGGCTTGAACATGATCATCGAAAGCTGGATCAACGAGCGTGCACCGTCGGAAAAGCGTGGTCGCATTCTGGCCGTATACCGGATGGTGGATTTCTCGGCACTGCTGGTCGGCCAGGCGCTGCTGACCCTGGCTGATCCGCTGGGCTTCGCCTTGTTCGCCGTGGTCTCGATTCTGATCTCGTTGGCCTTGGTGCCGGTTGCACTGAGCACCGCAGTGGCCCCACAACCCATCAAGGGGGCGCAGCTCAATATCCGCAAGCTGTGGACCATCTCGCCGGTTGCCGCGGCCGGGACGCTGAGCTGCGGCGCGGCCAACGGCGCCTTCTGGGCGCTGGGCCCGGTGTTCATACAGCAAGTCGGCTACGAGATCGGGGCCGTCGCCACATTTATGAGCGCGGTGATTCTCGGCGGCGCCATGGGGCAGTGGCCGCTTGGTGTCATCTCGGACCTGGTCGATCGGCGGCGCGTGATCGCCGGCATTGCCTTCGGGGCAGTGATCGCATCGGCCGTCATCGTCGTATACGGCACGGTCAGCCTATGGACGCTGCTACCCGCCGCCGTCGCGTTCGGTGCGATGTCGATGCCGATTTTCGCCATCAGCGCTGCGCTGGCCCACGACCGCGCCGAGCCCGGCGAATATGTAGAAACCAGCGGCGGCCTGCTATTGCTCTACGGTGTGGGCGCCATGATCGGTCCGCTGGTCGGAGCGATTGTGATGGACTGGGCCGGAGCCCAGGCCTTGTTCGTGTTCGCCGGAAGCGTTTACGTGATCTACGGCGGTTTCTCGCTGATGGAGATCCGGCGCAGACCACCCGTACCGTTCGAAGACAAAGCGGCCTACGTCGGCGTCCCGCGCACGACACCCACCGTGTTCGAGCTGGCCCCGCAGGAGGAGGAAGACACCGCATACGACGCGTCCACGCTGCCCGACGGCGTGCCCCGCGGCTAAGGGACCGCGGCGGCCGCAGCCGACCTATTCACGCCCGTCGCGCTGAGGCAACGGCGCGTCCGCGGCCTCGGCCGTCATCGCGGCGGCTGGCCGGGCTCGAATCGCCGCACGCTTGCGCCACTGCGCGCCCACGCCGTCTGCCGTGTAGATCGCCAGCGCTGCCCAGATGCAGCCGAAGCCCACCGCCTCGACCGGCGTAAAGGGTTCACCGTAAATGAGGGTTCCGCACATCAACTGCAGGCAGGGCGCCAGGTACTGGAGCACGCCTATGGTCGACAACGGCACTCGCCGGGCGGCGATCGCAAACAGGATCAGCGGGATCGCGGTGACCAGCCCGGCGATGATCAGCAGGGCATCGGTCTGAACATCAATTCGCAGAAAACTGCCCTGACCCTGGCTCCAAAGCCAGATCAACCAGCCGCAGGCCAGCGGGAAGTACACCATCGACTCCCAGGCCAGTCCCGGCACCGACTCCACATCCGTGATTTTGCGCATCACCGAGTAGAACCCGAACGATGCTGCGAGAATCAGAGCGATCCAGGGCAGGCGTCCGTGCGACACCGTCATGTACGCCACGCCCGCCGCCGCGATCGCGACCGCGGTCCATTGCCTCGAATTGAGCCGCTCCGAGAACAACACGACACCGAGCACCACGTTCACCAGTGGATTGATGAAGTAGCCCAGGCTGGTTTCGACGATATGCCCTGAATTGACGGCCCAGATGTAGAGAAACCAGTTGCCGCCGATAAGCGCTGATGACGCGGTGAGGTTGCGCAGCACCTTGGGCCTGGCGAGCAGCTGGGAAATCCAGCGTGTGCCCCGCGTCAGCAGCAGAAACCCGACGACCCAAAGACAACACCAGGACAGCCGATGGGCCACGATTTCCAAAGCGGGCACTGGCCCCAGCGATTTCCAGTAGATCGGAAAAACGCCCCAGATCAGGAACGCACCAATGCCAGCCAGCAGACCTTGATTCATGCCTGGACTCCAGAACGGGGGCGCGACTCTAGCATCCTGGTGCCGCGACTTGCCTTAGGTACTTGCGCGTACATAAAGAAGGCAGGCAAGCTCAGCGACGGGGTTCGCATCATCTCGGTTGCGACCGTACCAACCGTGCTGAAGATGCGAATCAGGAGGCAAGTACACCGATGTCACCCGCTGACATGACCGAACGGCCGAACGCCGAACCAGGTCACGACGACGCATTTCTGCGGCAGAATCTCGCCTCGAAAGACCCGGTTGAAACCGACTGCATGGTCGCAATGATCCGCATTGCGGCCAGTCACGGTTTTCGCGGCATGTCCGCGGAGCGCATCAGCCAACGCGCCGGCGTCGAGCCCGCGGCGTTCTGTGAACGTTTTGCAAGCCTTGAAGGCTGCTTCGTGCACGCCTACGAACTCTCGCACTTCGCCCTTGTGGCTGCGATGCGCGAGGCGCAACAAGCCCTGCCGGCAAGCACCACCTGGGCACGACGCGTGGAGGTGGTCACGGATACCATGCTGAGTTTCTTCGCCGCCAGTCACGACTCCGCGATCGCGCTGCTCGGTGAGATCGAGAACGCCGGCCCGGTCGCACGCATGGCGCACCTACAGGCCTTGAACCATTTGTCACGGCTGAACCGCCGCCTGTACGAACTACGCCGACATGAAGATCCCGATCAGCCGCAGCTGCCGATGGAGATATTCGAGCTCGGCACGCACGGCATCTCACGCATGGTGCTGGGCGTCGCCCGTCGCCGTCGTGTCTGCGACATCGCTCGTCTGAAACCAGCGCTGGTACACGTGTTTCACGGATTGTTCGCCTGCGGTCGCGGCGGACATGCGCTGCCGGACACGGAGCGCCTGATCCCCTGACATGCCGGTCGCCGCGGGGTCAGTGATACCCGGAGCCCGTCGGCACCTTGCCGCGAAACACCCAGTAGTTGTGTGCCGTGTAAGCCAATACAAACGGCAGAATCGCCGCCAGTCCGACGCCCAGAAAGATCTGCGATTCAGGCGGAGAAGCGGCCTGCCAGATCGTCAGTGATCGCGGGACGATCCAGGGCCATAGACTGATCGCCAGGCCACCGAGGGTGATCAGAAACAGCACAACGCTAGCGACAAACGCCATCGCATCATGGCTGTCATCGCGCAGGCCGTACCAAACCAGCCACCCGGTAACCGCCGTCGCCACGGGGATCGGGGCAAGCACGAACAGGTTCGGCAAACTGAACCAGCGGGCAGCGATGGCCGGCTCCAGCAGCGGAGTCCAGACACTGACGACCGCGATGCAACCAAGGCTTGCCACCAACAGCATGCGAGCCCGCCGTCGCATGAGGATCGCCAGCGGCCCATCGGTCTTCATGTTTAGCCAGGCGGCCCCGAGCAATGCATAGGCGATCACGACGGCCACACCGGTGAACAGTGGAAAGACACCGAACCAGTGGAACTGATGGTCCACGCCGCTGGCGCCCCGAACATAGGCGCCAAGAATCACGCCCTGCGCGAACGCGGCCACCATCGAGCCTGCGCAAAAGGCCAGATTCCATGGCCACCGACTCCGAAACTTGAACCGATACTCGAACGCCACCCCACGGAAGACGAGGGCTATCAGCATCAGCATGATCGGCAGATAAAACGCGGCCGTGAGAATGCCGAAGGCTTTGGGGAACGCTCCGAACAACACTGCTCCACCCAGCACCAGCCAGGTCTCGTTGCCATCCCAGATCGGCGCCAGCGAGTTCATCATCCGGTCGCGGTCGTCCTCGGTATCGGCGAACGGAAACAGAATGCCCACACCCAGATCGAAGCCATCAAGCAGCACGTACATCGTCACACCGAACGCGATCGCCCCGGCGAGTAGCAGTGGCAGCAATTCGGTCATGCGGTCGCAAACCTGGGTTGTTGCTCGGGCTCCGGCCCGGTGGTCGGCCCTTTGCGGATCAGCCCCAGTATGACGCCGATGAACACGAGCAGCAGCAGCAGATAGACGACCGAGAACAGGGCGAGACTGGTGGCGACTTCACTCGTCTGCACGGTGGCCGAACCGGAATCTGCCGTTCGCATCAGGCCGGCGACAACCCAGGGCTGGCGCCCGATTTCGGTGGTCACCCAGCCGGCAATCACTGCGAAGAAACCTAGCGGGCTCGCGGCGATCAAGGCCTTGAGGTAGAGCGGATAAGCAAACAAGCGGCCGAGCAGCAGCAAGACCAGTCCGGTGGCAGCCAGCGCGATGAACAGCATGCCGATACCGACCATTACACGGAACGAAAAAAACACCGGGGCGACCGGCGGTCGATCCTCGGGCGGCACCTCGGTCAGGCCTTTGAGCTCACCGTCGAGTTCATGCGTGAGAATCAGGCTGGCGATCTTGGGGATGCCGATCTCGAAGTGATTCTTCTCGGCAGCCTGGTCGGGAATCGCGAACAGCAGCAGCGGCACGCCGGTTTCTGTATGCCAGTGACCTTCCATTGCCGCGACCTTCATCGGCTGATGCTTGAGGGTATTGAGCCCATGAAAGTCGCCGGCGACCAGCTGCAAGGGCGCGAGCACCGCGGCGGTGATCACCGCCAGCCGCAAGGTCATGCGGCCGAACTCGGCATGGCGGTCACGCAACACATACCAGGCGCCGACCCCGGCGGCGACGAAGGCCGTTGTCAGCAGGCTGGCCAGAACCATGTGAGTGTAGCGATAGGGAAACGACGGGTTGAACACCACCGCCCACCAGTCGGTCGCGTAGAACACGCCATCGCGCACCTCAAACCCGGCCGGCGTGTGCATCCAGGAATTGGCCGCCAGAATCCAGAACGCCGAAATCAGGGTGCCAATCGCCACCATGCCGGTGGCCATGATATGCAGCCAACCCGGCACACGTTTCCAGCCAAACAGCATGATCCCGAGGAAGCCTGCCTCCAGGAAGAATGCAGTCAGAACCTCATAGGAAAACAGCGGCCCCAGCACATTGCCGGTGGCTTCGGAGAACCCGGCGAAGTTGGTTCCGATCTCGTAGGACAACACGATGCCGGAGACCACCCCCATGCCGAAGTTCACCGCGAAAATTCGCGACCAGAACCGGCAGGACTGGAGGTAGATTGCTCGACGCGTCGCCAACCACAAGGCCTCGTGTGCGAACAGCAGCAAGGCCAGACCAATGGTCAACGTCGGGAACAGGATATGGAACCCGATCGTCAGGGCAAACTGGATACGCGAGAGCAGTAACGCGGTCAGCTCCATGGACCGCATCGTAACATGTTGCGGCGCAGCGAACGCCCGGCAGTCAGGTGCTAGACTCGCGGCCAAATGCGCCAGACCCGCCACTCCGCAGACTCCCCAAGACCGGTGCGCGCCGGCGCGCTGCGCGTGTCGGTGGCGTTGATCTGGTTACTGTGCTGGCAATCGGTCGCGGCCGGCCTGCCGGCCACCAGCGCGCAAGGCGACGCGGCGCTGCTGCAGCAAGTCCAGCAAGTTCTCTGCTCGCTCGCGTTCGCGCCCGCCGGTGATGCCGAATCCGGTCTAACCCACTGTCCACTCTGTGCACAGGCAGCGGCGCTGGCCCTGCCTGCCACGGCGACAGGACCAATCCAACCCGTCATACGAGCCTGCTGGCCTGCGGGTGAACCCGCCCTGGGCGGATCCCGGCAGCGAGCGCGACCGCAATCGGCCAGAGGTCCGCCGTTCCGAGCCTGACCCATCGATTCACGTGCCTGCGCCACACGCTCTGTGCGCACGGGCTCAGACCAGTTGATTCAGGACTCTGACATGTTTGCTTTGAACTCTTGGCCGGCGCTGCTCGCGCTGGCGCTTGCAGCACCCTTGTGCGCTGTGGCTCATGACGCGGCATCCCCGCCCCGCCCCGACGACCACGCCCCTATCGGGGTGATGGCCGATCACACCCATCGCCGAGGCGAGGTAATGCTGTCCTACCGCTACAGCGTGATGGGGATGTCCGGCAATCTTGCCGGCACCGATCGCCTGTCTCCAGACACGATCGCAACCCAGGTGCCAAACCGCTTTTCCGGCCTGCCGGGCCAGCCCCCGACGTTGCGCGTTGTGCCCGTCGACATGGTGATGCAGATGCACATGCTCGGCGCCATGTGGGCGCCGACGGATGCGCTGACGCTCATGGCCATGGTGCCCTGGGTACGGTTGCACATGGACCACATCACCTATTCGGGTGGAATGGGAACAGCCAGGCTAGGCCGCTTCACCACGGTTAATGACGGTGTGGGTGACATGTCGCTTGCGGCGCTGGCGTCCATCGTCAACTCATCCAACGAGCGGCTGCATACCTCGTTCGCGCTCGTCGCGCCCACCGGGGAAAACGACGCGACGGCGACCGTACTGGCCCCCAACGGCATGCGGCCGACATTGCGGCTGCCCTACCCGATGCAAATCGGATCGGGCTCATGGGCCATCAAGCCAGGTGCCACCTACGTTCGACGGCACGACCGATGGAGTTGGGGCCTGCAGTACGCCGGCACGATCTACCTGGACGAAAACGACGAAGGCTACTCACGCGGAGACCTGCATCAGCTCAATAGCTGGGCAGCGCGGCTGGTGTCACCGTCGGTCTCCGTGTCGCTGCGTTTGTCGGCCGAAACCGAAGATGACATCGCCGGCATCGATGCCAACATCGTTGCACCGGTGCAGACCGCGGATCCTTGGCGACAGGGTGGAGAACGCCTGACCGTGCTGGCGGGCGCGAATTGGCAGCCGCGCCGGGCTTCCGGCCATCGCCTCGCGGCCGAGTACGGCTACACGGTGTGGCAAGACTTGAACGGGCCGCAGCTTGAGCGCGATGCTCGTCTGGTACTGGGATACCAACTGAGCTGGTAACGGCGAACAGTTCCGGCGCCAGGCGCAAGCCTGTCGCCGGACTCTGAGTTCGTCGGCTACTCGATGCCGCTCACCCCGCGAGCGACCTTGAAACCGGCCTGTTCCAGCGCTTCGATGATGCGCTGGGCATGGGCTTCGTCCTGTGCCTCGACCAAGGCGTCGAGCACGGCATCTTTCGGGTGGTGGATGACCTGCAATCGCTGGTGATGCACCTGGACGATATTGCCACCAGCCTGGCCAATCGCGGCGGCTACGCGACCCAGAAAGCCCGGACTGTCCTGGATGGCAACCTGCAAATGCACCAGCCGCGATTCCAGCACGAGCTGGCGCGTGAGCACCGAGGCCAGCAACCGCGTGTCGATATTCGCCCCGCAGAGGACCAATCCGACCTTGCGCCCGCGATAGCGCTCCGGTTCGGTCAGCATCGCCGCCAGCCCGGCCGCGCCGGCACCTTCGACGATCACTTTTTCGACGTTCACGATCAGGCCGACGGCGCGCTCGATGGCCGTTTCTGGCACCTGGGCGAACTCGTCGACCCATTGGCGTATCACGTCCAGGGTCTGATGGCCTACATTCTTGACGGCAATCCCCTCGGCGATCGTCTGCCCGCCCTTGGGCAGGTCGGGTTGCCCAGAGATCGCCGCCCAGGCCGAACAGTAACCTTCGGATTCAACGCCGATCATGCGGATATCTGGCTTCATCGCCTTGGCGGCCACCGCGCAACCACTCATCAAGCCGCCACCACCGATAGGCACGACCAGCGTGTCGAGATCGGGCTGGTCTTCCAGCATTTCCAGCGCCACCGTGCCCTGGCCGGCCATCACGAGGGGATCGTCGTAGGGATGAACGAGGGTACGGCCTTCGGCCACTAGCTCTTCCATCTTGCCCTGCGCCTCGGCGAGGTTCTCGCCATGCAACACCACGGTGGCGCCGAGATCACGGGTGTTTCTGATCTTGGTGAAGGGTGTGTTCACGGGCATGACGATGGTGCTGTCGATGCCCAACCGGCGGGCGTGGTAGGCCACGGCCTGCGCATGGTTGCCAGCCGACATGGCCACCACTCCGACCTGCCGTTCCGCCTCGCTCAGCGACGCGAGCTTGTTCAACGCACCGCGTTCTTTGAACGAAGCCGTAAACTGGAAGGTCTCGAACTTCAGATAAACCTCGGCGCCCGTCATCTTCGACAGCACGCGAGATCGTTGCAACGCGGTTCGCGTGACCTGCCCTGCCAAAGTATTGGCAGCCGCCCGGATATCGTCGAAACAGATCATGGCGTCGTGCAACCCGTAAAAAAACAGCGGCGCAGTGTATACCCGTTCAACCAGCGTCCGCCGGCTGTGGCAACTCGATTGTGAAACACGCGCCCTGGCCCAACTCGCCTTGCGCGCTGATGCTGCCATTGTGTGCACGGATGATCTTTTCAGCGATCGCCAGGCCCATGCCCAGCCCGGGATAACGACTATCGGGATTGAGCCGCTGGTAGACCCGAAACATCCGCTCGACGTGATCCGGCTTGAAGCCGATACCGTTGTCACGCAGCTGATACTGCACCCGGTTGCCAGCGGGCGTCAGTTCACCCGCCAACTCGATACGAACCGGACCGTCGGGTCGGCGGAACTTGAGTGCGTTGTGGACCACACATTGCAGGGCTCGCGCCAACTGCTTGGGCTCTCCGACGAGGGGTGGCAATGCGCCGACACACAGGTAAACGGGCCCGAGCGCGAACTCGTCCTCTAGCTCCGCGAACACGATTGCAAGCAGGTCTTGCATGTCGATACGCTGCCAAGGTCCAGCGTTCCGCGTCGCTCGTGACAGATCAAGCATGGCCCCCAGCATGCGGCCCATCGTGTCTATCGCAGTCTGGATCTGATCCAGATAAAAGTCGCTGCCGTCGGGCAACTGGTCACCGAAACATTCCAGGAACAACTCGTGAAAGCCACGCGCAGCCCGCAGAGGCGCGCTCAGGTCATGCGAGACGATGTATACGAAGCGTTCCAACTCCACATTGAGCGCATCTGCGCGCTCTTTGGCCACCTGCAGCTCCGAAATATCCGTGGCCACACCCGCGACGCCGCTGACCTGTCCACCGATGTCACGTAGCGGAAACTTAGTGCTCAAAACCGTGCGCGCCACTCCGTCAATGACGACGGTCTCCTGCTGGTTCAACGCCTGCCCGGCCGTCATCACCTGCCGATCTTCGGCCTGGTAATGCGCTGCCTGCTCTGGCTCCAGGAAGGCGTCATCGGTCTTCCCAAGCGCGAGTTCGGGTTGTTCGACGCCGAGCATCCGGCACCAGGCCCTGTTCACCAGTAGATAGCGTGCCTCGCGGTCCTTGGCATAAATGACGGATGGCGAGTGGCGGATGATGTTATCGAGTAGCTGCCTCGCCTCGTGCAGTGCCAGTTCGGCGCGCTTGCGCTCATCGATATCAAGTAACGCCCCAGCCAGACGCACTCCACCATCCGTGGCCGCCACTGCCTCGCCCTTGAACGCGAACCACCGGCACTGGCCATCCGGCTGCCGGAGCCGCACGGCGTGGTCGAAGGACACCTGGCTGTTGCTGGCCTCGAGCACTTCGAACACGGCCTGATCGTCGGCATGTGCCAGGTCGCGAAGCAAGGTCGAGCTCGGCGCGTGGTCGGCAGGGGCCAGACCCAGCATGTCGAACATGCGGTCAGACCACCACATCGCGCCATCGCTACCCTGTTCACGTTGCCACAATCCGACGCCTGAACCCTGGATCGCCCGCGCCAACGATGCTCGCGTCGTCGCCAGCTCCCGGATCAGTTGTTGTTCGCGCAGTAAATTGCTGCGTGCCCGGACCAGCAACAAGAGCATGAGCAGCGTGAGCGGCAGCCCCAGCAACAGAAAATACGTGAGCTGAAACTGGCCGCGAATTGCATTATCAGGCCCGTGCAGGTCGCCCCACATCGGAGGCAGGGTGATACCCAGCACGGCGAGCCAAACGATCAGATTCATGACCAACGCAACCCGCGCCGTTGCCAGCAGCGTCACCAGCATGAACAGCAGCGGAACAAACCCGAAAATGGGCATGAAGACGCTGGTCGACGGGTCGGCAAACACCGGGCCGTGCATTACGCTGGCGACTCTGGCCAGCAGACCCAAGGCCACGACCCCGGCGAGCACGTTGCCACAAGCAGCCGTGAGCATTGGCCGTGACAGGCACACCAGGCCAGGCAGCAGACAGAAGAGCGCCGTAACGCCGGTCGCCGCGTACTCGACCCAGGCGTGATGAGGCAGACGGGAGATCGTGAGCGCGAGAAGACCGCTGAGCACGGTGAGCCCGAACGAGGACACAATCACCGTCCAGCGCTGTGTCTCCTGCGGTCGTTGCGGCGAGTCGGACACGGACCCGGTGGACGACATCATCGGTGGAGCCCCTCCCGAATGTCGACGCCTTACCTCGGGCAGGTCATGCGTCGATCAAAGGACTGAGCATAGCGAATCGCCGCCTGAGTTCCGGCGCTGTACGGGCCAGCACCGTCACATGACCAACCTTGCGGCCAGGGCGAGCCGACTTGCCATAAGCGTGGATGCGCAGCCCCGGAATCGCCGCCAGGTCCACTGTGCGCGGCATTTCGCCGATGGCGTTGACCATCACACAAGGCTGGATCAAGGTCGTGTCACCTAATGGCAAACCCAGCACCGCGCGCACATGGTTCTCGAACTGACTGCATTGCGCGCCGTCAATGGTCCAGTGGCCCGAGTTATGGACACGTGGTGCGATCTCGTTTGCCAGTAGACGACCATCAGCGACAAAGAATTCAAACGCCATCACGCCGACATGATCCAGGGCACGCATCACACGGGCCAGAGCGGCTTCTGCGGTCGCTTGCAGCGCGTCGCCTTCCAGTGGCGTGGACCGACGCAGAATGCCGTCGTGGTGAACATTCTCGGTGAGTGGATAGCAGCGAATCTCGTCGCCGCGGCTACGCACGGCGATCATCGAGACTTCGCGCTCGAACGACACAAAGGCCTCCAGCACGCAGGGTTGTTCACCGACCGCAGACCAGGCCGCGGCCAGCTCGTCCTGGGACCGAATAACGACCTGCCCCTTGCCGTCATAACCGAATCGCCGGGTCTTGAGCACGGCGGGCAGCCCGACGGTGGCGGCGGCCTGCCGCAACGCACCGATCGAATCGACCTCGACCCAGGGCGCAACCGCGATATCCAGATCTTCGAACAGCTGTTTTTCATGCGCGCGATCCTGCGCGCACGCCAGGGACGTTGCTCCGGGGGCAGAGGGAACCAGCCGGGCCGCGTGTTCGACAGCCGATACCGGCACATTCTCAAATTCGTAGGTGACGGAGTCCACATCCCGCACGAATGTCTCCAGCGCCGCAGGGTCCTGATAGTCACCTCGGATGTGACGGCCTGCCGCCGCCGCACAGGGCTCAGTCGCGGGATCGAGAAACTGACACCGCACATCCAGCGGCAGGGCCGCCAAGGCGAGCATGCGACCCAGTTGGCCGCCACCGAAGATCGCCAGTTTCATGCCGGTACACGTGGGTCTGGATCATCCAGCACCCGGGTGGTCTGCGCCTGGCGGAACTGCTCGAGGGCCGCGTGGACCGCAGGCTGATGCGCGCCGACGATGGCCGCCGCCAGGAGACCGGCATTGACCGCCCCCGCGCGTCCAATCGCCAGGGTACCGACCGGCACGCCGGCGGGCATCTGGGCAATGGATAGAAGCGAATCCATCCCGTTGAGCGCACGCGACTGTACCGGCACACCGAGGACCGGAACCGTCGTCTTGGCCGCGACCATGCCGGGCAGATGCGCGGCGCCGCCGGCGCCGGCGATGATCGCCAGCAGACCACGGGCATGAGCAGTTTCAGCATATTCGAACAGCAAATCCGGCGTGCGATGCGCCGAAACCACGCGAACCTCGTGGCTCACTCCGAGGGATTCCAGTTTTTCCACGGCATGTTGCATGGTGTCCCAATCTGAACGGGAGCCCATGATGACGCCGACGACAGGGGATTCACTCACCAAATTGCTCTCGCCATTGTTGGGGTTAAAACCGGCCAATGCCTGCGCGCCACGTGGCGGCACAGTGCATAACAATCAACCGGCTTATCCCCCGAGGGAAAGCGCCATATTATGGCATGCGTGATATCGGCAGAGCGACCGTGAACACGCGACTCAGTCCACGCGGAAGACGGCGTTCACCATGGCTCGAATGGCAATCTGGCCGGTCTCGTAGCCCTGGCTCGCGTCGGCCGATTCCGCAGACATGCGTAGCGCCATGTGCGGCACCGGTTGCGGCGGCTGTGCGCTACCGCTGGTGACTGTCAGCGGCCCTGCCAAGCGAACATCCAATGCGTCCGCCAGAACCTGCGCCTGTGCCTTGGCGTCCTTGGCCGCCTTCGCCAGCGCTTCGCGTTCCAACGATGCCCGATCAGAATGATCAAACATCGGTGGCTGTACCTGATTCACTCCGGCGTCGACAGCCCCGGCCATCATCTCGCCGAGCTTCGTCAGTTCGTTGACCTGAACGATGATCTGACGTGTGACCACATAGCCCTGCAACTCGCGACGCCGAGGCTCGCCGATCCAGGTGTACTCGGGCCGGATATTGAGCCCGGTGGTCTTGACCTGATCCCGCTTCACGCCGAGTCGATCGGTGAGGGCCAGCACGTGCGCAACCACCTGATCAGCCTGTTTCTGCGCTGCCGACACCGAATCCGCCTGATGCTCCACGCCCAGTTGCACCGTGGCTTTGTCGGGCGCGACCTGTAACGTCGCCTCGCCCGTGACCGAGATCGTATTCGCAGCCTGCCGCGACGGCTCTGCCCCAAGCTGCCCGCATCCGCTCAGCAACGCGCAAACCAGTAAACCCTTGAACCAGCGATACTCCATCCCAATCTCCTCTGTATGTCTGCGATCGCCTCAGACAGGCCGAGCGACGTGCCGGTTCCTGGGCGCGATACAATTCATGCTCATCAATCGAGGGGTATCCCTCGCTTCATTGCCCGGACTCCCAGACTATGCACGGCTCTACCAGCGAACCCGTCACTCTACGCCGAGATGTGATCGGCATTCTGATCCCTGCTGGTGACAAGGTGGAATTGCCGGAGGAAACCGATGCGGTCATCACGCAGGCGCTAGGCGGCAGCTACACCATTTATGTCGAAGGCCATCTGTTCCGCATCGATGGGAAGGACGCTGACGCCCTCGGAAAAGA
Source organism: Abyssibacter sp. (assembly GCA_023146115.1). Taxonomy (GTDB): domain Bacteria; phylum Pseudomonadota; class Gammaproteobacteria; order Nevskiales; family OUC007; genus Abyssibacter. The sequence continues at coordinate 5,410 of JAGLCS010000120.1, read as the reverse complement.
ACCCGAAGGCGCATTGACCTTGCCGGAGGATGCGAGCGATGCCGACGTCGAGAAGCTGATCTGGGAACAGATGAAAACCTGTTACGACCCCGAGATACCGGTGAATATTGTTGACTTGGGCCTGATCTACTCCTGCCAAGTCGAACACGACGCAGATGGGCGGAAGGTACGGGTCGACATGACTCTGACAGCGCCGGGCTGCGGAATGGGCGACATTCTGGTGAACGATGTTCGCACCAAAGTGCTGCAGGTTCCGACGGTCGAGACTGCCGACGTGGAACTGGTCTTTGATCCGCCGTGGAGCCAGAGCATGATGTCGGAGGCGGCGCGACTCGCAACAGGCATGATGTAGCCAGCGAATACCGCAGATTCGCCGCCGCAGTCGCTATCGCTTCAAGCGCGCGGCAGACATCCACTCGTCGGCCAGATAACGACAGAGCGCCGGGATCAAATGCATCGCCGTATCGGCGGACTTGCCGTCCGCCAACCGCATGATCTGCTGGTAGTACCAACCTTGCTGTCCCAGCACGTTGAGCAGCTTGAGCGGAAAAAACGACGAGTTTCCACCCCAGACTCCGGTGCCCAGCCGTACGGACGACTCATAGGCCGGGGCAGCTTCACGTTCGCCGTTCAATAGCTGCATCGGCACGTTCGGGTCGGTACACAGCGGCCGACCAAGACCGATCACATCGGCATCGCCCGATTGCAGCGCGGATTCCATCACGGCCATCGTGCGGAATCCGCCCGTCACCATGAGCGGCATTTTCCGGACGTCTCTGACCTTGGCAGCAAAATCAAGAAAATAGGCCTCGCGCTCGCGCGTGCTATCCCTCAGCTCACGCTCATCGGCCGCGGATTCGTCGCGGCCGCTATACCCCAGCAGGCGTGGTTGCTCATAGTTGCCGCCGGAGATTTCCAGCAGGTCGATGCCTTCGTCATTTAGCCATTCGACGACCTGCAGACAATCGTCCTCGCCGAAGCCACCTTTCTGAAAGTCAGCCGAATTGAGTTTGACGGCGACGGGGAAGTTCGCGCCGACCGTGGCGCGCACACGCCGCACGGTCTGGAGCAGGAAACGGGCGCGATTGCCCAACGAGCCACCCCATTGATCTTGCCGGCGATTGGTGACCGGAGAGAGAAAGGACGACAGCAGATAGCCGTGCGCAGCGTGAATTTGAACGCCGGTAAACCCGGTGCTTTGCGCAACACGGGCGACCGTAGCGAAGCGCTCGACGAAATGATGAATCTCGTCCTCGGTGATCGCCCGCGGCTTGGCGTAGTTGCCCGCGAGGTTCAATTGAACCTCGGACGGCGCGAGTGGCTGGCGTGTCACGTAACGCGGACTTTGGCGGCCGGCATGCGAGATCTGCATCCATAGCTGGTTGCCTGCGCAGGTTCCTGCCCGAGCCCAGGATTCCAGCATGGCCAATCCGCCATTACCATCAATCGCGACGTTCCCGGGCCGTTCCAGGACGCGGCGATCAACCATCACGTTACCGGTGAGCAGCAACCCGGCTCCGCCGCGGGACCATCGGCGGTAAAGATGCTGGTGACGCTCGGTCGCCCGTAGCCAAGGATCCGCCAGCCCTTCCGTCATCGCGGCCTTGGCGAGCCGGTTCGGCAACGCGACGCCGCAGGGCAGCGTCAACGCGGCGCTGATCGTCGATGAATTCTTGGTCATGGCTACTCCCTGGCGACATTCAACAGGGCCATTGTTCCACGCTACCGCGGCGATAACCCGGACATGACCTCTAGCGGCCGAAGCGACTACACTTGCGCCATGCTGAAGTGCCGCCTCCCCAACACCCGCCTAATCATTGCCGTGGCCTGCCTGCTGATCCCAATTAGCTCGGCGAACGCGGATTGGCTGATCCTGCAACGCATCACCGATGCGCAGGGCGACAAACGATCGGCTTACACCTGGGTTGGCGAAGGGCGATTGCGCTACGACGATGGCCGTATCGCCCTGATTGCAAACGCTGACACCAATGTTGTGCACGTATTGGATCACGAGCGCAGAACCCGCATGACCCGACGCTTGGCCGACAGCCGCATGCCTTTGGCACGGGCGTTCGAGCCGGAGAGTTCGGGTGTTCACCGACGCTGGCCGGTCGAACAATATCGACTCAGCAAGGATGGGTATGAGGTTGATGTCGGCATGACGAAAGCGGTCGACCCGCTCCTAATAGAACGCTATCGAAGCATGTTGTCGGCGGTGGGCGCGGGCACCGACAATCGGATTCTTGAGTTGCCTGGACTGCCTGTCTGGACGACCTTCACGGACTCCAGCTCGGGCCGGGTGGTGGGACGTCGCGAAGTCATGAGCGTCGTCGAACGGTCGCCCTATACCGCTACTTATCGGATCTCAGGAGATTATCGGACCATTGACACAGAATGAACGGGCAGCGGCCAGCAAGTCGAGTACGTCGAACCAGGGACCAGCTATGCACATCGTAGGCGTCGATATCGGCTTTGGTTTCGCCAAGGTCACCGATGGCAAGCAGGTGGAGATCTTCAAGTCAGTGCTGGGCGATCCCGCCGACATACAGTTCCGGGAAAGCTTGATCGACGGCGCGTCCGAACGTCCGCCGCACCGACACATAGAAACCGAAGACGGCGCCTGGTTTGTCGGAGAGTTGGCTGAATCACAAAGTCGCGGACGCACGTTCACGCTGGATCAGGACAAGCTGGTCACCAGTTTTCTGCGTACGCTCACACTCACTGCGCTCTCCGCCGTGGTTGAAGACGGCACACCGGTGCGGCTGGTGACCGGATTGCCCATCAGCTATTACCGTCGGCACAAGGATGAACTCGTCGAGCGTCTGCAGAAGCGGCACGAGTTTGCGGTAATCGACCATCAGGGTGTCCGGACGACGCGCAGCCTGAACATCGAACGCGTGCGCGTTATCCCGCAACCGTTTGGCACGATGTTCAATCTACTGCTGAACAACGTTGGCCGCGCATCCGACAGGCGTCTGGCAACTGAGAAGATTGGCATTATTGATGTTGGTTTCAAAACAGCCGATTACACGATCTCCAACAAGACCCGTTATTCCGAACGCGGCAGCCAATCAACCGACGCGGGCGTGTCCAAGGCGTTCAAGGGCATCGCCGCCGCGCTGCATGAAAAGAGCGGCGTCAACGTCGAACTCTACCGACTGTACGACGCGGTCTCGGAGGGCAGCATCAAGATCCGCGGACGCACATTCGATCTGGAAAAAATCACCGCTCACGCCATGCAACGCCTGGCAACGAGTATCGCAACCGAGGTCAATCAGCTGTGGGCAGACGATTGGGACATCGATTCCATAGTCATCACTGGAGGCGGCGGCGCTGCGTTGGCACCGTATCTTTCCGGGCAGCTGATCGGGCAGGTTCTTGAAGTGAAAGCCGGTGAAGACACCCGGCTCAACAACGTTCGTGGCTACCAAAAATACGGCGTGCATTTGTGGCAGAGATAAGCGAAGACTGGTTGAACAGTCTGGAATACCAATCGATCGTAGCGCCGACTCTCAAGGTTTGTGCAAGCATCGCGGCATCCCGTAACGAACCCTGGCTGGCCACCGACCTCCCCTGCATGCTCGCCGTGCACCATGTGGTGACGCGCCTTCTGGGCATCTACTCCGATGAGTGGGGCAACCTCGGGGAATCCTCTAGCTCTCAAGCCTTGGATAAACTGCCTGACGCGACGCTTGCACTCGTCATGAAGGAAGCCGAGTTTTCATTAGATGCGGTAGCCGAGTGCATCGACGCCGTGCACCGAGCCCATCAGATGCTGCTGGATGAGCAGGTCTTATCTGCACAGGAGCCGATGCTCAATGCCGCCTGGCGGGCTCTGACCGCCAGTGACGAAGTCAGTGCAGAAGCGCTGATTGGTGCGGTCGCTGGCAACGTCGTCCAAGCGGTTGACGATTGGGAGCAAACCCGCACGAAACAGTAATTGGACGATCGTTCATTTACGGGCTGAAATCACGGGTGTATGGTTCGATCTCTGACAGAGCAGGACGCTCGCTACGAGGTACGTCATGAGCACACCCGCAGAAAAATTCACGAGTCGGGACACCGATCCCGATATCTCGGCAATTGATTCGATATTCCAGGCTCAGCAGCGCACCGCACTTGAGTGGAGACGCTCGACCGCGGCCGAACGAATCAGCCGGATCAAACGACTCCTAGCGCTCGTTCAGGATAATTCGGAGCGAATCTATCAGGCGGCCTACGCTGATTTCCGCAAGCCGGAAACGGAGGTCGATATCTCCGAGATCATGCCGGTAGTCGCTGAAGCGCGGAAGAATATCAAGAAGCTCAAACGTTGGATGAAGCCCATGCGGGTTCGTCCGACGGCTACAACGCTGGGAACCAAGGCTTGGGTTCAGCACGAGCCCCGTGGGGTGAGCCTCATCATCTCGCCGTGGAATTACCCGCTGAATCTGAGTTTCATGCCGCTAGTCAGCGCGCTCGGCGCCGGGTGCCCGGCCATCATCAAACCATCAGAGATGACGCCGAACATGTCCGCGCTGATGCGAGAGTTAATCGAGTCTGCGTTCGACCCCAGCGAAGTGGCGGTTATCGAAGGCGACGTGCGCGCCTCGCAGGCACTGCTTTCGTTACCGTTCGACCACATCTTCTTCACGGGCAGCCCCGCTGTCGGGAAGATCGTCATGAAGGCGGCCGCCGAGCATCTCACGTCCGTGACATTGGAGCTCGGGGGCAAGAGCCCCGTCATCGTCGACCAGACCGCAAACGTCAAACGGGCCGCTGAGAGCATTGCCTGGGGCAAGTTCTGCAACAACGGCCAGACCTGCATCGCGCCCGACTATCTTTACGTACACGAGTCCGTACACGACGAGTTCGTTGCTGCAGCGGCAAAACAGATCAACACGTTTTATGGAGATAATCCGGAAGCTAGCGCGGACTACTGCCGAATCGTCAACGAACGCCACCATGACCGTATTCACGGGTTGATGCAGGATGCCGTTAACCAAGGAGCGCGACTCGCACATGGCGGGCAGTCCAATGATGACGAACGATTCATTGCCCCAACGCTTTTGACCAACGTGCCCAAAGACGCTCGCATCATGCAGGAAGAGATCTTCGGTCCACTGCTACCGATTCTCACCTACAGATCGCTGGATGATGTGCTGGAGCACATCAACGCCAACGAAAAGCCGCTAGCGCTTTACCTCTTTACGAAAGACAAGGGCACCATGCAACGTGTGATGTCCACCACATCGGCCGGCAGCACCGGCATCAATACCAACATGGTGCAATACCTTCACGGCAATTTGCCGTTCGGCGGTGTCAACAACAGCGGCATCGGCAATGCCCACGGCCATTGGGGCTTCAAAGCGTTCTCGCATGAACGATCGGTTGTCCAAGACAAGTTCTCAATGACCAAGATATTCAATCC
>JAGLCS010000012.1 GCA_023146115.1 Abyssibacter sp. | reverse complement strand
CTGCCCGCCGGCGCCTGCAAGCCCATGTGCAGCCAGGCCGACCGCGTCGCCTGCCGGCCTCGCGGCGTGCGCTGCATGAAGCCTTGCTGAATCAGGTACGGCTCGATCACGTCTTCGATGGTGTCGCGTGATTCACCGATCGCGGCGGCCAGGCTCTCCACGCCAGTCGGACCGCCATCAAAGCGCTCGACCAGGGCCGACAGCAGCTTGCGGTCCATGACGTCAAAGCCTTCCTTGTCGACATCGAGCATATCCATCGCCGCCTGCGCAACGTCCTGGGTGACATCACCGTCTGCGCGGACCTGTGCGTAGTCGCGAACACGGCGCAGCAAACGATTGGCGACGCGTGGCGTCCCGCGGGAACGACGGGCGATTTCCATCGCGCCACCGGTGTCCAACTCCATACCAACGATGTCGGCCGAGCGGCGGACGATCCGGCTCAATTCATCCAGGGTGTAGAACTCCAGCCGGTGCACGATGCCGAAGCGGTCGCGTAGCGGTGAGGTCAGCGAGCCGGCGCGGGTCGTCGCGCCGACCAGGGTGAACGGTGGCAAGTCCAGCTTGATCGAGCGCGCGGCCGGCCCTTCGCCGATGACGATATCGAGCTGATAATCCTCCATGGCCGGATAAAGCACTTCCTCGACGACCGGGCTGAGGCGATGAATTTCGTCGACGAACAGCACGTCATGCGGCTCCAGATTCGTGAGCAGCGCAGCCAGATCACCCGGGCGTTCGAGCACCGGACCGGAGGTTTGCCGCAAGCCCACGCCCATCTCGGCAGCGATGATATGCGCCAATGTGGTCTTGCCCAGGCCGGGCGGCCCGAAGATCAGCACATGATCCAGGGCCTCGCTGCGCTGACGCGCCGCCTCGATAAAAATGCCGAGGCGCTCGCGGACCGGGGCCTGCCCAACATAATCAGCGAGTTTCTTGGGGCGGATGGCACGGTCGATCCGGGCCTCTTCGCCGGAGGCCGAGGCATCCACCACGCGGCTGTCATCAAAATCGCTCATGTTCGCGACTATCGCATGGCCGAGCGCAGGGCAGCACGGATGATCGCTTCACTGTCCATCCCCGCCTCGGCCACCTTTTGGACCATCCGCCCGGCTTCTGCAGGCTTGTAACCCAATGCGACCAAGGCGTCGGTGGCCTCGGAGGGTGCGCCCTGCGGCTTCACTTCCAGCGAACGTCCATCGCTCCTGCCGGATGCGATCAGGGCATCGGTGCGGCCTCGCATTTCCACGACCAGACGTTCGGCAGTCTTCTTGCCGATGCCAGGTACACGCGTGAGCGCGGTGACATCGCCCTCTTCGACGACACGGGTGAAATCCGCAGGCGGGATGGTCGAGAGAATCGCCAGCGCCAGCTTGCCGCCCACGCCGTTGATGCGGATCAGCACACGAAATAGATCACGCTCCGCCATTGATGCGAAGCCGAAGAGCTGCTGTGCATCTTCGCGCACGCTCAAGTGGGTGTGCACGATCACATCCGTGCCGGTTTCGCCGAGTTCGTAGATGGTCGACATCGGCGCCTCGACCTCGTAGCCGACACCCTGCACATCGATCAGAAGCACCGGCGGACGCTTGGCGATCAGGGTGCCACGGAGCCGTCCGATCATGATGACTGCGCCAGTAGCCGCGCGGCCGGCGATGAGCGCCAATGCGCGTGGCAGACGGCGATCGCTAACGCGTCCGCGGCATCGGCCTGTATCGGTTTCTGAACCCCCAGCAATGCCCGCACCATATGCCCAACCTGTGTCTTGTCTGCTCGGCCGTTGCCGACGATGCTCTGCTTCACTCGAGCTGGCGGATACGCTGAAATCGGCACATCCATGCAGGCGATGGCCGCCATTGCTGCCCCCCTGGCCTGCCCCAGCTTCAAGGCCGACATCGCATTGCGATTGACGAACACGTCCTCGAGTGCCGCTTCGGCGGGCCGATACTCGCCAACCAGGTCGTGCAGCGACTCGTAGATCTTACGCACGCGCTGATCAAAAGCTGCGTCGCCGAGCCGGACGCAACCCCAGGCCACCGCTGTCTGGCGCTGCCCCAGCACATCAATGACGCCCCAACCCGTGTAGCGGGATCCGGGATCGATGCCGAGAATACGGACCGTGGTCGCCAGGTTCAGGCGACCTCTTCGCTCGGGTATTCAGCGTTGGTGAAGACGTCCTGCACATCATCCAGATCGTCTAGTGCATCGACCAGGCGGGTCAGGGTCTCTGCCTGTTCGGCATCCAGTTCAACGCTGGTGGTCGCCAGCATCGTGACATCCGAATGCGCCGGCTCCAGCCCGTCCGCGGTGAGGGCATCGCGAACCGCTTCATAGGCATCCGGAGGTGTAAGCACCTCGATCGAGCCATCGTCGTTGGTCGTGATGTCCTCGGCACCCGCTTCCAGCGCGATCTCCATGACCCGTTCTTCCAGCGCTTCGTCGCCGTGGGAGAACACGATCACGCCGGAGCGGTTGAACAGGTAGGCCACGGAACCGTCCGAGCCAAGGTTGCCGCCATGCTTGGTGAAGGCGTGGCGTACGTCTGAGACCGTACGATTCCGGTTGTCGCTCAGGCAATCAACCATCACGGCAACGCCATTGGGGCCGTAGCCTTCGTAACGGATTTCCTCGTAGTCGTCACCTTCCATGGCACCCGAGCCACGCTTGATCGCGCGCTCGATGTTGTCCTTGGGCACGGACTGGGCTTTCGCCTTGTCGATGGCCAATCGAAGCCGTGGGTTGGAATCAACGTCCCCGCCGCCCATCTTGGCGGCGACGGTGATTTCCTTCGCCAGTTTGGTGAAGAGCTTGCCGCGTTTCTTGTCCTGGGCGCCCTTGCGGTGCTGGATGTTCGCCCATTTGGAATGACCTGCCATCTTGCGTCTGCTTTTACACTCGTTCGATCAGAACTTCAGGTGGAAACCGGCGTGTGCACCCGTATCCACACTCATTTCGCTACCCGGATCGAAACCCAGGCGCACCTGACGCGCGCCGACGTACACGTAGGCGTTGCGAATCAGCTCGTAGTTAATGTTCGCGGCATATTCGAGGAACTTGTCGATGTCGCCAAAGGCCGATACATCCGGTGCGTAATAGAGATACGCCCCCAGGCCGATTCGGTTGAATGCCGGCAGCCTTGCGTCCACCGCGCCACCCAGTGCCACGGCACCGCCGTTGGCGTCACCACCATTGACGTCCAGACCGACCAGGCGCACGCCCAGACCCGCGTTGACCAGCGCATTGCGGGCGCCGGCGTCGCCGGTGACCAGCAAGCCCAGATGGCCCATGGTGAAATCGGCGTTGTCATCGTCGGAGTACAAACCGCCGAAGGACAGCTTGCCATTGCTATTGGGTAGCAAACCGGTATCGGAAGAAAACTCCCCGCGAATCGCGTCACCAGACAGGTTCAGGTCCAGGGACTGCTCTGCAAACACGAGGCCCGGTGCCAGCATTGCCAGCATCAAAAGGGTTTTTCGCATGATTAGCGCTTCTTCTTGTTGATCGAGTGGATGGCGTGTCCATGCACGGACAAAGCCGCTTCGTGCACCGCCTCCGACAGCGTGGGATGAGCATGCATGGTCAGGGCAATATCCTCGGCGGTTGCGCCGAATTCCATTGCGACGACCATTTCGGCCACGAGTTCCGAGACATAGGGCCCGACCATGTGGGCGCCGAGGATGCGATCGGTTTTCGCATCGGCGACCAACTTGACCGAACCCGTGGACATTTCCAACGCTTTCGAGCGGCCGTTCGCAGAAAACGGGAATGTCCCGACGTTGTAGTCCACACCCTCGGACTTGAGCTGCTCTTCCGTCTTGCCTACCCAGGCCAGTTCCGGTGCGGTGTAGATGACCGATGGAATCGCGTCATAGTTCACCGCCGGTTTCTGGCCGGCAATCAATTCAGCACAGGCGACGCCCTCTTCCGAGCCTTTGTGCGCCAGCATCAGACCGCCAATCACGTCGCCAACGGCGTAAACATTGGGCAGGTTGGTCCGATAGGTCTCATCGACTTTGACGAAACCCTTGTCGTCCAGCGCAAGACCAGAATCCTTGGCGAACAGTGAATCGGTGTTCGGCCGACGACCCACAGCCACGATGAGCCGATCGAAGGTGTCGGACTGCTTCTCGTCGCCGGTCTGGTACTCGACCTTGACCTGCGTCTTCTGCGCCTTGGCGCTCAGCACGCGGGCGCCGAGCCGGATGTCCAGCCCCTGCTTCTTGAACTGGCGGGCGGCGTCCTTTGCGATCTGCTGATCCGCCATCGGCAGAAACTGGTCCATCGCTTCCAGCAGGACCACTTCGGCCCCCAGGCGCTGCCATACGCTGCCCAGCTCCACGCCGATGACGCCGGCACCGATGATGCCCAGCCGCTTCGGCACCTCAGGAAACTCCAGCGCGCCCCAGGAATCAACGATGCGATCGCCATCAAAGGGCGCAATCTTCAATTCCACCGGCGAACTGCCGCTGGCGATGATGATGTGCTCGCAGCTCAGTTCCCTCGCATCGCCCTGGTCCACCGGCGTGACCTTGACCTTGCCGGACCCCAGCACCGTGCCGGTGCCTGGAATCCCCTCCACGCCGTTGGATTTGAACAGTGCCTGTACGCCGCCGTTCATCTGGCGGCAAATGCCGGATTTGCGTTCGTGCATCGCGGCCAGATCCAGCTTGATCTTGCCTGTACCAATCCCGTGCTTTTCGAACTCGTGATGCGCGCGGTGATAGAGCTCCGAGGATTCAAGCAGTGCCTTGGACGGGATGCAGCCCGCATTGAGGCAGGTGCCGCCGAAAGCCTGCGTACCATCGCGGTTCAGCCAGTTGTCGACGCAGGCGGTCTTCATGCCCAGCTGCGCGGCGCGAATCGCGGCGACGTACCCGGCCGGGCCGCCACCGATCACAATGACGTCAAAGTCCTTGCTCATTGCTCAGTTCTCATTTGTTCGAATGGTTGCAAATCAATCTATTAAGGACGGATCTGCAAGTTAAATCTGAAGCAGAAGACGGCCTGGATCTTCCAGTGTTTCCTTGATCGTGCGCAGGAACATCACGGCATCCTTGCCATCGACCAGGCGATGGTCGTAGGACAGCGCCAGGTACATCATTGGGCGGATGACGATTTCGCCGTCGACCACCACGGGCCGTTCGATGATGCCGTGCATGCCAAGAATCGCCGACTGCGGCGGATTGAGGATCGGTGTCGACAACATCGACCCGAAGATCCCGCCGTTGGTGATGGAGAAGGTTCCACCCTGCAGGTCAGCCATCGTGATCTTGCCGTCACGGGCCTTCATGCCGTAGTTGTTGATGGCCTGTTCGATCTCGGCAAAGCTCATCGATTCCGCGTCTCGCAAGATCGGCACGACCAGCCCGCGCTCCGTCGAAACGGCGATGCCGACATCGTAGTACCCGTGGTAGACCACATCGTCATCGTCAATGGATGCATTGACGATCGGGTAGCGCTTGAGGGCCTCCACGGAAGCCTTGACGAAGAACGACATGAAGCCGAGCTTGATGTCATAGGATTTCGCGAAGTTGTCCTTGTACCGGGCGCGCAGGTCCAT
>JAGLCS010000119.1 GCA_023146115.1 Abyssibacter sp. | reverse complement strand
GGATCGCCGTCGTCGTAGAGCGTGCCGGGCACATAGCCGTAGTTGGCCGGGTAATGCATCGCCACATTCATGAAGCGATCGACCATCAGCAGACCGCTGTCCTTGTCCACTTCGTATTTGACCGGGCCGGCGTTGGCGGCGATTTCAATGACGACGTAGATTTCGTCCGGCGCTTTGTCGCCGGGTCCCAAGCTGTCAAACGACATAGTTTCTGTGTCCTGATTGAGTGGATTGGAGGGTTAAACGGGAAAATCGCGTCCGGTTTTCTTGTCGACACGAATCTTCTTGAGCCGCACAGGGCGGGGAAGGCCATTGACAAAGGGTGGCGTTCGTTCGCCCTGTATCAATGGCTGCAGGTAACGACGGCAGGCATCGGTGATGTGGTAGCCGTCGTCTGAAATATAGGATGCCGGCATGGTTTTCTCGATATTGGCGACGCCGGTTAATTCGGCTTCGCCCAGCGTCCACTCGTACGGATCATCGGCCATACGCTGAATGCTGACCATGATCCCGGAGCGCCCGGCCAAGGCATAGTCTACGGCGGCCTTGCCCACGGCGTAGGCCTGATCCAGGTCGATGGCCGAGGCGAGGTGGCGTGCAGCACGCATCATGTAATCAGCGAGGGCGTGATGCACCTTGAAGCCCAGTTGGGTTCTGATCAGCGTAGCCAGCGTTGCGGCAACACCGCCGAGTTGCTGGTGGCCGAAGGCATCATGCGAATCGGCGTCAGCCACGTAATCGCCGTTGCTGCGGCGCAGGCCTTCGGAGGCCACGATCACGCAGTATCCGTAGGTGGCCACACAGTCGCGGACGCGGACGAGAAATGGTTCGGCCTCGAAGCGGATTTCCGGAAACAGCAATAGATGTGGCGGTTGCGCCTCCGACGATCCCGCCAGTCCGCCGGCTGCGACGGTCCAGCCCGCATGGCGGCCCAGCACTTCCAGAATGAAGACCTTGGTGGAGGTGCTGCACATGGATTCGACATCCAGCCCCACCTCGCGAACCGATGTCGCGACATATTTGGCTGCCGAGCCGAAACCGGGGCTGCAATCGGTGTTGGGCAGATCGTTGTCAATGGTCTTGGGGATGTGGATCGCTTGAACCGGGTAGCCCATCGATTCACCCAGCTGCGACACCTTGAGACAGGTGTCCGCCGAGTCGCCCCCGCCGTTGTAGAAGAAATACCCGATGTTGTGCGCGCGGAAGACTTCGATCAGGCGTTCATATTGAGATGGATCTGTCGCTATCTCCTGGAGTTTGTACCGACAGGAGCCGAAGGCTCCGCCGGGGGTGTCCTTCAACGCGGCAATATCGGCGGCGGACTCCTGCCCGGTGTCAATCAGATCTTCGGTGAGAGCGCCCAGAATGCCGCGGTGCCCGGCGAACACTGTGCCAATGCGTTCCGGATGCTGGCGCGCGGTTTCGATGACACCGGCGGCCGAGGCGTTGATGACAGCGGTTACGCCGCCGGATTGTGCGTAGAAGGCGTTCGTCACCCCTGGCACGGGCGTTTCCTCGGCATCGGGTGGCGCAAGAGAATAATCGAAATGCCGGCTGGGATTCGACCGGCCGGGGCGTCCCCATTCGTGGGATGCAGCGGCCTCCCGGCGGGTGCCGTGTAGGAAATCGCAGACTTTAGTCGAGAGTGCTGAAATATCCCGGCTTCTCGAGGTGCTCCGCAAGCCCTTGTCGGGTAAGGTATTTCACTTGCGTGGCGCTTTGGTCGCCGCTGCGGGCTTGGCGTCGCAAGTCCGCAAGATCGATTGACGCCTCTCAAAGGCTCAGAGTACCGTTGCCGTTCGCCGCCACCGCGCGGCTTGATGGTGTGCGGCAGCAGAATCGCGCCCAATCGTCTCATTCGACATTCGGACTAACTACATGCGAATCGTATTGCTGGGCGCGCCCGGTTCCGGAAAGGGCACGCAGGCCGCGAAGTTGCAGGAAAAACATGGTGCACCGCAAATCTCGACCGGAGATCTGTTGCGGGCCGCAGTGGCAGAAGGCACCGAGCTGGGCCTGAAGGCCAAGGCCGCCATGGAAGCGGGCGAACTGGTCGCAGACGAGATCGTCGTCGGTATGATCCGGGAGCGGCTGGAAGCGCCCGGTGCCGACAGTGGCTTCATTCTGGACGGCTTTCCGCGCAGTCATACCCAGGCTGCGGCTTTGGATGAAATGCTCACCAAGCTGGGGCGCCCGCTGGAAAAGGCTGTTCATCTGGTCGTCGACAATGACGAGATCATGAGCCGCTTGCTGGAACGCAAGCGTGCGGATGACACCGAAGACACGATCCGCCATCGCCTGGAAGTATTCGAAAGCCAGACTAGGCCGGTCGTGAATTACTACGCTGCCCAGGGCAAGCTCTCGACCGTCACCGGTGTCGGCGAGATCGACGAAATTTTTGGCCGAATCGAGCAGGCGGTGGGCGTTTAGTTAGCCGCGTCTCTCTTGGCCGGCCGGCCGCCCAATGGCGTTCGGCAACCAGAAGCCCGCAAATCTGCGGGCTTTTTTGTGCGTGCCTAGACCGTCGTCAGCGTGGGTGGCGTCCCCGGCGCGATCCGCAGACTCTGGCCGCCGGTCAGGAAGGCGACCAGCGCGTCGCCGGCCACGCGGGCGCGCCAGCCTTCCAGCAGGTCGAGATCGCGATCACCCGCGGCCAAGCGGGTCAGTTCCGCGCGTCCCGCGATGGCACTGGCCGTCATCTGGTGGCTGAGTGCCTGCTGGCGCAGCAGCGCCATCAGGGCATCGACCACGGGTTCGGCTTCTGCCGGTAGCGGCCGTTCATCCTTGGTGTCGAGTTCGGGCCAGCTTTGGTCGCTGGCCACGGCCGCGAGGATGGCTTCGCCATCGCGGGCGATCGCCTTGTCCTCCAGGCCTCGAATGCGTTGCAGTTCGCTGGTCTGTCGGGGTTTGCGGCGGGCAATATCCAGTACGACATCGTCCTTGAGAACCCAGCGGCGCGGCAGATTGCGCGCCAATGCGGTGGTTTCGCGCCAGGCGCATACCCGTGCTGCGACATGCCGCTGATTGGGGCGGAGCTTGCGGATGCCCTTGAGCTTGCGCCAGGCGTTGTCCGGTTTGACCACCCAGCGTTCAGGGCGGCTGATGGCGGCGAGGTCTTCGTCCAGCCAGCCGCTGCGACCGAGTCGTTCCAGCTCTTCGCAGAGCTTGGCGTAGGCCCCCTCCAGCCAGATCACGTCCGCCGCCGCGTAATCCAGTGCATCCGGGTCGATGGGGCGGGCCATCCAGTCCATGCGTGAGAACGCCTTCGGCAAAACCTCGCCTAGCGTCTTCTCGACCAGGGCGCCGTAGCCGATCTGGTCGCCGTATCCGAGCAGACTGGCCGCGAGCTGCGTGTCGAAAACCGGGGCGGGCGCCATGCCCAGGGTGTGGTGCAGCACCTCCATATCCTGCCCCGCAGCATGGAACACCTTGATTTGCTCCGGCGCACCCAACAGCGCGCGCAGGCCTTCGCGGGCATCAAAGGCCAGCGGGTCGATCACCGCGCACTCGCCTTCGGCGCAGACCTGGACCAGCGCAAGCTGTGGCCAGTAGGTGCGTTCGCGCATGAACTCGGTGTCCACACAAAGTGATGTGGCGGTGCGGGCGCGGCCGGTGTAGGCGGCCAGCGCATCGCTGTCGGTGATCAAAAGAAAGTCCATGTAAGTGCTGTGTCTGCGGTGAACAGATAGACTATAGGTTCTCGCCCGAACGGGTGCGCTCCTCGCACGATGTCTCAATTTCTTCCATTGCTGGGCCGCTTGCTGCTTTTGCGCTGCGGTCCGCAAGACCTGCCTTACTCGACGACCCTGCTTGGCGGCAGTATCGCTGCCAGTCTGGTGGCGAATATTCTCTCGCTGGGTATCGGAACCACGGCGTTCACGGCGATTCCGCAGACCTTGCTCGCAACCTTGGTCTCCATCGGTTTCGTCATCGGCCTGTTGCAGATTCGCGAGCGTACGCCGCGGACGGTCCAGACCCTGACCGCCCTATTCGCGACGCAGGCCGTCCTCGGGCTACTGGCGTTGTTCCCCCTGCAGGCCCTTGCGCCGATCTTTCAGCAGATTGCGGAGAATCCGGACGCCGCTTCGACGATCCAGGCGCCGTCCTCGGCAGTGGCCGCATGGCTGGCCTTGGGTCTTTGGAGCGTGATGGTCACCGGGCATATCTTCAGGAACGCGCTGGACGTGCATCTGCTGGCCGGCGTTGGCCTGGCGATTCTGCAGGGCTTGCTGATCTGGATCGTGCTGATCCCGTTCGCCTGAGGCTTCGTATTGGCCCACGTCCACATCCTCGGTATCTGCGGTACGTTCATGGCCGGCATCGCGCTGATTGCGCGGGAGGCCGGCCATCGCGTGACAGGCTCGGATGCCAATGTGTACCCACCGATGAGCACGCTGCTGGCCGAGCAGGGCATCGCCGTGTCGCCCGGGGAGGATCTGGCGCAGCTAGACCCCGCACCGGATGTGGTCGTGATCGGCAACGCCTTGTCCCGTGGTCACCCGGTTGTCGAGGCCGTGCTCGAGCGCGGCCTGCGGTACACCTCGGGCCCGCAGTGGCTGTCCGAGGCCATACTGCAATCGCGCTGGGTGCTCGCCGTGGCGGGCACGCATGGCAAGACGACGACCAGCTCCATTCTGGCCTGGATGTTGGAATCCGCGGGATTTCAGCCGGGGTTTCTGATCGGTGGGGTGCCGGGCAATTTTCCGGTGTCGGCCCGATTGGGCGGTAGCGACTTCTTCGTGATTGAAGCCGATGAATACGACACCGCGTTCTTCGACAAGCGCTCCAAGTTCGTGCACTACCGGCCGCGCACCGCTGTGCTCAACAACCTGGAGTTTGATCACGCCGACATTTTCGATGATCTCGCTGCGATCGAACGACAGTTTCATCATTTAATTCGCACCGTGCCGGGCCACGGGGCGGTGGTGGCGCCGGCCGACGATGAAGCGTTAACGCGCGTGCTGGCCCAGGGCTGCTGGAGCGAGCAGATTCCGCTATCCGCCCCCGGTGGCTGGCAGATGAGGTCGCTTAGCGAGGACTGGTCGCAGTTTGAACTGACCGATCCGGCAGGGGCTACGGCGCAGGTTAGCTGGACCATGCTGGGCGCGCACAATGCGCGCAACGCCATGGCGGCCGCTGCGGCTGCCCGCCATGTCGGTATCACGGTCACGCAGTCGGCCGGTTCGCTGCGTCGCTTCGAAGGGGTGCGGCGGCGGCTGGAGACGCGTGGCAAGGTTGGTGGCACGGTGGTTTACGATGACTTCGCCCATCATCCGACCGCCATTTCCGAGACGATTCGCGCGCTGCGCGCGCGCGTGGGCGACGAGCCGATCATCGCGATACTCGAGCCGCGGTCCAACACCATGAAGCAGGGGCACCACCGCGATGCGCTCACGGCCAGTCTGGCCGGGGCCGACGCGGTTCATGTGCTGGAACCCGCCCAACTGGGGTGGAGTCTGAGCGAAACCTTGCAACCATTGGGTGCGCGTGCCCAGGTTCACCAAACGGTCGAATCGATTGTGCAAGCCGTCGGCCACGACAGTGTTTCGCCGATGCGGCGTCACCTGCTTGTGATGTCCAATGGCGGCTTCGAGGGCATTCACGCCCGCCTGCTGCAGCGTCTGGAGGATGCATGACCAGCTTGCCGACCCAAACCATTGATCAACGACTGCCCGACCCCGACGCACTGGCCGCGAGCCTGCAGCGGGTGCTGGAACAGGCCACTGCTGCGGGTGCCACGTCGGCCGGCGCCACCATGTCGATTAGCGTCGGGCTGAGCGTGACCGTCCGCGCCGGTGATGTGGAATCGGTGGAGTTCCAGCGTGACCGCGACCTGAGCCTCACGGCTTACCGCGGGCAGCGGTCGGGATCGGCCAGCTCGGCCGACTGGTCGGAAGCCTCGCTGAACGAGGTGGTGGAGCGGGCGCTGGCGATTTCCAGCCACACCGGAGAGGACCGTTACGCCGGCCTACCCGATGCAGCGCGGCAGGCGAGCGATTTTCCGGACCTGGACCTGCACCACCCGTGGTCGCTGTCAGTGGCCGATGCGATCGATATCGCGCTGGCCTGCGAGGCGGCTGCGCTGGCCGCCGATCCGCGCGTGCATCAATCCGAAGGCGCTACCGTGAGCACCCACGCAGGTCTGACCTTGCTGGCGAACACGCAGGGTTTCGTCGGCCATCGCCTCGGGACTTCACACAGCCTCTCCTGTTCCGTGCTGGCGAAGTCTGGCGACGAGATGCAGCGTGACTACTGGTACAGCTCGGCCCGGCGGCACGAAGATCTGCAGGCGGCCGCCGACATCGGTCAACTGGCCGGCGAGCGGGCGGCATCACGGCTGGGCGCGCGCTCGATCGCCACTGCGTCCATGCCGGTGATTTACGTGCCTGAGCTGGCGCGCGGCCTATTCGGGCATCTTCTTGCCGCCATCTCCGGCGGCAACCTCTACCGGCGCGCCTCGTTTCTGCTGGATGCGGTTGACACGCAGGTACTGGCGCCTGGTATCCGGATCACCCAGCGTCCGTTTCTCTCACGGGCTGCGGGCAGCCGCAGCTTCGACAGCGAAGGCGTGGCAATGAGTGATCGCACCTTAGTCGATGAGCAGGGCGTATTGCAGGGCTATCTGCTCGGGAGTTACTCGGCGCGGCGCCTGGGTTTGGAGACCACGGGCAACGCGGGTGGCCCCGCCAATGTCGTCATCGAGCCCGGCAAGTTGGATTTAGACGGCCTGCTGGCTGAGATGGGCGATGGCCTGCTCGTGACTGAATTGATGGGCCAGGGCTTGAACCTGGTGAACGGTGATTACTCGCGCGGTGCCAGCGGCTTTGTCGTGCGCAACGGCGCCATTTGCGAGCCGGTGGATGAGATCACGGTGGCCGGCAATCTAGCCGACATGCTCAAGAACATCCGCGCGGTTGGGCGGGATGTCGATGTTCGCGGCAATTGCCGTACCGGTTCCGTCCTTATCGATGGCATGACGGTCGCCGGTCAGTAACGCGACTGGCCGACGACTCGGGCGGCCGGCTCAGACCGATTTCTTGGCGGCTACGGTGGTGAGTCCGTGGGCATCACTGAGCGGCACGGTTGCGCGTCCGGGACGGCTGCGAATCCCCCGCTGGAAGAACAGGTTGTTGGGCAGACGCAGGGTCACATCTTCGCGTTCGCCGTCGGCGCTGGTGATGGTTTCACGCAAGGTGACGAACAGCATGTTCAGGTCGATCACCCGGCCGGCCAGCTTGAAGCCATTCGCCGGGTCCACCAATTCCACTTCGTCGCCAACGCGAAACGGCGCGTAGATCAGCAGCAGCATCGAGCACAGCGCATTGGAGAGCACGCTCCAGACGGCGACAAAGCCCACCGCGATCATCACCAGCACGGCGGAGACTGCCGCCCAGACGGTGCCCGTGGACACGCCCAGTTGCTCGAGCATGAACAGGCCGGCGATGAGCAGCACGATGACACGGCTAATGCCCCGAAAGGCAATTTCGCCACGGCCGGTCAGCAGCTTGCGGTCGATGAGCTGGTGCATGACACGCCGCGTCAGCCGCAGCGTGATCCAGGTCAGCGTGGCGATGAGCACTATGCGTGCGAGCAACCAGATTTCATCCGGAGCGTTGTTAATCGATTCGAGCAGGGCAACATCCATCTGGGTTTGTGGTCCGAAGTGAACAGTCTGAGAATTGTGACCGTAACGCCCGGTCTCATAAAGCAATCCCCACCGGTTTGACCGAACAGCATTGGCTTCATGATGAAACGACGCGATATTCTCAAGGCCGTACTTGCACTAGGCGTGACAGCGCCTGCGGTTCACGCCAACAGCGAGGACGATATGGACGTTGAACTAGATCTTTCAAAACGTGAATGGCGCAAGATTCTCGATGATGACGCCGCATTTCGCGTGCTGTTCAAGGACGGGACCGAACGTCCCTGGAGCAGCGACCTGAACCAGGAGAAGCGGGCCGGGACCTACATCTGCAAGGCCTGCTTCCAGCCGTTGTTCGATGCGAGCATGAAGTTCGAAAGCGGCACCGGTTGGCCAAGTTTCTTCGACACACTCGAAGGCGCGGTGGGCTTAAAGCGGGACTTCAAGCTCATCCTGCCGCGCACCGAATATCACTGCACTCGCTGCGGTGGACATCAGGGCCACGTGTTCGACGATGGTCCGCAGCCGACGGGAAAGCGCTACTGCAATAACGGTGTGGCACTGACCTTCGTCGCGCAGGGCGACGAGCTCCCAGAGCTGAGGGCGATGGCTTCCTAGCCCTGGTGCTTGATGCCTGAATCTCCTGCGGGGCCGGCCCGGCCATCAGGAGTAGCCGGAATTTTTCAGTTTCCAGGGGCTCGATCTCCAAGGCCACCGGCTGCTAAAGTAATCGCTGGGGCAAGGTTCAAGGCTGTCTGGGGTTTCCTGGATTAATCGCGACACTCTGTGCGGGTTGTCCGCAGGTGCTCGCAGAGTCTTAGGAATGATCCGCTGGATCCACCCGGGCGGGTTCAGTGCTAAGCGCATTTCTCATGTCAGGTTCTTGTGCCGCGCCGTTTTCGCGCGAGCCGACGCCGTGTGACCAACGCAGGTCGGATTTCGCAAATAACAGTAATTACCACTGATAGGGGGGTGGCTTGAATTTCCGAGAGATTTTTCCTGCGCTGGCGCTGGTATGCATTGCTGCCACATGGTCGCCGGCCGCACTAGCCCAAAGCGTGTCGGACGACGTTGAAAGCGCCTTGCAAACAAGTGCGCGAGCCGAACTCGCGAACCGCTTAGAACGGGCTGCAGAACGCCGTACTGCGGCGATCACGGGCCTCGTCATTGGTGGAGTGATCATTGCCGGTGGCGTACTGGCGACCGCATCGTCCGCGGAGACGGTATACAACGAAGACACTCAGCAAAACGAAACCGAACTTGAATGGGCCGGCGCTGCGATCGGTGCGGTCGTGGGCGGTCTGGTGGTGGGAGGCAGTGTTTCAACGCTCGTCTCTGCCAACCGCGAACTCCGTGAGTTGCGGCGGCAGCAGCGGCGTTTGCACATTGGTTATAAGCCGAGCACGCAGTCCTTGGTGCTGGCGTTTCATTTTTAGAGCTTGGGGGGAGTGATGAAAGCCGAGTCCATGGCACGACGGTACAAGTTGTTGCTAGCGACCTGCATGGTGCTTGCCGGCAGCGTGGTATTTGCAAGTTCGGACGTGACGGATCAAGAGGTTGATCGCTATCTGACGCAATACCGGGCCGTACCAGATCACATCAAGCAATTGGTTGAGCAATTGAAGTGGAGTGGTATCGGTGATCCGCGGTTGTTTGATCCGATTGCATCGGATTTGCAGCAACTGGTTGAAAAGGGCGACCTGGATGCGGCAGAGGTCGAGCAGGGTGCGTGGCTGGTCCATGCGCTGGCCTACTCAGGGCAAGAGCGGTACCGGCCTTTGCTCGAGCGAATCGAAAACGCTTACCGAAAGAAAATGGAGCACAAGGATAAGAAGCTCCACCGCAACGTGAGCACCGCACTGACGTCGCTGGAGAACCATCAAAAGTGGAATCTCGTTATAGGGCGGGGTACAGAACAGGCTTCATCGGTTGATGAGCTGCGGCGTCTGCGTGTCAAGAACATGTTGTCTGCCGAAGAACCGGTGCTCGTGCGTGTCGGCGCCAACTTGATGATTCATGATTTCCTGCGTGATCGCGAGGTCACGGACCTCGCGCGGGACAGGCTCTTGGAACTGCACGTTGAGGCAGAGGCGAGTCGAGATCACGCAGACGCCGTCGCGTGGCTCTGTAAGGCACTGGGGGCGACCAGAAACGAAGCATATGCTCCGGCGCTCAAGAAAGTGCAGCGTGGAGCGACCGTCCGCACGGTAGAGCGTTGGTCCGCAATCGGTCTGCGGCAGGTCGGGGGCTGAACTCGGTGATTCCGGTGGACGCCGGGTTAGAGCAACAGCAGCGCACCTAGCCCGAGAAAAGCGAAAAAACCCACCACGTCGGTAATGGTGGTCAGCACCACGCTGCCCGCGAGTGCGGGGTCGATGTTCAGTTTTCGCAGGATCAACGGGATGCCAAACCCCGAGAATGCGGCGAAAAGCTGGTTGATGATCATTGCCAGCGCAATGACCGCGCCCAATGTCGGGTTTCTGAACCACACCAGGACGATCGCGGCGACAACCAGGGCCCAGAGCACGCCGTTGATCGCGGCGACTGCGAGTTCTTTGCGTAGCAGCGACCGCGTGTTGCCGCCGCCGATCTGACCCAGCGCCAAGCCCCGAATCATCAGTGTCAGCGTTTGGCTGCCGCTAATGCCGCCCATGCTGGCGACGACGGGCATCAGCACGGCCAGCGCCACTACCTGGTCGATGACATGCTCAAACAATCCAACGACCTGAGCCGCCAGCAGCGCGGTGAGCAAATTGATGCCCAACCAGACGGCGCGCCGTTTCGCGCTGGCGGCGACGGGCGCGAAGATATCCTCTTCCTCGTCCAGTCCAGCCATGCTCATCAGGTTGTGTTCGGCCTCGTCCCGGATGACATCGACCACGTCATCGATGGTGATCCGGCCGATGAGCAGGCGATGCGCATCCACCACGGGCGCGGAGATCAGGTCGCGGTTTTCAAACTGCTGGGCCACTTCCCGTGCTGGCAAATCGTCCGCGAGCGGTTCGAGTTCCGTATCCATGGCTTCGGCCACGCGCACGCTGGGGTCGTGCGTCAGCAACCGCTCCAGGCTTAGCCCGCCGATGAAGCGGCCGTAGCGATCTACCACGTAGATAACGTCGGTGTGCTCGGGCAACGAGCCGCGTAGCCGCAGGTAGCGCAGCACGACGTCCAGGGTTACATCTGGCCGGATGGTGACGGTATCCGTGTTGGTCAGGCCGCCCGCCGTGTCCGGCGCATAGGACATGACCTTCTCCAGGGCCTGGCGATTGGCCAGGTCCATGGAGCGCAGCACCTGCTCGGTGAGCGTCTCGGGGAGGTCATCAACAAAGTCCGCGAGATCGTCGATATCCAGATCGCGGGCCGCGGCGATGATGTCTTCCGGGTCCATGCCCTGGATCAGGGCGGCGCGCACCTCGTCATTGACATGCAGCAGCACCTCACCCTGGTCATCAACATCGACGACGCCCCAGACAACCTTGCGCTCGGCATGCGGCAGCGACTCCAGCAGGCGAGCGATTTCGGCAGGATGCAGGGATTTGAGAATGCGCCGGACCGGCACCAGCCGACCACTGTCCAGCGCGTCCCGGAGACGCTCCAGCCGATGTTCTGCGGTTTGTTGCTCAGCCGCTTCGGCCATGAAGGTGCTCCCGGAGACTGAGCGGCATTTTACGCAGCTTGTGGCGCCGGAGCAGCGGCCAATGTGGCGTCAAGCCGGGTGGCGATCGGTCTTTACGGCAAACCGGGGTTACATCGCGGCAATCTGATCGATGATCTGGCGTGCGGCATCGGGATCGGTGCTGGCCAGCAGCGCATCGGTGCGGCTGCGCAGCTCGCCCAGATGTGAATCGCGGATGATTCGTTTGACTTCCAACACACTGGCCGGGTGCATGGAGAATTCGCTCAAACCCAAGCCCAGCAGCAGCCGGGTGTGCAGGGTGTCGCCCGCCATTTCGCCGCACATGGACACCGGAATGCCGGCGTCTCGACCCGCTTCGATGGTGCGCCGGATGAGTTGCAGCACGCCCGGATGCAATGGGTCGTAGAGATAGTTGACCTCATCATCCACGCGGTCGATGGCCAGCGTGTACTGGATCAGATCGTTGGTGCCGATGGAGAAGAACTCGCACTCGCGCGCCAGCCAGGGCGCGGCCAGCGCGGCGCCGGGCACCTCGATCATTGCGCCCACCTGGGCATGCTCGTTGAATTCTCGCTGCTCGGCAGCCAGTTCGCGCTTGATATCGTTGATCAGCTGCAGGCATTGCCGGAGTTCGAAGATGTTGGAGATCATGGGGATCATGATCCGTGCCTGACCAGCGGTCGCCGCCCGCAGCAGCGCGCGCAGCTGGGTACGGAACAGGTTGCGGTCCCGCAGGCACAGGCGCACGGCGCGCAGCCCCAGCGCCGGATTGGTTGCCTGCGACACCCGGACCGCGTCGGACTGCTTGTCCGCGCCCAGATCCAGCGTGCGAATCGTCACCGGACCATCGACGGCGGCGATCACTTCGCGATAGGCAAGGTATTGCTCTTCCTCGCCCGGTGGCTCGTCCCGGTTCATGAACAGGAATTCGGTGCGGTACAGCCCGATGCCCTCGGCGCCGACCTCCTGTGCCTGGCTCACGTCGCTGGGCAGTTCGATATTGGCCAGCAGGCGCAGCCTCTGACCGTCCTTGGAGGTGGCGGGCTCGTCCTTGAGGCGCAGCAGCATGCGCCGGTAGCGGGCATCGCGTTGCCGGCGGCGGGCGTAAAAGTCCAGCGTGATCCGGGCAGGCGCGGCGACGACATGACCGGCATGACCGTCAACGATCAGCGCCTCACCATCTTCCAGCAGCCGCCTTGCCCCATGCAGTCCGACAATCGCCGGAATGCCCAGGCTGCGGGCAAGAATGGCGGTGTGCGACAGCGGGCCGCCGGACTCGGTGACAAACCCGGCCACACCCTGGCGATGCAGCAGGATGATGTCCGCCGGAGTGATGTCGTCAGCCACGACGATGGAGGTCCCTTCATGCGCGGCCTCGCGCGTGCCCAGGGGCTTGTCGTTCTTCAGCAAAATGCGCTGGATTTGCGAGACGACGTGTTCGACATCATCGCGGCGGCTGCGCAGATACGGGTCTTCCATCGCCTCGAACACGCGGATCAGCGTGTCGCGCTGGCTTTTCAGCGCGGCTTCGGCGTTGACGCCGCGCTCGCTGATCAGTTCTTCCACCGCTTCGGAGAACGCGCGGTCCTCCAGCATCAGCATATGTGATTCGATGAAGGCCGAAATTTCGCCGGGGGTCCCCTTGGGAATCCGCTCCTGCACGTCCTTGAGCTGTGTTCGGGCCCGCCGCAGGGCCGAACGGTAGCGCCTGATTTCGGCCCCGACTTCGAAGGGTTCCAGCGCGTACTCGGGTATGTCCAGATCGCCGGAGACGATCTTCAGCGCGCGACCGATGGCAATGCCGCGCGCGACACCAATGCCCGAGAGCCAAAGGCTCATGCCAGCGGCTCTCGTCCTGTATGCCGGCGTCTGGTCACGCGTCCTCGCCGAAGCGGTCGGCGATCAGGGCTGCGACCGCTTCCAGCGCGGCCTCCGCGTCGGCGCCTTCGGTCTCCAGTTCCAACTCGGTGCCTTTGCCGGCGGCGAGCATCATCAATCCCATCATGCTTTTACCGCTGACCTCGCGGTCGCCGCGGCGCAGCGTCACCCGACTTTCGAACTGCCGTGAACAGGTCACGAGCTTGGCCGTTGCCCGTGCGTGCAGGCCGAGTTTGTTCACAATCGTGACGGTCGTGTTTGGCATGGCGATGGTCTGATCAGTCCGGGTGCTGGCAGTCGACGATACCGCGTCGTCCGCCCTCGATGGCGGCAGTCGACAGCGCATCCAGGGCCTGGTCGTGGTAGTTGAAGACCCGCAGCAGCATCGGCATGTTCACGCCGGCCACGACGCGCGTGCGCTGATCGGTCGCCACGCGCGTGGCCAGGTTGCCCGGTGTGGATCCATAGGCGTCGGTGAGGATGAGCACGCCGTCGCCAGAATCCAGCCGTTCGATCATGCGAGTGCCCTGGCGGATGAGTACCTCGGTGTCCTGAACGCGGCGCACTTCGAGGATATCGGTGTCCAGCGGCAGTTCGCCGATTACGTCCCGCACGGTGGCGAGCAGGTGCTGGCCTAGCCGGCCGTGGGTGACGAGCAGAAGTCCGCAGCTCATGCCAATTCCGAATGTCTGATTTGAATCGCCCGGCCGGCCGCGCGAAAGCGCTCTGCTAGCGCCTCCACGAGGTAGACGGATCGGTGCCGGCCGCCGGTGCAGCCGATGCCCACGGTGATGTAGGTTCGGTCCTGCCCCTCGAAGGCAGGCAGCCAACGGTCGAGAAAGCTGGCGATGTCGTTCTCCAGGGCCTGGCAGGCGGGCAGGCTGGCGAGGTAGTCGGCAACATCCGCATCCTGCCCGGTCTGCGGCTTGAGCGCCGGTTTCCAGTGGGGGTTGGGCAGGCAGCGTACGTCGAACACGTAGTCGACATCATCCGGCACGCCGTACTTGAAGCCAAATGACAGGAACAACACCGTTAGAGGGGCATCGGGCGTGCCGCCGATACGATGTCGCACGCGTTCGCGCAGTTCGTGGACGTTGGTTTTGGATGTATCGAGGATGATCTCGGCGCAATCGGCGATCGGATCAAGCAGCGTGCGTTCGGTGGCGATCGCATCGCGCAGCGTGATGTCGGCATCGGTCAACGGATGCTTGCGCCGGGTTTCGCTGAAACGTCGCAGCAGAACGTCTTCGTCGGCTTCCAGGAATAGCGTCGAGACGCGAACCCCCCGCGCGCGCAGCGCAGTGATGTGCTCGCTGTACCCGCGTAGCTCGTTGCGCGATGCACGCGCATCAACGCCAACCGCGAGCTGGCGCGGCGCTTCAGGCGCCGCTTCGGCATGCGTTGCCAGGGAATCCAGCAAGGCCATCGGCAGGTTGTCGATGCAGAAATACCCCTGATCTTCCAGCACGCGCAGCGCGACCGACTTGCCGGCCCCGGACAGGCCGCTGACGACAATCAGTTCCACGTGGCGGCTCCGGTGGTTTCGGCGGCTTTGCGGTGCAGTCCGGCAGCAAGGACGGCGGTCTCGATCAGCTCGGGTGAGGCGGGCGCAGCATCGACCGGGATGGACCAGCCAGGCAAGGTCGTGCCAAGAAACTCGAAGGATCGCGGCCGCGAGCCTGATAGCGGTCTGGCGTCGGTTTCCGGGGTTCGGGTCAGTTCGATCAGGAGATCAACCGGGGTGGACGCCTGAATCGCCGCGGGGCCGAGCAGGGACGGCACGTTGATCACGCCGATGCCCCGCAGTTGCAGGCGACCGTGAAGGGCATCCGACGCGCGGCCGATCCAGCGGTTGGCATGACATTCGAACGCCGGTGCGTCGTCGGCGACCAGGGCATGACCGCGACGGATCAGGCGTAGTGCCAATTCGCTCTTGCCGGTGCCGCTATCGCCGGTCAGGAATACGCCGCACCCGTACATGGCCATCAGGACGCCGTGCCGGGTGGTCAAGTTCGGATCAGGCCTGAGCCGGCAGTTCCGAGACGATGTGCTCATGCAACGCCTCGTCCGAGGTGGCATCGCGCATCGCCTGAACGAATGCGTCGTCGGACAACCGCTCCGCGATGGTCTTGAGGATTTCCAGATGGGTTTGCATCGCATCCTGCGGGACCAGCAGGCCGAAGATCAGATCGACCTTCGAGCCGTCATCGGCGTCGTAGTCGATACCGGATTCAAGGCGGACAAAGGCCGCGGCAGGTTTGTCCAGACCACGCATGCGGCCGTGGGGAATCGCAACGCCACCTTTCAAGGCCGTGCTGCCCAGCTTTTCACGATTGACCAGGCTGGTCAGCACGTCGGATGCGCTGAGGTCAGGAGCCACTTCAACCAGCAGCTTGGACAATTCTTCGAGTGCGCGCTTCTTGCTCGCGATCGATCCGAGTGTGCGGACCTGGGCAGGCGCGAGGAGATCAGCTAGTTCCATTGGAAATCTCCGTGACGAGTCGGTAGGCGGTGAATGATCAGTGGGCGTTAGTGTAACAACCAAAACGAAGCGAGGCCGGGTCGCTAAGCGGCCCCGGCCTCGCTGGTTTGGGCTCCTCCCTCGGGCAACCGTTACCGGTCTCCCAGGAAACCCGACGTGTTTACTGCAGCATCTCTGCGATGCGTTGCGGTCCCTTGCCGTGATGGTTGGTGACTCGTTCCTTGAAGCGTCGGGTCTGGCGATCCAGCTTGTCGATCAACTGGTCAATCGCCTTGTACATGTCGTCTGCGACGGCCTCCGCATGGAGGTTCTTGCCGCTGGCGTGGAGTGTTGCCTCCGCCTTGTGTCGAATCTTTTCGACGGTGAGGACGACCTCAGCATCGATCAGATGATCGAAATGCCGCTCGACTCGGGACAGCTTTTGCGTGACGAAATCACGCATCGCATCGGTGAGCTCGACGTGGTGGCCGGAGATATTTAGGTTCATGCGTTCACTCCTGAATCTGAAATCATTCGACGGCCCCCGAAAGTGGAAGTCGTCGGGTCAGACCAAGCGGCGACGCTCGTGGGAAGGTGGCAGGTCCATCGCTTCTCGATATTTTGCGACGGTGCGCCGTGCAACCTGGATGCCGTCTTCCAGCAGCAGTTTGGCAATGCGGCTGTCGGACAGTGGCTTCTCAGGAGACTCTTCCTTGATCATGCGCCGAATCATGGCCTGGATCGCGGTTGCTGAGCACTGACCTCCTTCCACGGTAGACACGTGGCTTGAGAAGAAATATTTCAACTCGAACAGCCCACGCGGCGTGTGCATGTATTTCGACGAGGTCGCACGCGACACCGTCGACTCATGCACGCCGAGCTGCTCGGCTACGTCCCTCAGGACGAGAGGCTTCATCGCCTCCTCACCATATTCCAGAAAAGCACGCTGCTGTTCAATGATGCACTGCGCAACGCGTAGCAGAGTCTCATTGCGGCTCTTGAGGCTGTTCAGGAAGTAACGCGCCTCCTGCAGGTGCTGTTTCATGCACTGCTGGTCTTCGCTCTGATCTGCGCGCTTAACCAAGCCCAGATAGTCAGTATTGATCCGCAGCTTGGGCGTGATGTCGGGATTCAGCGAAACCGACCAGCGCCCCTGGCGCTTGCTCACGAAGACTTCGGGAGCGACATATTCGGCTTCGTGGTCGACAAAATCAGCCCCAGGATGGGGTTGCAGGTTGCGAATGAGGTCGACGGATTCGGCAATGACATCGACCGGTTGCCGCAGCACCCGCGACAGGCCGCGCAGGTCGTTCCGGGCGAGCAATTCCAGATGCTCGGCTGCGATGTCCTTGGCCAGGTCGACCACCGGCCCGCGATTCAGGCCATCGAGTTGCAGGCAAAGGCATTCAGCCAGGTGACGTGCGCAAACACCGGCCGGATCGAAACGTTGCACGGTGTCGAGCACGGGCGCGATGGCATCTGGTGTGTAGCCAAGTTCGAGCAGTCGCTGCTCCACCACAGGCCAGTCCGCAATGTAGCCGCGATCGTCGACGGCATCGATCAGGTGTGCGGCAATGTCGTTCTCGGCCGCCGACAGGCTCGCCAGATCCGCCTGCCAAGCGAGATGTTCGCGCAGGCTGGTCTTGCGATGCAGGTTCGCCTGACGGTACTCGTACCAGGCTTCGTCGGCTTCGCGCGAGCGGTGCGACGTGCCGTCGTAGATATCGGTCCATTCTGCGTCGACGGGTAACTCGTCGGGGATGGCTTCGTCGTTGGTTTTTGAATCGGCCGCGTCTTGGGCCGGCGTTTCGTCGGGGGCAGCGTCGATGTCCTCCGCGTGTTCCAACATCATGTTGGAGTCCAGCGCTTGCTGAATTTCCTGTTGGAGATCCAGCGTGGAGAGCTGGAGCATGCGGATGGCTTGCTGCAGCGCCGGCGTCATCGCCAGCGACTGACCCATGCGTAGTGCAAGGGCTGGACGCATTACTGTTCGGAGTGGCTAATGGGCATGGCTTGAAGATACGCCCCAGCAATCCGCTGACGCAAGCGGATGGCAGTATTCTTGCTTAACAAGAAATTAATATTTGCAATTCGCGATGCGTCGTGGCTAAAGCTGGAACGTATCGCCCAGATAAACAGCCCGAACCTGCGGATTGTCGAGGATCGTTTCGGGTGGACCCTCCGCAATGACTTCACCGTCGGACAGAATGTAGGCGCGTGAACAAATGCCGAGCGTTTCACGCACGTTGTGGTCGGTGATCAACACGCCGATGCCACGATCCTGCAGGTGCCGGATGATCTGTTGTATGTCGCCCACGGAGATCGGGTCGACGCCGGCGAAGGGTTCGTCCAGCAGGATGAACTGCGGATCCGCCGCCAGTGCGCGGGCAATTTCCACCCGCCGACGCTCACCGCCTGACAAGCTCATGCCCAGGGTGTCGCGCACATGCTCTATGTGCAGTTCGCCGAGCAGGCCTTCGAGTAGCTCCTGGCGTTGCGCCTTGGACAGGGATCGCCGGGTTTCCAGGATTGCGAGGATATTTTCGGCCACCGTGAGTTTGCGAAACACGGACGCTTCCTGCGGGAGATACCCCACACCCAGGCGTGCACGTGTATGCATCGGCATGCGGCTGATGTCTCGTTCGCCCAGCGTAATCCGGCCTGCATCGGCGGCGACCAGCCCGACAATCATGTAGAACGAAGTCGTTTTACCGGCGCCGTTTGGGCCAAGCAGGCCGACGACTTCGCCGGCGTTGACGTGGATGCTCACATCCTTGACCACGGTGCGCTTCTTGTAGCTCTTGCGCAGATTGCGGGCGCGTAGCGTCGTGCTCATGGCGCGTTGCTGACATCAGGGGCGGGGATGGTGATGCGGACCCGTTCGGAGTCGCCGCCGGCGGCGCGCATGCGCTGGTCGGCCAGGTTGTACTCGATCTTTCCGGCACTTAGCGTGTCGGCGCCGCGTTCGATGCGGGCGCCGCCTTCCAGTGTCAGTTGCCGTGAGCCGGTGTCGTAGGTCATTGAGGTTGCGGTGGCGGTGATCGGCCCGTCGGCATTGTCAGGCGTGTGTGTCAGGCGTGCAGGTTGGCCTTCCATCGTTGCACGTAGCTGGCCGTTGCTGGGTCGCCGAATGGTCAGGCGGTCACCGGTCAGGTCGATGCCTTGCTGCTGTAGCTGGACGTTGCCGGAATAGACGCTATAGCCCTGCGATTCATCGAGTTCCGCGCGATCGGCGTCCACGGTCAGCCGGCCAGTCTGGGCCAGGGCGGTGGTGGGCAGCAGGGTCAGCCCCGTTAGCAGCAGCGGCACGAGCCGGTTCAGTTTATTCATCGATTTCGGCCCGTACCCGGTTCAACAGTTCCACTTGTGTCCCCTGGAAATCGGCGACGAGGCCGATCGCTTCCACGTGCTTGTCCGGGCTGCGCAGCTCAACCGGTGCCTCCGAACGCAAGGTTTCGGATTCGAGTTCTACCAGCAACTGTTCGGTGTTGAAGTCCACCGGAACCCCGGCTTCGTCCCGTCCATGGACATTCACGGCGCCGGTCAGTTCGATGCGGTCCTGGCTGGGCGGCACGCGGCCGCTGGGTGCGGACAAGGTCCAGACACTTTGCCGACCGCCAAGATAGTCGACATCCACCGTGCTCAATGCCAGCGAACCGTCGGCGAAGTAGGTCGCGCGATCGGCGGTGGCGCGGTACTCAAGTTGGCCGTCGTCGCCGAAGCGGCGCAAGCGCATGTCTGCCAGATAGGAGCGGGCATCCGGCGGCGGAGCGGCGATGTTCTCGGGTGGCGACGAGTCGCCTTGCAGCAGCGCGATCCCGACGGCGCCCATGATCGCAACCGCCAGCAGGGGGATCCCGGGCGCGGTCAGCGCGCTCATGCGTAGCCGGCTCTTGCGCTCACTCACTGCTGGGCATCCAGAATCAGGTCACAGGCTTCGCGTACGGCGCCATGTCCGCCATCGAACTGGCTGATCCAGTCCGCCGCAGCCTGGGCCGAGTGGTGGGCGTTGGCGACGGTCAATGCCAGCCCGGCACGCTGCATGATGGGTACATCCGGCGCGTCGTCGCCCATGCAGGCCACCTGCTGATCGTCCAGACCCAGTGCATCAACGAGGTGTTCATAGGCCGGCAGTTTCACCCGCGTGGACAGGACGATGTGCTCCACGCCCAGCTTGCGCAGTCGCTGTTCGTAGGCTGGGGATGGCCGACCGCTGATGACGGCGACATGAATGCCGGCGTCGACGAGCAGGCGCAGGCCGAGGCCGTCGCGCACGCTGGAGGTCTTGAGCTCGGTGCCGTCGGGGGCAAGGTAGAGCTTGCCATCGGTCAGCACGCCATCGATATCGAAGATGACCAGGCGGATTTTCGATGCGCGTTCGCGGATGTCGTGGGGTTCAGACAACGCCAGCTCTCAGCAGGTCATGCATATGAAGAAGCCCGGTGACGCGTTGATGGTCGTCGCGAACCACCAGGGTGGTGATGCTGAAATCCTGCATGATCTTGACGGCTTCTGCAGCCAGCGTGCCGGGGGCGATCACCTTGGGGTTCTTGGCCATCACCGAGGCGATTGGCGTTTTGTGGACATCGAGTCCGCCGTCCAGCGTGCGGCGCAGGTCGCCATCTGTGTAGATGCCGACCATTCGGCCTTCGGTGTCGTCGATCACGGTCATGCCCAGGCCTTTCTGTGTCATCTCGACCAGTGCCTCGGCGACGGTGACGGTCTCCGCCACTCGGGGGATATCGTCACCGCTGTGCAGCAGATCATCGATTTTCAGCAGCAGGCGGCGTCCGAGCGAGCCACCCGGATGCGACAGTGCGAAATCCGCTTCGGTGAACCCGCGGGCCTCAAGCAGCGCAACGGCCAGCGCATCGCCCATCGCCAGTGTCGCGGTCGTGCTGGCGGTGGGTGCCAGATTCAGCGGGCAGGCTTCCTTGTTGACGCCGACGTCCAGATGAACATCGGCCATGCGTGCCAACGTCGAATCTGCCCGGCCTGTCATCGCGATGAGCGGCACGCCGAGCCGCTTGATGACGGGGAGAATGGCGGTGATCTCTGCCGTCTCGCCCGAGTTTGACAACGCGAGGACCACATCGGCGCGTGTGATCATGCCGAGATCGCCGTGGCTGGCTTCGCCGGGGTGGACGAAGAACGCGGGGGTGCCGGTGCTTGCCAATGTCGCCGCGATCTTGTTGCCGATATGGCCCGACTTGCCCATGCCGACGACCACGATTCGCGCGGTGCAGGCGATGCAGAGCTCACAGGCACGGACGAACGCATCGTCGATCCGGTCGATTAGATGGTCGATGGCATCGCGCTCAATCTGCAATACGGACTGGCCAAGGCGACGAATTTGTTCTGGGTGCAGTGACGTCATGGTTTGTTATCCGGAGATGAGCAGAAGAGTCTCATAGCCCACAAAGGCGACGAGCAGCAGGCTGCCCTCGATGCGCGTGATCTGCCCGCGTCCACGCCAGCCCGCGCACATCAGAAACATCAGCGCCGTGAGGGCGAGCATGACCGGCATGTCGCGTGTCAGCACCGCGGCATCGACGAGTCCCGGACTCAACCAGGCTGGCATTGCGAGTACCACCAGCAGGTTGAACAGGTTGGAGCCCAGTACATTGCCCAGTGCGATCTCGGGTTCGCCCTTGAGGGCGCCGGCCACGGAGGCGGCCAGTTCCGGCAGGCTGGTCCCCAGTGCGACGATGGTGAGCCCGATCACCAGATCGCTGATCCCGAAGGTGTTGGCGACGTTGACCGCGCCCCAGACCAGCAACTGCGAGGACAGCGGCAGCAGAATCAGTCCGACGACCGTCCACAGAATGGCGCGCCCCATCGGTGCCTGCTCGGGGACATCGACGGCCAGATCGTCTCCCGCCGCGAGTGGCGCTCCGACTTTCGCCATTCGGGCCATCCAGACCAAGACCGCGATCAGGGCGGCCAGTAGTACGACACCATCCGCGCGGTCGAGCTGGCGGTCCCACATCAGCACGAAGGCGCCGATGCAGACGACGGACAGGACAGGCAGCTCGCGCTTGAGGACCGAGCTGTTCACGACCAACGGCGTGACCAGCGCCGTGACGCCCAGGATCAGCGCGATATTAGTGACGTTCGAGCCAATGGCATTGCCGATGGCCAGTCCGGACTTGCCTTGAAGCGCGGCCACCGCCGCGACAAACATCTCCGGTGCCGATGTGCCTAGCCCCACCACGGTGAGTCCGACCAGCAGCTTGGGTACGCCCAGATCCTGCGCCAGGGCGGCGGCACCGGCGATGAACCGGTCCGCGCCCCAGATCAGCAGGACGAATCCGACGGCGATGGCGAGGACGCTGAGCAGCAATGTGGGGTCCAAACGAAGACCTGGGCATTCAGGTGGGCGGCGAATGATAACGAACCCGCGTCGTCACGCGCGGCGGCGAGTTCAACTTGTGCCGTGGTCAGCCCTTGATGGTGGCATAGGCGTCGAGTGCTGCCTGTCGGCTGGCTTTCAAGTCGACTATGGGTTCGGGGTAGTCGCGGCCCAGTCGCAATCCCGCGTCATGCAGGATCTCCATCGGCGCGGCCCAGGGCGCATGAATGTGCCGGTCCGGCAGTTTTGCCAGTTCCGGCACGAAGCGGCGCACATAGTGGCCACCCGCGTCGAACTTCTCACCCTGCGACACCGGATTGAAGATGCGGAAATACGGTGCGGCGTCGGCGCCGCAGCCGGCGATCCACTGCCAGCCCAACGTGTTGTTGGCCAGGTCGGCATCCACCAGCGTGTCCCAGAACCAGCGCGCACCGTCCATCCAGTGGTGGCGAAGGTTCTTGGTCAGCAGGCTGCCCACGATCATCCGTACGCGGTTGTGCATCCATCCGGTCTGCCAGAGTTGGCGCATGCCGGCGTCGACAATGGGAATGCCGGTCTGACCGCGTTGCCAGGCCCTGCGCTGAGCCGGGTCTCCGTCCCAGGTGAATGAGCGGAATCGTGGGTTGAGAGCCCGCTCCGTCGTTTCGGGGTAATGGAAGAGCAGGTGATGGGCGAATTCCCGCCAGCCGACTTCCGACAGGAATTTTTCGGCGTTGCTGGCGCGGCGGCTGCCGCCCTCGTCGCCGCGGGCCTGGCGCGTCGCCTGCAGGATCTCTCGCGGTCCGATCTCGCCAAAGTGCAGGTGTGGTGACAGGCTGGACGTCAGGTCTTCCGACGGAATGTCGCGCCCGGTGTCATAGCGTTCCAGCTGGTCGGCGAGAAAGTTGCTCAACCGCCTACGGGCGCCCGTGGCGCCAGGCGTCCAGTGTTGGGTGAAGCCATCCGCCCAGCCGCTTCGTGGCAACAGCTGCAGGCTGGCGAGCGAATCGCTCCGTAGCCTCGGCGCGGCGGGCAGCGTTGGGGTTGGACAGGGCTCCAACGCGTCCAGCGTCGGCCGAATTGCGCGCCAGAAGGGCGTAAAAACGCGATAGGGTCCGCCGCTCTTGGTCTGCACTGTCCAGGGTTCGGTGAGCAGCGCGGCATTGAAGCTCCGGACTTCGATGCCGGCCTCGCGCAGGACCTGCTTGATGTGCCTGTCGCGTTCGCGGATCGCCGGCTCGTACAGCCGGTTCCAGCACACGCTTTTTGCGTCGGTTTCGTCAAGGCAGGCCTGTAGCGCTTGCAGGCTGGGGCCGTGGCGAATGATCAGCCTGGAGCCGGCCTGTTCCAGTTGCTCGGTCAGCCGTGTCAGGCTTTGATGCAGCCACCATTGGCTGGCGGCGCCGGGCGCCCACGGCGCCTCCTCGTCTGGGGCATGAATGTACAGCACCAGCAGCCGCTCGCTGCGTGAGGCCGCGTGCAGCAGCGCAGGGTTGTCATGGAGGCGAAAATCACGACGTAGCCAGACGATGCGCGTGGACATGGTGGCGGGTAGCCCGTTCGAACAAGACAGATGCAGGTGGGCCCGTATAATGCGCGGCCTTTTCTCAAGGTAACCGAGTGGAATGACCCAAGCGATTCGTGTCGAGGGCGTACACAAGCGCTTCGGTGACCTGCATGCGCTCAAGGGCGTGAGTTTCGGGATCGAGCAGGGCGAATACTTCGGCTTGCTAGGCCCCAATGGCGCCGGCAAATCGACCCTCATCAACATCACCGCCGGACTGGTCCGCGCCAGCCAAGGCCAAGTGTCGGTGATGGGGCATGATGTCGTGGGCGCGTTTCGCCCGGCAAGACAATCGCTGGGCGTCGTGCCGCAGGAGATTGTCTACGATCCGTTCTTCTCCGTCCGCGACATCCTGCGCATCCAGGCCGGCTACTTTGGCTGCGGGCGCGATGCGTGGCCCTGGATCGACGAGCTGCTGGAGCGACTGGACCTGACCAGCAAGTGCGACGCCAGCATTCGCCAGCTGTCCGGCGGGATGAAGCGGCGCGTGCTGATCGCGCAGGCACTCGTTCACCGTCCGCCGGTGGTCATCCTCGACGAGCCGACGGCTGGAGTGGATGTGGAGCTGCGGCGCACGCTGTGGGAGTTCACGCGTGAACTCCATGCCGCCGGCCACACCATCGTGTTGACGACCCATTATCTGGAGGAGGCCGAGGCCTTGTGCGAGCGCATCGCCATCATGGACCACGGTGAGTTGCGCGCGCTGGAACGCACCGATGATTTTCTTTCGCGGCACCCATTCCGGTTTCTGCGGTTGTCCATTGACGGGCCCGGAGCCGTGCCAGACGCGATCGAGCGGCTGGTCTGTGCTCGCGATAACGATGAGCTTGAACTGCGCCTGACCCGTGGCCAGGATTCGGTGGCTGACGTGCTCGACGGCCTGCGAGACGCCGGCTTTCGGGTCACCGACGTGCACACACGGGAGCCGAGCTTGGAAGACATCTTTGTCGAACTGACGGGAGATCACGATGCATAGCCCCGTTGATTCCGCTGCCATGGCCCGGCGCTTCAACCCGCGCGGCACGTGGACGCTGTTCCAGAAGGAAGTCCGCCGGTTCTTGAGCGTGATCGGCCAGACCGTGCTCGCGCCCGTGGTCACCGCCGTGCTCTACCTGCTGGTGTTCCAGCATGTGCTGGAAGATCGCGTCAACGTCTATCCGGGCGTCGGCTACACCGCGTTTCTGATTCCCGGCCTGGTGATGATGAGCATCATCCAGAACGCATTTGCGAACACCTCGTCGTCGCTGACCCAGTCGAAGATCATGGGCAACCTGGTGTTTCTGCTGTTTGCGCCGTTGTCCGCCGTGGAGATCTTTGTGGCCTTTGTCGGCGCGGCCATTGTGCGCGCGTCCTGCGTGGCGGTCGTGCTTTATGCGGTCGGTTGGCTGTTCATCCCGCTGCCATTGCAAGCCCCGCTTGCTGCGATTGCGATGCTGGTGCTATCGGCCGGCTGCCTGGCCGTGTTCGGACTGATCGCAGGCATCGTGGCGCAGAAGTTCGACCACCTCGCCGCATTCCAGAACTTTTTCATCATGCCGTTCTCGTTCTTGTCC
Organism: Abyssibacter sp.; assembly: GCA_023146115.1. Taxonomy (GTDB): domain Bacteria; phylum Pseudomonadota; class Gammaproteobacteria; order Nevskiales; family OUC007; genus Abyssibacter. The sequence goes on along the minus strand of JAGLCS010000119.1, from coordinate 326 downwards.
GGCGTGTTTTACTCGATTCACTCACTGCCCGAGTTCTGGGAGCAGGCCTCGCGGTTCAATCCGTTCTTCTACATGATCGACGGGTTTCGCTATGGCTTCTTCGGTGTGGCCGACGCGCCGATTGCCCACTCGCTGGGCGTGGTGACCTTGTTCTTCTTGATCTTGGCTTGCGTGGCGCTGTGGATGTTGCGCACCGGTTACAAGATCCGCAGCTAGGGAAACACTGATCTATTCCCACCACCAAGACGGAGCCGGTTTTCGCGCAAGCCCAAGCTTGCGCGAAAACCGGCCATTCGGCGTTACTCGTCGCTTATTTGGAATGACCA
>JAGLCS010000118.1 GCA_023146115.1 Abyssibacter sp. | reverse complement strand
GCGGAGAAGGCTTACGCAGCCGAAGGCGGCGCGGAAGGGGCTCCGACAGCCGAGGGTTCGAGCGCCGACGATGATGTCGTCGACGCCGAGTTCGAGGAAGTCAACGACGACGAAAAGAAGAGCGCCTGATCCAGGTGTGACAAGGAGCGAGCGGGCGCAGATGTGCACCGCTCGCTCCTTTTTTATTGCAAGAACGGGGTTGGCCGAGTGCCATGAGCAAACGCGACTACTACGAGGTGCTGGGTGTCAGCCGTGACGCCGGTGCCGATGAGCTGAAGAAGGCGTATCGCCGCCTGGCGATGAAAGATCACCCGGATCGGAATCCGGGGGATGCCGAGGCGGAAGGACGTTTCAAGGAGGCCTCCGAGGCCTACGAGGTGCTGTCGGATGATCAGAAGCGCGCCGCCTATGATCGGTACGGACACGATGGTGTGGCCGGTGCCGGCGGCGGGTTCGGTGGCGGTGGCTTTGGCGACATCTTTGGCGATGTGTTCTCGGATATCTTCGGCGGCGGCGGAGCACGCGCCGCCCGCGGTGCGGACCTGCGCTACGACCTGCCTATCGATCTCGAAGATGCCGTCAATGGCGTCGAGGAGACGATCCACATCCCGACCTGGGATGACTGCGAGACCTGTGATGGGTCTGGCGCCAAGCCGGGCACCAAGCCCAAAAGCTGTCCGTCATGCAATGGCGTGGGGCAGATCCGGATGCAGCAGGGCTTTTTCTCCGTGCAGCAGACCTGTCCGACGTGTCGGGGGCGCGGTGAGGTGATTGCCGAGGCCTGTCGGGACTGCTCGGGACGGGGCCGCGTCGAAGGCGAGAAGACACTGTCGGTCAAGATTCCACCGGGCGTGAATACCGGTGACCGGATTCGGCTGACCGGGGAGGGCGAGGCCGGCGAACGCGGCGCGCCCGCTGGTGATCTCTATGTGCAGATCAATGTGCGGCCACATGACGTGTTCGAGCGCGATGGCAACGATCTTCGTTGCACGGTGCCGATGCCGTTCGTCACGGCGGCACTGGGCGGTGACATCGAGGTGCCCACGCTCAAGGGGCGGGCGACGCTGAAGATTCCCGAGGGCACGCAGTCCGGCCGCACATTCCGCTTGCGCGGCAAGGGCGCGCCGAGTGTACGGGGCGCCGGTGTCGGCGATTTGCTGTGCACGGTGCGACTGGAAACCCCCGTGAACCTGTCCTCCAAGCAGAAGACACTGTTGTCGGAGTTTGGCGAAACCGTCGGTGAAAAGCATAGCCCCGAGGAGCAATCCTGGCTGGCCAAGGCCAAGCGGTTCTTCGAGGAGCGGGTGAAGTAGCTTTGCTCGGGAAACACTGATCTATTCCGACGATCAAGACCGAGCCGGTTCTCCGGCGGCAACTCGGCGACGTGAATAGACCAGCGTTTCTCCTACGCCGTCGTGCGGCGGGCACGGCGGCGTAACCACCAGCCGAGTAATTGCGAGGCCACCGCGGCGACCAGGAACGCCGGGAACGCCATGACCAGTGTCAGGCGAAAGCCCATGGCCGCCTTGATACGCGAACCCGCGATCTGTTGATGCCACCAGGCGTACCCGCCGACGATGCGTTGTCGGATGTTGGCCGCCTCTCGCGTCACCCCCACGCAGTGGAACGCATCCAGGCAGCCCGATGTGTCTCGCGCCAGGCTGAGCGGCACCGGAGAGTTTTCGACCTGCGCCCATTGCAAGACCGCGGCGCCGGTACCCGTGGCAACCACGACCGGCATCGCCTCCGGAAAGTTCGCAGGGGTGAACTGCTCCCGGCTCGACAGCACGAAGACGGCCAGGCAGGCGGCGAAGACGATGCCCAGCACCAGCAGGCGAAGCATCAGTCGGATGAGGGGTGAATCGAGCATCGGCTAATCGTGGCAGGTCGGAAATGCTTGCAAGGGCCGTCGTCGGCGGGATAATCACGCGCCATTCTCCAAGCAAGGCAAGTCGATGTCGACGAAAGTATGCGTATTGGGTGCCGGCGGACGGATGGGCCAATCGGTGATTCGCGCCGTGTCCGAGCGGGATGACGCAACGCTCGTCGGCGCCGTGGATCGGCTCGCCGGACCGGCGCTCGGCAAGGATTGCGGACGCTTGCTGGGCTTGGACGCGATGGGAATCACGGTGGCTGATTCGCTGGATGCCGCGATCACCGCCGGTGTTGTCGTCATCGATTTCTCGGCGCCGGACGCGCTCATCAGCGCCTTGCCCGCCGTGCAGGCCACCGGCGCGGCTCTGGTCACCGGGACGACCGGACTATCGCCGGAGCAGCTGACTCGGTTGGAAGCGGCCGCGGCAGACGTTCCCATTCTGCGGGCAGATAACTTTTCCGTTGGTGTCGTGCTGATGCGCCTGCTCGCGCGCCGCGCGGCCGAACTGCTCGGCGCCTCGGCGGATGTCGAGATTATCGAAGCGCATCACCGCCGCAAGGTTGACGCGCCATCCGGCACCGCTCTGGCTGTTGGGCATTCGGTGGCGGCAGGGCTGGGGGTGGAACTGGACGCCAACGCGGACTGGAGCCGCCATGGGCAGGTCGGTGCGCGCGGGACAGGGCGCATCGGTTTCTCGGTGATTCGTGGCGGCGACATCGTCGGTGAGCACACCGCCTTGTTCGCGATGGACGGCGAGCGCCTGGAGATTACCCATCGGGCGACGGATCGAATGATCTTCGCGCGTGGCGCTGTGCGTGCGGCTGCGTGGTTGGCCGAGCAGTCGCCGGGCTTCTATACCTTGGAAGACATGCTGAGCTGAGCCGCGAGCGAATGCCCGCGGCTCAGCCGGACCGCGTTACGACTGCTGGCCGCAGCTGTTGTAGTCGTAACTGATGTTGAAGCTCTCGACGGGTTCCTGGCCCACACCAAAGCTCAGGTCGACGGTGAACGAGCCCGATAGCACCTGCGTGAACACCCGGAAGCTGTAACTGCCATCGCCACGGTCGATCACGTAGGTCGAGTTGCCTGAACCGACGGGATCCAGATTGGTGCGACCCGCCACGGTGACGTTGAAGGCAGCGTCCACATCGACAGCAAAGGCATGGCCAGACCCGGTTTCCGCCTCGAAGGCACTCGGTCGAAACACCACGTCGCGTTGCGCGTCGCCAAATTGGTCGCAGGCGAGTACGGTCATGTCGGGATTGGCGTCCGTGGGCAGTGTTGCCCCTTTGCCGAAGGGCTCGTGATAGCCGAGATCGAGCGCGCCATCATCGAAGCGGCCGTCTACCTGTGTTGTTGTGTTGCCCAGCTCCTGCCCTTCGGCGCTGCGCGTGGTGTCGAAGTCCTCGGATGCGTTGCTCGGGCCAAGGTAGAAGCTGGCACTGAAGTCTGGGTTTGCGGTGGTGGCATTGCCGCCAACCGCGGTGACCAGGTCATTCGAGCCAATGGGCGAACCAAGCGTCAAGACATCTTCGATGTTGTTGAACTCGATCAGGTTGCCGATGGTGAAGTCGCCATCGTCGGTCACGGGGCCTTGATAGTTCTCCATGCCTGTGGAGCCGGTGGTATCGCCGTCGTCGTTCGACCACAGGATGTTGTCACGCAGTTCCAGGCCGGAAGAGGCAAAATCGGCGTACAAACCGCCGGTGAACTCAGCCTGCTGACTCTGGTTGAGCGCAAAGGTGTTCAGGGCGATCTGTGCAAGCCCCGCGCCCTGACGCGACACGAAGACGCCGCCGCCGTGGTTGCTGAGCGAGGTGTTCCCGACGATCAGGTTGTTGTTGAGAATGGTCGACGAGGTGGAATCGGCCACATAGACGCCGCCGCCGCTGGTGATGGCGCCGTTGGACAGGATCATGCTGTCGTAGATCTCGACGACGGCCGCGTTGTCCGCATAGACGCCGCCACCCAGGTCGATCTGGCCGCCACCGAAACCGCTTTGATTATTGGCAATGCGGGTGCCGATGATGCTCAGGAAGCTATTGGGTCCGGCGTAAACGCCGCCGCCGCCCTGAGGTTCGGCGACGGAGGGGAAGCCGGCGGCGCGATTGCCGTGGACGTCGGAAAACGCGATATCGACAAAGCCGGAGGCGATTGCCACGCCGCCGCCCAGCGCGATGCTGCTTCCACTCTCTGCACTGTTGTCCTGGACGACACTGGTGCTAATAAGCACCGACGAGTCATTGTCGACATGGATACCGCCGCCAAAGTTTGCGTTGTTGCCCGTGACGATCACGTCCGACAGCACCAGGTCCGTGGGCGTCGTGGGGCCGACATCAATGCCGCCGCCCTGAGAGCCGAAGCCCCCGGTGAACGTGACGCCGCGGATGTAGATGCCGAAGGCGTTGTCGATCGTTGCGACATTGCCATCGCCATTGGTCGTGAAGATGGTTTCAGGGTCGGCGATATGATCGTTAGGCCCGAGCCCACCGACCACGGCGATGTTGCTTCTTGCGATCTCGATATCGCCGAGGCGGAACTGTCCGCCGTAGCTGCCCGTTTCGTAGAGGTAGTAGACCGGGTCATTGCTGGCGCTGCCGTTGTTCTCGAAATCGTCCTGAACCTGGAAATGATCCACGTAGGCGTCATCCCAGCTCGTTCCGGTTCCGCCTGTCGATCCGCGGATAACCGACACGTACCGCACGACATTGGCCGTGAACGGGTCGGAGCCGAAGCCGTTTTCGACGCTGTCGCTGGCACCGTCGCCATCGGTATCCGCTGAGTTCGGATCGGTGCCGGTGAACAAGACCTCGTCGCCGTCCGACAGGCCATCGTCGTCGGAATCCGGGTTCTCGGGGTTGGTGCCGTAGATGTTGATTTCTTCGGCATCTGACAACCCGTCAAAGTCGCTGTCCACGACACCGAAATCGTCCCCCTCACCATCGGTGAGCTGCCCGCGGACTTCACCGCCCGGGTGCGTCGAGGAGTGCACGTTCAGGTACCAGCCACCCGCCAGCATGGTGTCGACGTCCTGGCTGCTGATCGCGGTCTGTTCGACGAAGTACGCCTGCGCATCCACTGGGTCGGCCTGCAGGGTGATGACGATCGGCCCGTTTTGACCGAAGGGGGCCTCATGCAGGTGCGCCTGTGTCGGCGTGAATCCGCTCACGGTCACATCGGCATCGAGATGGAGATCGCCCTCGTCGTGCAGGTGCAAGACGACATAGCCGAGGCCGCTTGCGGATGTGTCCACCGGCGGAACCTCTTGCTGACCATCAAGGAACACCGGTTCGATGGTCGTCATCACGTCGAAGAAATCCCAGGCCGTGACGTACTGCGCGTCGTAGCTCGCGTCGCCATTCGCGTCGACCGAAACCTGGACCGTGCTACCCAGCGAGGTCACGAGGGAGGTCATGCCGCTGATCAGGTCGGAATACTGGACCGTGCCCGATGTCGGGTCTTCCGGCTTGGCTGCGGTGGAGAATTCGAAGGTATCCAGCGGACCGATCGCGGGGTTGTTGGGGTCGGTTTGCACCTGCCAGTCGAGCACCGTGACGCCGTTTCCATCCTTGGCCGTCAGCCGATAGCTGGTCTCGTACAGATGGGAGCCGTTGACGGTATCGAGCTGCGTCGACATTGCAAACGGGGCGGGCAGGGCGAGCGAACCGCTATCGCCATCCTCGCAGCTGAAGTCGACCGTCTGATTGTTGCCGCCGTCCTCAACGCCGTAGTAAAGGCCGGTCTCGCCCTGCGCGAACGTGAGCAACTGCCCGGCGAAGTTCTGGTTGCTGGTGCAGCCATCCTCCGCGTCACTGAATCCTTCGGAGACGATGCGCCACTGGTAGTTGCGCTCGTTGCCGGTCGCGGACTGCGCATCGACATTGGGCAGATTCTCGACGCTTTGATCGGCGACATCGATGTCGAACAGCAAGGTGCCGTTGTAGATCGCGTCGATGATCGGCGCCTGATTTTCAATCAGACAGTCGGTGAACGTGATGCTGGCCGAATCACCAGCGGTGATGCTGGTGCTGTTGTCGGCATCCTCGAAACTGGAACTCAGCGTGCCGGTCGAGCAACTGGGGTCCGAGCCGTCGAAGATCATGATCGGGTTCAACGCGAACCAGCCATGAATGATGTCGGAGGGGTCGATAGCGGTTTCGTGGATCCCGCGAGCCGACGCGTACTGAACGCTGGCACGGCTGCGCGGCAGGTTGTTAAGCCCCCAGGTGACACGAATGTCCGCGATACGGGCGTCGCGACCGTCAAAGACTTCTGCGGTGAGCAGCGTTGTCCCGCTGCCGTCAGCGGGCGCCATCCAGGTGGTATTCGTGCCGGTCTGACTGGTGAAGCTGCCGGTGGTCGCGTACCACTGCACGGACAGCGTGTCGCCGGTGTCCGGATCGCCCACCGTGGCGGTGAGGTTGATTGCACCTCCGGCATCCACCTGCATCGTGTCAGCGGCCAGCTCGATCGTCGGTGCGAGGTTATCGAGTCCGACATAACCGGTGTCGAGCGCACCCATCATCAGCCAGCGCTGGTAGAACGCCCCCGGTTCGTTACGGAACCCACGCAGGGCCAGGACCTCGCCGCTTTCATTGACGTAACCTTCGAAGAAGGTCGAACTCGGGTCGACCTGATCGCCGGCCAGTTCGATCAGCACGGAACCACGGTCCTGCGTCGTGTAGGTACAGGCCCAGGCTTCGGCAGGTGCGTCGTCGCCAGGCAGGGCATCGAAGGGCGCGATGTCATCCGGACGACCGCTGAGAAACAAGCTCTGGCCTTCGCGGAAATTCAGCACGCAGGCGCCGTCCGCCATGAAGTTCAGCGTCGCTGACTGAAGCAGGTAAACATAGGATTCGCCGTCATCCGCCGAGCGCTCCAGCCCCAGCGCGTCAACACGATAGCTGGTGCCTGTCAGCGCGGCGGTGGTCGCCGGGCGGCGCACGCCAAACTGCAGGATCTGCTCCACGGCGGTAACCGATTGGCCGGAATCCTCGGTGATCGTCTCCTGCAACACCAGCAGTCCGCCATCCGGCGACGCGAAGCCGCTGGCATTGCCATCCGGGCTGCCCTGATCGGAGTAGCTCGCTGTGAGCGTGCCATCGGCATTTGCCGCGTAGGTGGTCACGAAACCAGTGTCCGGTCCGTCCTCGCTGCTGATGGTCGTCAGTGGACTGCCAAACGGGTCGTAACGCATCTGCTCGCTGGCAAAGCGTTCATCACCGGCCGTCGCGCCGTTGGCGTCGATCGTGTGCTCGACCAGGAAGGCTTCGGCGGTCATCGGCCCGGATTCCAGATTCACGGCAAGTCCGACAAAGCCGTAGTCGCCGTCAAGACGGGTGGTCTCAAAGGCTGCCGATTGGCGCAGCGCAAATTCGAACGCGAAGTTCGCACCGTCGGAGCGCTTGGCATTGGCGTTCAGGAAATCCGGGTTCGAATCACCGTCCGAGTCGCCGGTGCCGAAGACGTCGTCACGCTCTGCGATGGCGAGCTGGTACATGTCGGCGGTCGTTGGCAGCAGGCGAATGGCAAGCGGATAGTCTCGCTCGAAGAAATCGTTCCCCGGCTCCTGGTATTGCTCGAAAGGGTCGTTTGCGAACAGCACGCCGGACTCGTTGACTTCGACCAGGAATGTGTCGGCAGGGTCGGTTTCGGGTGGAAAGAACTGGAGGAAGTATCCATCGAACGTTGCGTTGATCTCACCTTCGCCCGCACCTTGGAATGGCCCGGAGGTGAACTGCGCCGTGCCATTTGACGGAGGCTGGATATCGTAGCGACCGGTGTCCTGAAACACCGAGAACGTCCCGAATGCGTTGCCTTCCGTGCCCGCATCGGAATTGATCTCGAAAAACGCGGTGTTGAAGCCGGTTTCGGCGCTGCGTAACAGCACGTCGATATCGAAGAACGGAAGTAGCGCGGATGCCTGTTGCGGATCAACGACGCCAATGGAGACGTCTGCGTAGCTGCCCGCGTCGCCCTCGCTGGGCGTGCCGCTTAGCGTTCCCGTGCTGGTGTCGAAACTTGCCCAACTCGGCAGATTGAGCACCGTGAAGGTCAGTTCGTCGCCGTCCACGTCTTCAGCGGTGGGCGTGAACGTGTACAGGTCCCCGGCATCCACGACCGTGGGCGGGGTGCCCGCAATGGTCGGCGCATCGTTGACCGGAGCGATGGTCAAGGTCGCGGTCCGGGCGTTCGAGAACGCCTGTCCGTCGCTCACGACGAACGAGAAGCTATCCGTGCCGTTGAAATCATCGCTGGGGGTGTACGTGAAGCTTCCGTCGCTCGCGAGGTTGACGGACCCGTTCGTCGGCGAGAGTTCTCCGAGCGAGTAGCTCAAGCTGTCGCCATCCGCGTCATCGGCGGTGAGTGCGGCGGACAAGGGCTCGTCCTCGTTGAGCGCAAATGACTGATCTGTCGTGCTGGGCGGGTCATTCACCGCTGTCACGGTGATGGTCACCACGGCAGGATCGGACGCTGCACCGTCGTTGTCGGCCACGGTGTAGCTGAACGAGTCGGTCCCCGCGAAGTCCGCAGCCGGGGTGTAGGTGACCGTCCCGTTGGCCGTTACCGCGATCGATCCGTCGGTAGGGCCGGTGGTGACCAGAACACTGCTGGGGTCGATGGTGCCGTCGACGTCGGTGTCGTTAGCAACCACGTTGATCACGACCGCCGTGTCTTCGTCCGTTGTCGCCGCGTCCGCGTTGGCCACCGGCGCATCATTGCTGCTCGTGACGGTGATGCTCACGATGGCGACATTGGAGGGCAGACCCGCCTGATCGAAAATTCGATAGGTGAACTGGTCCGAGCCGAAGAAATTGGCGGACGGAGAGTACTGCACCGCGCCGGACGGCAGTACGGTCGCGGCGCCATCACTCGGGGCGGCGACCAGCTGCGTCGTCGTCGTATCGAGATCGCCATCGGCATCGGTGTCGTTTGCAAATACCTCGATGACGACCGATCCGTCTTCAGCGACGCTGGCATTGTCATCAATCGCAACCGGGGCGCTGGCCACGTTGTTCACGGTCACGGTTACCGTTGCCGATGCTTGCGCCTGACCATCAGAAATCGTGTACGCGAAGCTGTCGGTGCCACTAAACCCGGTGGCGGGGGTGTAGTCCACGGTCGTGCCTTGGCCGGACACGGTGGCTGTGCCGCCGTTAACCGGTGTGCCAACAGCGATCACGGTGAGTGGATCGCTTTCGGCATCGCTGTCATTGCTAAGCACGGGAATGCCCGTGACCGCGGTGTTCTCGTCCGTGGTGGCGGTGTCGTCATTCGCCACCGGCGGCGTATTGCTAGGCGAGGTGATGTTGACCGTGACCGTCGCGCTGTCACTGCCGCCATTGCCGTCGCTGATCTGGTAGCTGAAGCTGTCGACGCCGACAAATTCGGCAGGCGGCGTGTACTCGATGCCGCCCCCGGAACCCAGTACCGCAGTGCCCCCCGCCGAAGGCGTGCCAATGGAATCGACGCTGAGCGTGTCGCCGTCGGCATCGGTGTCATTGGCCAATACGTCGATGGTCACTCCGCCGCTGCCAACAACGATGTTGACGGTATCGTTGGCCGCGACGGGGTTGTTGTTTGTAGGTTGGAGTTCACCGCCGAGCGTGTCGGTGTCGACCTGGACCAGAACGGCCGCTTGATATTGGTCGAAGTGATTATTGCGGAAGCGACGAATTTCGTCGTTGAGGTCAAAGCCGCTGGGCAGCGTGCTCTCCGACTCCCCGATGGTGATCGGCGAAACGCCGTCGGCGAGGCTGTCGAGGCGGCCGTCGGAAAAATCGAACAGCACGGCTTCAAGCACTTGGTAGGTGGGCAGCGTACCCAAGGAAATCGCGATGCCGTTGAGATAGGACGCGAAACCGCCAAGCGTTAGCGCGTAGGCGACCTGTGCATCTGATGCGTCGGCCGCCGGTGCGACCGGATTGGCAGGTTGGACCGAGATGGGATCGAAGCCCAAGGCGGTTGCGGCCTGCGCCTGTGCCGCGCCGAACACACTGATGAAGTTGCTTCCCGCGGCTTCTCGCAACGCCCGCTGGTAGACCATCTGTGAAAACGGCGTGATCGCCAGGCTGTTCTGCCCGGCGGGCAGCAGCGAGCGGAGGCCTTCCTGCGCCCCCAGCGTAATCTGGCGACGGGCGGCCGGGTCAGGTTCCGGATCGCCTTCATCAATGTACGTTCCACCGGTGGAAATGAGCAGCAACGGGCCTTCCGCCGGGCGCTCGCTGAAGCTGAACTCCCCATTGGCGTCGGTCGTGGCAACGCCCAGCGGGTCGCCAGCCGGCAGCCCAGCGGCGTCGATGGCATAGATCTCGATGCTGGCATTCACCAGTGGACCCTTTGAGGCCGTGCCCTGAATGCCGGACTGTGAGGACGTCGAGCCACCCCCGCACGCTGCCAGCGCAGTCGCGCTGATGAGTGCGAGCGGGAGCAGCCGTGCGCGGGGGCTCAAGTCAATCATGGTGAAGGGTCTCCGAAGACCGCTGCTCCGGTCACAGCGTCTGTGCCGTTGGTCAGGTTGTAGATCAGGCCGGCGCCATCAGGTATTGCGTCGCCGTTGTCATCGCCTGCGAAGAAGCCGGAGAACAAACCGCTATTGCCCTCCGAATTGCCGTTGACGGTCACGTCGTTGTACGAGCCGCTGAACAAGTTACCGTTGTCGCCGAACGAGCCGGAACCAGAGGCGTTCCAGACCGATTCGTTGATCGCGAGATTGACGATGCTGCTCACGGTTTGTTGGGTGAAGTTCGCCGCGAGTGATGCGGACCCAAGCACGCCGACGTTGCCGTTACCGTCCGTAGGGTTGGTGTTGCCGACCAGCGTGTAGGTGGCGGTGCCGGTGATGGGCAGCACCGGCGCGTTGTCCCCGGCCGGCCCTGTGATGTAGTGCAGGCTCTGGTTGTTCAGATCCAGGGCCTCCTGGCCCACACCCGCGATCGCGAGCTGGGCGACACCATCGGCCCACCGTCCCCAGCGAATGCCCGTATCGGGGTCGAACCCGATGTCACTGACCGCCGCCGATCCGATGGCGTAGATGGCAGCGCCATCAGGGTGGCCCGCCGCGTACTCGACCAGTTCACCGTTTTGTCCGTACGTGACGTTAGTGCTGTTGCTTGCGCTCGCGAAACCGCTGGATCCGCGATAGGGGCCGGTGCCCATGGCGATCGACGTCGTGGGCTGCGGCGGCTCTTGCTCGCCGTCACCAAGATCAGCGGGATCATCGGTGGAACGGACCTCGACCGGGCGACGATCACCGCTGTCATCATCATCGCCGTCGGCTGCGCCTCGCCGGCCGCCATTGCCGCCGCGCGTCAATTGCAACGGCGGCGCGCCGTCGGCGCCAAACTGAGCCGGTGGTTCTTCCAGTCCGGTCACGCTGCCGTCATTGCCGACGACTCCGAATGAATACGGCTGTCCTTCACCAAAGCTCCAGCTTTGGGTGCCGTCCGAGGTCTGTACGACAATGTCCACGATGCCGTCCCAGACAGCCAGAAGCATCTCGTCGCCGGCCATTTCGGTTTCGAAATGCGTGCCGCGGATGCCGATCGTCGCGACGGGCGTCTTGATTTGATAGGCCTGCTTGTCGGTCTTGCCGATCAAACCGGTGATGGTGCGAAAGCCGCCCTTGATCAAGCTCATGAAGGCGCGGCCGGATCGGCGCGTTCGGACCAGCGGCGCGGCGGGTTCCGGTGAAGCGGTCGAGCCCGTTGCCGCGGCGGCCACGGGCTCGTCAGCGACAGCCTCTTCCGGCACCTCGTACTCGGTCAGCTCATAGCGCGTGTCGGGCTTGAGGGTCAGCATGGCGCCATCGTCCAGCCGCACGTGCATGCGGCCGGAGAGACCGGTGACCAGGGTGTCGCCCGATTCCAGCTCCAGGCCACGTTGTGCCGCCAACGCGGTTTCTCCGCGTTCGACGGAGGCACCTCCCAGCACGAACAACACTTTGCCGACACCGGCAAAACCAGGTGTGGCGAGACAGAACAGGGCAGCCGTTGCTAGCCCACGGGCAAAATTGGATCGGAGCATTGACGTTCCCCGTGTCTAAAATCCGCGTGACGCAGTAAACCCGACGACGAATCGGTCGTACTTGAAGAGCGTCACAGTTGAGTCGTTGTCGACGTAGCGGGCGTTGGGCGTGAAGACCCAGTCGTACGGCAACAGGCCGGTCCAGTTGGCGCTGGCATCAATGGAGAACTGGTCGTCCTCGCGCTTGAATCCGAAGAACGGATCCGGATAGTCCGCATTGAGCCAACCCATGGATGTTTGCAGCTGGATGTCGGTATTGGCCTGCCAGATCAGGCTGCCCCGTATCGCCGTGAGGTCACGGGAATAATCGGAGCCGGGCTGCCGGGCCTCGTCGTCTCCGATCGACAAGGCCAGACCCAAGGCCAGCGTCGGGACCGGCTGCCAGCGTACGGCGACGCTGGTCGAGAGTTGGTCGACATCGCGGCTTTCGATCGCGTCGTTAAACCGCAAGGTGCCGCGGCGCAGTTGCCCGGTGAGCAGTACCGTGGGAAAGGTGTATCCGGCGGTTAGGGTCGAGGCGGCACCCCGGTTGTTGTAGCCGCCGTCGAGCAGGCCGTAGTGGTACTCGTTGGCCAGGGCCAGGACGATGCGCTCCCAGCGCTTGGAGATCGCGAAGTCCACGCGCCCCAGTGTGCTGTCGACGAAGCTGGCGTCGGGATAGTGCCGATGGTCGACTCCGACGCCACCGCTGAATTCCATGTCGCCGGAGAGCGGCACGGCGGCCCGTAGCCCGACGCCCCCGCCCAGGAACGGTGAATCGGTCTCCTGGCTTTGGGGGTCTAGCTCAAATCCAAGAAACTGGTTCTCGCTGGTCGATGCGTTGACATTGTTGTCGAAGCCAGCCGTCGCGCGCACGATGCCGCGCCACCACTTGCTCTCTGCCTGTTCGCGCTGCGCCATCGCGGCATTCGCCTGCGCGATGACTGCCGCGACGTCCTTCGGCGGAGCCATTGCTTCGATGCGATCGAACTCGGCACGGGCGCGATCGTAGTTGCGCAGAGCCATGTGGCTCAGTCCCAACTCCAGCCTGGCAGCGGCATCGTTGGGTCGTTGGTATACCACCCGCTGCAAGGCGATCACGGCATGGTTGTACTCGCCGGCATCCAGGGCCGTTGAGCCCAGCAGATAGTCGAAGTCAGGATCGCCGCCGAGCCGGCCTGCGAGTGGCAGCAGCTGTTCGAGCGCCTGTTGCGGCTTTCCAGCTTCGCGCAGGCGTTGTACTTCGGCCAGTGTCTGCTCATCGCTGGACGTCGTTGCGGAGGCGCGGATGACGGCGCCGCCAGCCGATGGCGTCGCCGCCGAGGGCACGGCGGTCGGCTGGGCGGTTTCCACGACTGGCGCAGTCGTCGCAGCGGCAGCGGGCGCCGAAGCCGAAGCAGCGGTCGGCGTCGATGAGGACGGGGCAGAGGTGGCCGTGACCTGGGGCGCCGCCGACGCGCTTGCAACGGCGGCGGGCGCCGGGGTTGCCGATCGCTGCGAGGCGGGCAGATTCTGACGGTCCGCCAGTGTCCAGGCATCGGCCGGTTTCGGCAGCATCAGCGACGCGTCGGCTCGCAACTGCTTGGAATCCCCGACGAAGGCTCGAGGGTTCGCCACGTGTAGCGCCTCGATCACCTCATAGAGCGTCATCGTGGGATAGCGCGGTTTCAACTCCTTCGCCACGCTCCAGAGCGTCTGCCCGGATTTGATCGGGCCGTATATCTCAGGGGCTTGCGCTCCCACACCCGACCCATACGCAACAACGCCGGCGCCCAAGACGGCCGCCCAACCCTTTCGAAAACGAATCCGCACCCGTTACCCCTACGAAGTCCCCTGGCAGGAGCCAAGGTTATAGACGTGCGGCGAGGTGGTTGCAAACGATCACTCTCGAAAAAGGTGCGGCAGTTCGCGGTCGATTTGCTACAATTTCGTCCTACGTCTGTAGCGCGCAGGAATCCCTCGTTGCAATTGCATGATCTTGCCCGGCCCGGGGTGTACCCGTGCTAAGGCCGGCCGTACTCGGCCTGGCGACCGGAGATATATTCCGGGGTGTTGCCATCGGAGCGTCAGGTTCCACTGTTGGCGAAGTGGTCTTCAATACCGCCATGACGGGGTATCAGGAGATCTGTTCCGATCCGTCCTACCGTCAGCAGGTGGTAACGCTGACCTATCCTCACATCGGCAACGTCGGTGCGAACGAGGAAGATCAGGAGTCCGGAAAGGCGCAGATCGCCGGCCTTATCATCCGTGAGCGACCGAGAACCCCGAGTAACTGGCGGGCCGCTGAATCGCTTCCGGCCTACTTGGAGCGCTTGGGGGTCGTCGGCATCGCCGAGATCGACACCCGGCGGCTGACGCGCATTCTTCGCGATCACGGTGCGCAGAGCGGTTGCATCGTCACCGACACCGACGATGCCGATCTGGCCGTAGAGCGAGCACGCGCGTTTCCAGGGCTTTCGGGGTTGGATCTGGCGAAAGATGCGTCGACGACAAGCCCGTACCAGTGGTCCGAACCCAGTTGGGGTCAGGTCGCGCCGAACGCGGACTACCACGTGGTGGTCATGGACTACGGCGTCAAGCGCAACATCCTGCGCCGCCTGGTCGATGTCGGCTGCCGTGTCACGGTCGTCCCGGCAACCACGGATGTCGATGCCGTGCTTGCCTTGCAGCCGGACGGTGTCATGTTGTCCAACGGTCCCGGTGATCCGGAGCCTTGTGACTACGCAATCGCCACCGCGCGTGCACTCATGGAGCGCCGTATCCCGGTGATGGGCATCTGCCTGGGGCACCAGATTCTCGGTCTCGCCTGTGGCGGCCGCACGCTGAAGATGAAATTCGGGCACCACGGCGCCAACCATCCGGTGCGCGACGAGCGCACGGGGCAGGTGATGATCACCTCGCAGAACCACGGGTTCGCCGTGGACGAGGACAGCCTGCCCGACACGGTGCGCGTGACCCATCGCTCGTTGTTCGACGGCACACTGCAGGGCATCGAACGCACTGACGTGCCGGCGTTCAGCTTCCAGGGCCACCCGGAGGCCAGCCCCGGTCCACACGATCTGGCGCCTTTGTTCGAACACTTCACGGCCTTGATGAGCACCGCAACACGGTGAATAAGCCGTTCCATCCCGACTTCGACCCGAACTGACACGCATGCCGAAACGCACAGATATCCAATCCATCCTGGTCATCGGTGCGGGACCGATTGTCATTGGACAAGCCTGCGAATTCGATTACTCCGGGACGCAGGCCTGCAAGGCGCTGCGCGAGGAGGGCTTCCGGGTCATTCTCGTCAACTCGAATCCGGCGACGATCATGACGGACCCGGACTCGGCCGACGCGATCTATATCGAGCCGGTGGTGTGGGAGTCGGTCGCCAAAGTCATTGAACGGGAGCAACCCGATGCCCTGCTGCCGACCATGGGCGGACAGACGGCACTGAACTGCGCGCTCGATCTCGCGCGAGAAGGCGTGCTGGATGCTCACGGTGTGCAGCTCATCGGTGCAAGCATCGATGCGATCGACATGGCGGAAGATCGTGAGCGCTTTCGCAAGGCCATGGACGAGATCGGCCTGGCGTCAGCGCAGTCCGAGCTTGCGCACAGCATGGACGAAGCGCGCCAGATTCAGGGTGACCTCGGCTTTCCGGTCATCATCCGCCCGTCGTTCACGATGGGCGGTTCCGGCGGTGGTATTGCCTACAACATCGCCGAGTTCGAAGAGATCGTGAAGCGTGGGCTGGATCTCTCGCCAACCCACGAAGTCTTGCTCGAAGAATCCCTGCTGGGTTGGAAGGAATTCGAGATGGAGGTCGTCCGCGACAAGGCGGACAACTGCATCATCATCTGCGCCATCGAGAATCTCGACCCCATGGGCGTGCACACGGGGGACTCGATCACCGTGGCACCTGCGCAGACGCTGACGGACAAGGAATATCAGATCATGCGCGACGCCTCGCTGGCGGTCTTGCGCAAGATCGGCGTCGAGACCGGCGGCTCTAACGTGCAGTTCGCGGTGAATCCCGAGGATGGCCGCCTGGTCATCATTGAAATGAACCCGCGGGTTTCGCGTTCTTCCGCGCTGGCCTCCAAGGCAACGGGCTTCCCGATCGCCAAGGTCGCCGCCAAGCTGGCGGTGGGCTACACGTTGGACGAGTTGGCGAACGACATGACCGGTGGCGTCACGCCGGCCAGCTTCGAGCCGACGATCGATTACGTCGTCACCAAGATTCCACGATTCGCGTTCGAGAAGTTTCCGACGGCGGACGACCGGTTGACCACGCAGATGAAGTCGGTGGGCGAGGCCATGGCCATCGGTCGCAATTTCCAGGAGTCGTTTCAGAAAGCCTTGCGCAGTCTGGAAATCGATGCCGACGGCCTTGATGAAAAGCATGATTTGTCCGACCTGGATGCCGCGCGGCCCGAACTGATCGAGGCGATGACCACGCCGCGGGCTGACCGGATCTGGTCGGTGGGGGACGCATTCCGCGCCGGCATGAGCCTGTCGGAAGTCCACGGCGCCACCTCGATTGATCCCTGGTTTCTCGACCAGATCGAGGAGTTGATCTCGGCGGAGCGATCGCTGTCCGGGCGGACGCTGGCGGAGCTGGATGCCATTGAATTGCGCCAGCTCAAGCGCATGGGCTTCGCCGATCGCCGACTGGCCAAGCTGCTGGGCACGCAGGAGGAGGCCGTGCGCTCGCGCCGCCACCAATTCGGGATTCGCCCGGTCTACAAACGTGTGGATACCTGCGCCGCGGAGTTTCCGTCGGCCACGGCCTACATGTACTCCACCTACGATGAAGCCTGTGAGGCCGAACCCAGCGACCGCCGCAAGGTCATGGTGCTGGGCGGCGGCCCGAATCGGATCGGGCAGGGCATCGAGTTCGACTACTGCTGCGTGCATGCCTCGCTGGCACTGCGTGACGACGGGTACGAGACCATTATGGTCAACTGCAACCCGGAAACGGTGTCGACGGACTACGATGTCTCCGATCGCCTGTTCTTCGAGCCTTTGACCTTCGAAGACGTGATGGAAATCATCGAGATCGAAAAGCCGGAGGGCGTGATCGTCCAATACGGTGGACAGACGCCGCTGAAGCTCGCGCGTCGTCTGGAGGCCGCCGGCGCACCGATCGTGGGCACCAGCCCGGACTCGATTGATCTGGCGGAGGACCGCGACCGGTTCCAGCAGCTCGTCGAACGTCTGGAACTGCGCCAGCCGGCGAACAAGACGGCTCGCTCGGAGGCTGAAGCGCTGCGCCTGGCCGCACAAGTCGGCTACCCGATGGTCGTGCGTCCAAGCTACGTGCTTGGCGGGCGAGCCATGGAAATCGTCTACGAGGATGTGGAGCTGGAGCGCTACATGCGCAACGCCGTCAAGGTGTCGAATGACGCGCCCGTTCTGCTGGATCGTTTTCTGGAGGATGCCGTCGAGGTTGACGTGGATGCCATCTCCGATGGCGAGTCCGTTGTCGTGGCGGGCCTGTTGGAGCATATCGAGCAGGCCGGCGTCCACAGCGGTGATTCTGCGTGCTCGCTGCCCCCGTACTCGCTGTCCGACGCCGTGCGTGCGGAGATCTGCCGCCAGGTGCAGGCGCTGGCCCGCGCCCTGCGCGTTGTTGGCCTGATGAATGCCCAGTTCGCGATCAAGGACGAAGAGGTCTATCTGATCGAGGTGAACCCGCGAGCCTCGCGCACGGTTCCGTTCGTGTCCAAGGCCACGGGCCATCCGCTGGCGAAAATCGCTGCGCGCTGCATGCTCGGGCAAACGCTGGACGAGCAGGGGATACAGTCCATCGACGCTCCGGAATACTTTTCGGTGAAGGAATCGGTCTTCCCGTTCGCGAAGTTCCCCGGCGTGGATCCTATTCTCGGGCCGGAAATGAAATCGACCGGTGAGGTAATGGGGATCGGTCGCAACTTCGCCGAGGCTTTCGCCAAGTCACTGGTGGGCGCCGGTGTCGAGATCCCCGGTCAGGGGACGGTGTTCATCTCGGTGCGGGACGCTGACAAGCCACAGGCGGTCGATCTGGCCAAGAGCCTGATCCATCACGGCATGAGCGTGGTCGCGACCCACGGCACAGCCCAATATCTGCGCGAGCACGGCGTGGAGTGCCAGCCGGTCAACAAGGTCAAGGAAGGGCGTCCGCATTGCGTGGATATGATCGTCAACGGCGAAATCCAGTTTGTCGTCAACACCACCGAAGGCCGCAAGGCTATCGAAGAATCGCACTCGATCCGTTCGGCTGCGGTGACCCAAAAGGTGGCTTATTTCACGACGCTTGCCGCCGCGAAAGCGACGGCAATGGCCATGGATTACCGCGGGCAGGTCACGGTCTACCGCGTGCAGGATTTGCATCAATACGGGATCGAGCCGGCAGCTTGAGCAAGTCAAGTCGGCGCCGTCCTGGTGGTGCCCCATCAAACGACGCTAGCTCAAAGCAATCGGCGCCCGACATGCAGGACACAGGCGAGTAGCAACGCCCCGAGCGCGATGACGTCAACGCGGGCAACCCGCATGAGTTCGGGTGTCAGCGCCGGATAGCCGCGTGCCAGCCACAGAAAGCTCGCGACACTGACCACAGCGCAGACCAAGGCGGGGCCGTGCAAGTCGGGTCTAAATGCAGCCAGCGCCAGCCCGACCCCCAGCACCCCGAACAACACGGCGCGGTGTCTTAGCAGCAGGGATTCGGCGGCGTCTAACGCCAGCGGTGTGCCGTACAGCGAGTGCAGCGTGGTGGCGCCCAGCAAGCCGATGGCCGGCGCGATGTGAATCACGCCGACCACCAGCAGAACGCCTGCGACGAGGCGGGTGAGCAGGGGTTCGATCATCAGCTAGCCGTATTGCGGCACGGGGCGGCTCGCGTCGCGTGTCACCCACTCCCGTCGAATCAAGTAGAGCAGCGGGCCGAACGAGCCGGCGGTCAGCGTGATCAGCACATACGGCCAGACCGCCACGCCACGGTGTCGGGCATCCCGAACCATCCAGGCGATGGCGAGACAGCACACAATCACCACGTCCGCGAGAATCTGTAGTGCGCCGGGATTGGCCATGCCGGCCTTCCAGATGCCCAGGTAGCCCACCTGCACCATGCTGTAGGCGCTCAGGGCAGAGAAGCCGAGCAATACCAACACCAGGGTGATCAATTTCCAGTTCATGAGTCAGACTCCGAGTTTGCGAGCCAGTACCATCGGCTGAGGGCTGACTCGCCACAACTACCTGCGAGGTCGTTGCCGTGTGTGCGTTCTCGCGCCACGATGCGCCGCAAGACCGGACGAGATGGAATCAATGGTGCTCACGCAACAAGAGGTTCAGCTCGGGTTCGCACGTCAACTCAAGAGTTGGCGCGCGGCTCGCAAGCTATCGCAGTTGGAGTTGGCGATGAGCGCCGGCGTCTCACAGCGACACATCAGTTTTCTGGAAGTCGGGCGGGCGCAGCCGAGTCGCGAGATGGTCGCGCAGCTGGCCGCTGCCCTGGACATCCCGCTACGCGAGCAGAATCTTCTGCTGTCGGCAGCAGGGTTTGCTCCCGCGCACACGGAAACGGCCCTGGATGAACCGGGCATGGCGCCGGTGCGAGCCGCGTTGGAGATGATGCTGACGCACCATGAACCGTTTCCGGCGACGGTCGCCGATCGTGCCTGGAACCTGTTGCAGGCGAATGCGGCGATGGGTTGCCTGCTTCGTCTGGCCGGTGACGTTGAGGCGATGTGGGCGCGGGTGTGCCCGGAAGGGACGCGCAACTTGATGAAGCTCACCTTGCATCCTGATGGCCTGCGTTCGTACATCAGCAACTGGGAGGACGTCGCGGCGGAAGTCATGACGCGGACGCGCCGAGAGGCTGAGGTCACCGGCAGCGCCGCGTTACAGGCTCTTCTGGATGAGGTGGCAAGCTATCCGGGCATCCGAGCCGAGTGGCAGCTGTCCCAGTGGGGACAAAGCCCGGCGCCCGTGTTACCCGTCGACTTTCACAAGGACGGGTTGGAACTTCGTTTATTTACGATGGTGGCGACCTTTGGCACCCCGCAGGACATCACGACGGATGAACTGCGCGTGGAGTCGTATTTTCCGGCCGATGCTGCCACCGATACGATATTGCGCAAGCTGTCACAGGCTGCCGCCTAGGCGGATTCAGCCAGCGGGTGTCGGATCCAGCCGTGCCTGAACCAACGCACCAATCTCCGGGATGGTCGCCGCGAACTCGCTATCGATTGTTGAGCGCAACTGCGGGTAAAACTGCCTGAGTGTGTCGTGCTGGGTGTTCTCGATGCGCCGGTCTGTCACCGACAGCAAGGCTTCGGTGACCTCCGATTGCCGCTCGGTCAGGTACGCCGCGAAGTTGTCGCCTCCCTGTGTCTGGAATGCTTCGAAATAAGGCTCCAAGGCCGTGCAAAATTCGGGGAGAAGACGGTCGATGAGCAGCGGAAGTACCGGCTCGCCACGGCGAGACTCCGCGACCTTCAGCGCTGTTTTCAATGCCATTCCGGAGAATCCGGACCGTGCGGAAATCTGGGCGGCAACGGCGCCGGCGAGGCGTCCGACCGCAATGGCGCGATATTCGTCGGCGAGCAGGATGTCGGCAAGCGTCATGTAAACGGTACTCCAACGTAATGAGAGGCGGTGTCGCCGTTCCAGTTCCGGCTTAGATAGGCATGTCCGCGCACGGTATTTGTGACCGAGTATGCGAATTGCATGCCGGTCCATGGCAGACCCTCGCGGCGTGGCGCGAATCCTGCTGGTCCGATGTTCCCATAGTGGGGAGCTGACAGGGAGCAAGTCATGCAGGCAACAATGGGTCGGCGGCCGGCAATGCGCCGCAAAGGGGACAGCAAGCGTTCGATGGTCCGCGTGGTATTGCGCGGAGCCGCAGGGGTGGGACTGCTGCTGCTGTTCGTGTTCAAGGAAGTATTGATCACGCATGGGCTATTTCTGCGCACGTTCTTCCGGTCATCGGTCTCTGCCACCCCACCACCGATCAAGCTGGACATCGGCTACTGGAACAAGCTCCAGTTCAAGACCATTCTGATCCTACGCTATCTGGCCAAGGACCAGTTCGCTTACCAGCGCTGGATGAAGCGCGTGCACGATCGCATCCTGCATCGTCTGGAGGCGACCGGCGCGCCGGTGCAGTACGGCCAGTCTCTTCCTATTGCCACGGTTCGGCCGGGAGAGCTGGAGCCGCGTGAGTTCTGGAAGCGCTACGTGCGCACTGGAACGCCGGTGATTATCAAGGGCGGTGCCGCAGATTCCTCGGCCTGCCAACGGTGGACGCCGGAGTATTTCGCCAGTCACTACGGCGATTTCAAGGTCAATATTATCGAGCAGCAAAGCAATGAGCATTCGGTCGGCACCTTCGCCGATGTCGTTGCCAGCGAAGGCACGGATCACAAGCTCTACATCCACAACAGTGCGAGCATCTTCTCCTACAATCCGGAGCTGTTCGACGACCTGGACTGCCTGTCCTACACGCAGCATATGGGCGGACGGCGGACCATGTTCCTCGGTGCACAGCTGTTTCTCGGCGTACATCCAACGACCGGTACCGAGGCACATTCGGCCAGCAACACCAACCTGTTCTTTCAGGTGTACGGCAAGAAGAAATGGACCTTCGTCCATCCTGATTACCTGTGGCTGATGTACCCGGCGCTGAATCGCTTCTTCCTGTTCTGCGCGTCATTCGTGCGCCAGGAATACACACCGGACTATCTGGAGCAGCACGCACCGTTACAGCGCTATTGCCCTCGCTATGAGGCCGTTCTGGAGCCCGGCGACATCCTGCTGAACCCGCCATGGCAGTGGCATGCGATCAATAACGTGACGGACCGTTCCATTGGCGTGGCCACCCGCTGGACATCAGTCGGGCCAGTGCACCGCACGAACACATTTTTCGACCTCTGCCAGTTGCTGTCACCGGCGATCTGGCGACTGCGGATCCAGGGGATGCTGAGCGCGCCTGGCGAGCCGGTAATCATCGACGAGAACACCCGTGGGCTGGTGAATTCGCACGATGACTACATCGATTTCGGCAAGACCGGAGCAGCCAGGGACTACATGGATTTCCACCAGTGGCCAGAGCAATGGCGCTTTGCCGGCGGACAGGGTCCAGAGGTTGCGGCGTCGTCGGAGCCTACCGCGACCTGATTGCCATCCTGGTCATACCGCCGCTTGAAGCGGCGGTTCGGCCGAGGAGGCAGCGCCGGCGGATGGTGGTTGGGTCAGCCGATTGACACCGGCATCATCCTCGCCTCGCAACACCAC
>JAGLCS010000117.1 GCA_023146115.1 Abyssibacter sp. | reverse complement strand
GCGGTGTGGCGGAGTCGAGCGAAATGCTTGGCCAGCCGTGCATGTGCGCCGTCGTCGTCTGGTGCCGGCACTGCCATCAGGCCTCTGAGTTTCAGTCGGGGGAATTTGGATAACGCGTGAGCGAAATCCAATAGTTCGTCCGGATTGATTCCCGACTTGCTCGGCTCCTCGCTGATGTTGACCTGGATCAGGACCTGCAGCCGCGCCAAGTCATCGGGCCGCTGGTCGTCGAGTCTACGGGCGATCTTCAGCCGATCCAGGCTTTGCACCCACCCGAAGCGTTCCGCGATGTCCGCGGTCTTGTTGGACTGGACCGGCCCAATGAAATGCCACTGCGATCGGCGCTCGGGGTCAACCGCGAGGTGCGCGGCGGCGTCCTGCCAGTAGTTCTCGCCGATAGCTGTCAGGCCGGCGTTGATCAGTTGTAGAACGCGGTCTGTCGGCTGAGCCTTCGCGGCACCGACCAGTATCACGCTGCCGGGTTCTCGCCCGGCGGCAGCCTCGGCTTTAGCGACTCTTTCACGCACGGCCCGATACGCTGTGAGAACGTCGAATGGCTCCGTGCTTGCCGGTTCGTGAAGCGTGGTTGCCGCGGTCATGCGATGTCGATACTTTGATTCAATCTGAAACCTTACCGGGGCGGGGAGCACCGATGGATATTGCGCAGTTACTGTCGTTCAGCGTCAAGCAGGGCGCGTCTGATCTGCATTTGTCGGCCGGTATGGAACCGATGATTCGTGTGGATGGTGACGTCAAACGCATTAATCTGCCAGCGCTCGAGCACAAGCACGTGCACGAGATGTTGTACGACATCATGAACGACAAGCAGCGCAAGGATTACGACGAGCTGCTGGAATGCGACTTTTCGTTCGAGATCCCCAATCTGGCGCGTTTTCGAGTCAACGCATTCAACACGCATCGTGGCGCCGCGGGTGTATTCCGGACGATTCCGTCGAAGATTCTGTCGCTGGAGGATCTCGGCTGTCCTCCCATCTTCAAGGATATTTCCGACCAGCCGCGCGGTGTTGTGCTCGTCACCGGGCCGACGGGTTCGGGCAAGTCGACCACGCTGGCGGCGATGGTGAACCACAAGAACGAAAGCGAGTACGGTCACATTCTGACGATCGAGGATCCGATCGAATTTGTGCACGAGCCCAAAAAATGCCTGATTAACCAGCGCGAAGTCCATCGCGACACGCTGGGCTTTAACGAAGCCCTGCGCTCGGCGCTGCGTGAGGATCCGGATGTGATTCTGGTTGGCGAAATGCGTGATCTGGAAACCATCCGCCTGGCGCTCTCCGCGGCCGAAACGGGGCATCTGGTGTTCGGCACCTTGCATACCAGTTCAGCGGCGAAGACGGTGGATCGCATCGTCGATGTGTTTCCGGCAGCGGAAAAGGAGATGATTCGCGCCATGCTGTCGGAATCGCTCAAGGCGGTGATCTCGCAAACGCTGCTGAAGAAGCAGGGTGGTGGCCGCGTGGCGGCCCACGAAATCATGATCGGGAACCCGGCGATCCGGAATCTCATTCGTGAGAACAAGGTGGCGCAGATGTACTCGGCGATTCAAACCGGTGCACGTGACGGCATGATCACGCTGGACCAGTCGCTCAAGCACCTGCTGCGTGAGGGCAAGGTCGCCAAGCAGGAAGCGCGCCGCAAGGCCGTCAAGAAAGACGATTTCATGTAGGCACCCGCCACAAGAGGCCCGAGGATGGAACGCGATCAAGCCGCGAAACTAATGCAGGCACTGCTTCGATTGATGAAGCAGAAGGGTGCGTCCGATTTGTTCATCACGGCCGGTTTTCCGCCGGCGATGAAGGTGGACGGCCAGATGACACCGGTGATGGACAAGCTGCTGTCGCCCGAGAGCGCCGCCATGATTGTTCGAGCGATCATGAACGACCGACAGGTCAAGGACTTCGAAGAAACGAACGAGTGCAATTTCGCGATCTCGCCGCCGCAGATCGGCCGATTTCGCGTCAACGCCTTTGTGCAGCAGGGGCGTGTGGGTGCCGTGTTGCGCACCATCGAAACCGAGATTCCCGATTTCGACAAGCTCGGCCTGCCCGAGGTGCTGCGCGACGTGGTTTTGTCCAAGCGTGGCCTGGTGCTCATGGTTGGCGGCACCGGGAGTGGCAAGTCGACATCACTGGCCGCGATGCTGGGTCTGCGCAATAAGGAGACCAAGGGTCACATCATTACGATCGAGGATCCCGTGGAGTACGTGCATCCGCATCTGGGCTGCATCATCACGCAGCGCGAAGTCGGCGTGGATACCGATAGCTGGGAGGCCGCGCTAAAGAACACCTTGCGTCAGGCGCCGGATGTCATTCTGATCGGCGAGGTGCGTGCGAGGGAGACGATGGAATTTGCGATCAACTTCGCCGAAACAGGCCACTTGTGCATGTCCACCCTGCACGCGAACTCATCCAACCAGGCGCTGGATCGCATCATCAACTTCTTTCCTGACGAAAAACGGGAGCAGCTGCTGATGGATTTGTCGCTCAACCTGCGCGGCATTATTTCGCAGCGGCTGGTGCGCCGTGAGGGCGGTGGTCGTGCGGCGGCGATGGAAATCCTGTTGAACTCGCCGTTGATCTCGGATCTGGTGTTCAAGGGTGAGGTGCACAAGATCAAGGAGGTCATGGCCAAGAGTCGCGAGCAGGGCATGCAGACCTTCGACCAGCACCTCTACGATCTTTACGAGAACGGCACCATCAGCCTGGAAGAGGCACTGCGGAATGCTGACTCCAAGAATGAATTGCGGCTGCGGGTAAAACTGGAAAGCAAACGCGCCGAAAAGAATCTCGATGACGGCCTGAGTGGTATCGCGATGATGGACGACGACGACGCCACCATCTCGGCCGCGCAGCGAGGTCGTAGCTGATGGCCGATTCCACCAACGCGCCAGGCATTGTTCCGTATCTCAAACTGGCCGTTGAGAAACAGGCCTCCGATTTGTTCTTTACCACTCATTCGCCGGTGATGATCAAGATCAACGGCGAAATGCATTCCGTCGGTAAAACGGAACTCACCTCCGCGCAGATTCGGGAACTGGCCAACGGCATTCTCACGCCGGAGCAACGGACGGAGTTCAACGAAGAGCTGGAACTGGACTTCGCCACGCAGGCCGGCGGTTTGGGGCGGTTTCGCGTCAACCTGTTCCATCAGCGTGGCCGACCATCGATGGTGCTGCGCTATGTCCGCAACGCGATTCCCACCCTCGACGAATTGGGGCTGCCGGAAACGCTAAAGGACTTGATACTCGAAAAGCGCGGCATGATTCTCATGGTCGGCGCGACCGGGTCAGGTAAATCGACGACGCTGGCCGCGATGATCAACCATCGCAACGAAAACGCCTCGGGTCATATCCTCACCATCGAGGACCCGATCGAGTTCGTGCATCCGAACAAGCGCGCCATCATCAACCAGCGCGAACTCGGTCAGGACACCAAGAGCTACGAACGGGCACTGCACAGCGCGCTGCGCGAGGCGCCGGATGTCATCCTGATCGGCGAGATTCGCTCGCGAGAGACCATGGAATCCTGCGTGCAGCTATCCGGCACCGGTCACCTGGCTATCTCCACCCTGCATGCGAATAACGCGTATCAAACGCTCCAGCGCATTATCAACATGTACCCGGATTTTCTCCGGGCGCAGCTGTACATGGACTTGGCGCTGAATCTTCGGGCGGTGATCTCGCAGCGACTCGTGCGCCGCAAGGAGGGTGGCCGGACGGCTGCTCTGGAAGTCATGGTCGTCACCCCCTACATTGCGGACCTGATCCTCAAAGGGGATGTGGACGGTATCCGCGAGGCAATGGCCGAGTCGTCCGATTCACGCATGCAAACCTTCGATGACGCGCTCTACGACCTTTACCGATCCGGTGAGATTGCGCTGGAGGAGGCCCTGTCCAATGCGGATTCCCGAGCCAATCTCGAAACGCGAATCAACTTTGGCGGCTGACGCGCGGCTTCATGTCCAGAGGCCGTAAGCTGCTATCGGTCTAGCCTGTTACAATTGGTGCAATTGTACAGGTGCGAAGTATGCTTATCACGATTGACACATCGGCACTCGTCGCTGTGGTTACTTACGAACCTAGCCGTGACCGAGCACTCGCGCTGACGGCGGGCCACAGTTTGATCGCGCCAAACTCAGTGCACTGGGAGATGGGCAACGCCTTTTCGGCCATGATCAAGCGTGGACGCGCCACATTGACGCAGGCCACGGACTGTCTCGACGCGTACGCCGAGGTGCCCATAAAGCTTGTTGATGTGAATCTCAAGCGAGCGCTCGCCTTGGTCGAAAAGCATCGCATCTATGCGTACGACGCTTATCTGCTGGTATGCGCCATGCAATCCAATTCACCACTACTCACCCTGGATAAACCCCTTCAACGGGTGGCGGATTCCCTGGCGATCCAGGTTCTGGAGGTCTAGCTCATGAAGGTCTACACATTTTCCGAAGCACGGCAGAAGTTCTCGGCTGTGCTCGACTCGGCCCAGCTCGAAGGGGCAGTCAAGATCACGCGCAGGGATGGCCGCGCGTTCTTGATTCGTCCTGTCCAGGTGTCACCGTCGCCTCTTGATGTCAAGGGCGTAAAACTCACGCTCAGTCGCGAGGAGATCGTGAGCGCTGTCCGCGAAGGTAGAGAACGTGAGGGCCACAGCTAGCACGTCGCTCGCGTAGCTCAAGCGGCACGTGTGGCCCCGGCCTAGACCAAACCGCACTCACTCCGCCTGGGCTTGCGCGAAAAACGGCTCCGTCTTGGTGGCGTGAATAGATCAGTGTTTCCCTAGGCCGCGTCGCGTTCGTCGCCGCTGTCGTCCTCGACGCCTGAGGCATCGATCACCGTGTCGTCGAAGGCGCCCTCGTCGAATTCTTCGGAAGACGGCAGCTTGAAGCCGGCGACGGACTCGCGCAGCTTCACTGACAACGCGTTCAGGTTCGACACGGCCGAGGCGGTGGTGTCGGAGGCGACCTGAGTTTGCCCGGCGATGTCCTGAATCACCTCGATACGGCCGGCAAGATCGGCGGCCGATTGTGTCTGCGCGCGCGCATCCTTGGAGATGTCGAGAATCAGCCGTGACAGATCGTTGGACGATGCCTCGATACGATCCAGCGCCTCGCCAGCCTCCTCGGACAGCTGCGCGTTGCTGACCACGTTGGTCGTGCTGCGCTCCATGGAGACGATCGCCTCGTTGGTATCGGCCTGAATCGTTTTGACCAGGGTTTCGATCTGGCGCGTGGCGTTACCGGCGCGTTCGGCCAGTCGCTGCACCTCTTCGGCCACGACCGCGAAACCGCGACCGGCCTCACCGGCCATGGCGGCCTGGATCGACGCGTTCAGTGCCAAGGTGTTGGTCTGTTCGGCGATGTCATTGATGAACTCAATAATGTTGCCGATTTCCTGAGAGGACTCACCGAGCCGCTTGATGCGCTTGGCGGTCTCCTGAATCTGGTCGCGCAAGGTGGTCATGCCGTCCACGGTGCGACGCACTGTTTCCGAACCGCTATGCGCGGTTTCCACCGAGGTTTGCGCGTCCTTCGCCAGTTCGTCAGCGCGGTGCGACACCTGCTGCATCGACTCGGACATGTCGCCGATGGCCTCGGAGACGCTGTTGATCTCGTCGGTCTGGCGGCGTGATGCGACGTTCAGCTGCTGCGTTACGGCCTCGGTGCCGGAGGCGGACTGCGTGATTTCGTCCGAGGTCGCGGTAATGGTGCCGACCAGGCTGCGCAGCGTGTCGATCGTATAGTTGATCGAGTCCGCGATCGCGCCGGTGAAATCCTCGGTCACCGTTACATCCACCGTCAGGTCACCATCGGCCAGCGTGGTGATTTCGTCCAGCAGCCGCAAAATCGCTTCCTGCTGGGCCGCATCGGCTTCTTCCAGTTCGCGGGCTCGTGCACGTGCCTGCCGGAGCAACACGGTGACGAAGATGACCAGCAGGACCACCGTGACCCCGCCGAGCACATAACCGTAGATGGCCTCTAAGGTGCGGCCATCACGATATTCGATGAAAGACTGTTGGACGTTGTTTTCTGCGGTGAACTTGACGTTGTTCCGCAGGCGCGAGATCTCGGCGGCGGCGGCCTGGACGGTCGCGAGTTCCGCGGCTTCGTCGACCGTTGTCGCGGCGCTTGCCTGAATGCGCTGCATGCCCGCGAGCGCGTCCGCCAAAGCGGCATCGGCGGCGGGTGTGCGCACCGGCGTGAAGCCGAGGCCCCGCGCGCTGACCAGCTGTTCCAGCACCGACGACAGCGTGGTGACCGCAGCCTCCAACTCCGCTGCGAGCGCATCTGCATCGTAGCCTTGCCGCGTAACGGCGTGAGCCTGTTCAACGAGGTTGTTGGCGCCGATGACGAGGCCTGTGAGCAAGGTCAATTGCTCAGCCGGAGCGCGCCGTGCGGCCAGCGTGGCGATAGCGGTTTCCAGCGGAGCCGTCACTTCCGGCACGGTCGCTGCAATCGCGCTCGCTTCCTGCTGGATCAGGACGTACGCGGCGCGGCGATCGAGAATCTGGTCGATGGCGTCCGACATCGGCTGAAATTCCGCTTCCAGGGCGTCGATCTTGTCCTGCAAGGGGGGCGGGGCGGCCGGCAGGTTGATGAACTCGTCACCCTCACGCAGGGCGTAGAGGTTGTCCTCAAAGGTCAGCCGCAGGCCATCCATGTTGCGAGTATCGGGTGCCAGCCCGCGTGTGATGTCGTCCGCCAGGCGGGCGATGTTCTCGGCAACCGCACTGGAATCCACTGCCAGCGTGATGTAGTCGCGGTCCCACTGCGCCACTTGGTTCACCCGGTAGAGAATGAACAGCGCGGCAGCGATCGAGCTCATAGCGAGCACGAGCAGAACGATCGCGATCTGGGTTCCCCGAACCCGCGAAACTCCCTCAGCCATTGTCTAACTCCATCGGCGGTTCTAGCCGTTGATGACGCCGTTCACCTTCGAAATCAGTTCTGATTCCTTGACCGGCTTGACGATGTATTCGCGAGCGCCCTGACGCATCGCCCAGAGCTTGTCGGTTTCCTGCGACTTGCTGCTGATCACCACGATCGGAATCGAAGCGGTGTCGGCACCGCGGGAGAGCGTGCGTGTGGCTTGAAACCCGTTCATGCCCGGCATCACCACGTCCATGACGATCACGTCCGGCTTTTCGGCGGCCGCCTTTTCGATCGCGGACTCACCCGTCAGGGCTTCCACAACGTCAAAGCCGTTTTTTTCCAACATTTTTCGCAGGTTGGCGATGTCGGTTGGCGAATCATCAACCAGAAGAACGCGCGGCATGGTTTCCCCCATCTACTTCGGTTTGCTTGCTTCGGCGTGTCCGCGATGCGGGTTCACGCCGTTGATCGAGCGTGCTCGATGCCCCGCGGCATCATACAAGAACCAGCCGCCGCGAGAAGTCCGTCAAGCCGACGCCATTGGCTGTCCGGCGCGCCAGGCCTGCTGTACTTGCCAGGTCAGCGAAATATCCTGAAACGGCGTGATCTGACCCGCGCTGCGCAGGGCATGTGCAGTGGTCGGTGACTGGAGGGGGCTGATGAGCACGCCCGAGGCCACCGCACCCACCGCGGTTGTCGGACTCTCGCAACCCAGTATCCGCGACGGTGCGTCGACCAGAAGCTGCGCCACGCGCTCCAGCGGCCATTGTTCTGTCTGGGCCAGGGTCATCACGGCGGGTACCAGCAACTCCACGGTGGAGCCGCCCGGCTCGGTCATCGGGAAGGGGTCGGTTTTGGCGTTGGCGTCTTGCGGCTGGTGATCCGAGCAGATGGCGTTGATCGTCCCATCCGTCACCGCCTGGATCAGCGCCAGGCGGTCGGCTTCGGTGCGCAGCGGCGGGTCCAGTCGGTAGGCGGGGTCCAGTCCGCTCAGGGCTTCATCCGTCAGAAACAACTGATGCGCAGAAACGTCGCAGGTCACGGCCACACCATCCTGTTTTGCCGTTGCGATCAACGCGATGGCGCGCGCCGAGGTGATGCGTCCCAGGTGCACGCGGCAGCCGGTATCGCGGGCCAGCTCCAGTGCCACGGCGGTGCCGATGGCCTCGGCACTGGCGGGAATGCCGGTCAGACCGGCAAGCATCGCGGGCCGACCCGCATGAGCCACACCCTGGCCGGCGAGGTCGGCGTGCACCGAGTCCAGGTGCACGGTACAGCCGAGACCTGAGGCGTATTGCAGAGCCTGACGCAGCAGGCTGGCGCGAGGCAGTCGGCGGGGCTGGGCCACGCCGACGCAGCCGGCATCCAGCAAAGCGCCGAGATCAGCCAGCGCAGCGCCGTCCAGGGCTTGGGTTAGCGCGCCCAGCAGCTTGACCTCGGCGGCTTCGCCGCGGGCGCGATCACCGATCCAGTCCACGACGGCGGGTTGGTCGATCACCGGATTGGTGTCCGGTGGCAGGCAAAGCGTTCCGACACCGGCCGCCGCCGCGGCCCGCGTTTCGCTGGCAATCGTCGCCTTGTGGCTGGCACCGGGCTCGCGCAGGCGCGCGCACAGATCGACCGCCAACGGCAGAAACACCGCGCCGCTGGCATTGATCACCTTGGCATCGGCCGCGCCGTCTGGCGGCGTGATGAAGCGGCCATCGGCCATCCACAGCGTCGTGGTCTGTCCATCGGCGAGCGTCACATCGCGTAGGCAGGTCAGGCCACTCATGTGCGGTGTGCTCCGATGATCATCGCCATCACCGCCATGCGGATGGCCACGCCGTGGCTGACCTGTTCCAGAATCACCGATTGGTCGCCGTACGCCACCGGGGCGGCGATCTCTACGCCTCGGTTGATCGGGCCGGGGTGCATCAGCAAGGCATCGGGCTTGGCATAGCGCAGCGTGGTCTCGTTCAGGCCGAATCCACGGTGGAAGGCTGAGCCGGCGGGTAGGTAGTGGCCGCTCATCCGCTCGCGCTGCAGTCGCAGTAACATCACGACATCGGCGCCATCCAGGCCGGCGCGCAGATCGTGGTGCACGCTCACGCCGAGAGCGTCCAGCTCCGGCGGCACCAGGGTCTTGGGGCCGACCACTCGAATATCGCGAACACCCAGTTCACGCAGGGCATGAATGTCGGAGCGCGCGACGCGGGAGTGCAGTACATCGCCGACAATGGCCACGCTCAGGCCGGCGACATCCGGCTTGTGCCGGCGAATGGT
Source organism: Abyssibacter sp. (assembly GCA_023146115.1). GTDB lineage: Bacteria > Pseudomonadota > Gammaproteobacteria > Nevskiales > OUC007 > Abyssibacter. Next base: position 12,965 of record JAGLCS010000117.1, on the reverse strand, counting down.
GAATACGTCCAGCAAGCCCTGCGTCGGGTGGGCGTGGCGGCCGTCACCACCGTTGAGAATGGCGACACCGTCGCCGGCATGTTCGGCGAAGAACTCCGCGGCGCCGCTTTCGCCGTGGCGAATCACGAACATGTCCACGTGCATGGATTCCAGCGTCTTCAGCGTGTCCAGCAGCGTTTCGCCCTTGGTCGTGGATGAACTGCTGCCCTCGATGTTCAGCACATCGGCCGAAAGACGGTGGGCGGCCAGCTCGAAGGCGCTACGGGTCCGTGTGCTGGCCTCGAAGAACAGATTGACCACGGTACGGCCGCGCAGCAGCGGCACCTTCTTGACGTCGTTGCGGGTCACCGGCACGAAAGATTCGGCCGTATCGAGAATTTCGGTGAGCAGCTCGCGGCCCAGGCCTTCGGTGGTTAGCAGGTGGCGCAGACGGCCGTGGGCATCGAGCTGAATTTTCGCAGCGGCGCTCACGCGGTGATCTCCAGTGTCAGGCGCAGCGGGTCCGGTCCATTGAGTCGGATATGTCCGCCGGGGGGCAGCGTATCAACGACCTGGCCGACCACATCCGGCGTGATCGGCAGCTCGCGGCCCGGCCGGGTTGCCAGCACCGCCAGCACGATGCGTTCGGGCCGGCCGTAGTCGAAAATTTCGTTCATGGCGGCACGGATGGTTCGGCCCGTGTGCAGGACATCGTCAACCAGAATGACGACGCGGTTGTCGACCGGAACCGGGAGGTGGCTGGGCTTGACCTGCGGATGCAGGCCCATGCGGCTGAAATCATCCCGGTAGAAGCTGATGTCGATGGTGCCGATGGGCGCTGCCGGTGTCAGCCGCTGCGCCAGCGCATCCGCGACCCAGGCGCCGCCCGTGTGAATGCCGATGATGACGGGGTCGGCATGGGTCATGCCGATCCCGGACAGATCGGCTGCCATCCGGTCCAGCAGCGCCTCCGTGTCAGGAAAATCAGTCACGGCCGAGCCAGTCGGCAAGAATCTGCGCAGCGGCCACGGCATCGCGGCTTTGGCCAGCGACGGGTTGCAGGTCGGCTTCCAGGGAGGTCATGCGTTCTTCGGCCGGGTAGACGGGCAGATGATACCGGCCTTTAAGGCGTCGACAGAAGCGTTCGGCCGCATCGGTCATCGCCTGGCGCTCGTCATCCAGCGTCAGGGGCACGCCCACGACCAGGCCTTGCGGCCGCCACTGCTCGATCAGCTCGGCGATTCGCGACCAGCGCTGGCGCGTCTGATTGTCAATCGTGTCCAGGGGGCGAGGCCGGCGGGCCACGGTGTCGCCCACCGCCACGCCGATGCGCTTTTCGCCGTAATCGAAGCCGAGGTAGACCCCGGTCGGGGGTTGCGATGGCGAGTCGGCGCCGGCAGCGGGTGGCGCAGGCTCAGGCGTGTCCGGCATCCGCGCTCAGGATCATCGGGTCCAGACCGAGCAGGCCCAGCGAGGCTTCCCAGCGCTCGGGCGGGGCGGTGGAGAACAGAATCTGCTGGTCCGGTGGGGTGTTCAGCCAGGCGTTGTGGAGCAGTTCGTCCTCCAGCTGGCCGGCATCCCAACCGGCATAGCCGAGGGTGATCAAATACTGCTCCGGCCCGTTGCCGAGGCCGATGGCTTCGAGAATATCGCGCGAGGAGGTGATCGCTAGCGTTTCGCTCACCTGCACCGTGGATTCCCAGGTGCTGCCCAGCGTGTGCAGCACGAAACCGCGTTCCGGCTGCACCGGGCCACCCCAGAACACCGGCGCCTGGTCCAGATTGATCTCGCAGGGGACGTTCATGTGGCCCAGCATGTTTGCCACCGACAGGTCCGACGGCCGGTTGATGACCAGCCCCAGGGCACCTTCATCCGAGTGCTCGCAGAGGAAGGTCACCGTCTGCCCGAAATGCTCATCGTCCAGACTGGGCATGGCGACCAGAAATTGATTCTTGAGTTCGCTGCCTGATGTCATGGCAGCAGTATCACGCTGCGGTGCGCGTGACCGCAACCCGGCCCGTGACGCCTCACCGGGCCGGCGCAGCAGCGTCAGGGCTGTTGTCCAGGCGCAGGCACAAGGCGCCAGCCAGCCAGCCGGTGAGTGCGCCAAACAGCATTGCGGCGGTCAGCAACACCGGCAGCAGGGTTAGCAATCCGGGGTGCGGAATGAACGCGGTGTAGGCGACAAAGAACTGCCCACCCATGTGCGCGCAGGCCGCGGCCACACCCAATCCGATGGGGCCGACGCGAGCCGGCGGCAGCAGCCGATTCCAGCCGATCAGCAGGGCGAGTATCGCCAGGCTGCAAAGCGCGCCCGACAGACTGAGCAGGAAGGTGGGCGTGAGAAAACTGCCGATCAGCACGCTGCCGACGAGTACGCGCAGCAGCTGCACCCAGATCGCGGCGAGCAGGTCATGGCGCAGCAGCACCACCAGCGTAATGACATTGGCCAGGCCGGGCTTGATGCCGGGAATCGGTGTGGGTACGCCGGCCTCGAGGATGTGGATGACAATCGCCAGCGCGGCAAACCCAGCAATCCAGTGATCGCGAGGCCCGGCATGCAGGTGAATGCGCCGCGTCACTGGCTCACGCCGTCGTAGTGCGGATCGGCCGCGGCCAGCGACAACGTAACGCGGTTCGGCAGGCAGGCGGTGGCGTCGTGGGCGTCATGCATCCAGCCAGAGCGGATGCAGACCTTGCGGCGGCACGGCGAGCTGGCGAAGCGGATGCGGCCATCGCGGACTTCCAGCACGCTGTCGCCCAGGCGGCCGGTGACGACAATCCGATCGTTGACGTGCAGCGGGACCCGCCTTGCCGGCGCATCGTCGACCCGGATGAGCGCATGCGTGGGCGGCGCCGCGTTGGGCGACCAATAGCGGGCATAGAGGGTGCCAATGATCAGCGCCAGACCGATGATCAGCGCCACATCCGCTGGCGTCGGCTTCACTGCGCGTCCGCGTCCGCGTCCGCGTCCGGCGCAAACTCCACGTCGGCCAGCCAGTCGGCGCGGTCCATGAATCCCGCAGTGGCATGCACCCGGCCTTCGGCGTCGACCAGCATGGCGAATTCCAGCGCGAATTGATCGACCAGCGCGTCGAATTGCTCGACGCCGCCGACAAAAAGGGCCGTGGCCAGCGCGTCGGCCAGCGCCGGGTCGTCATGAATCACGGTGCTGGACTGCGCGCCGGTGGCGGGCTCGCCGCTGCGTGGATCCAGCAGGTGGTGATAGCGGCGGCCCTCGAACTCGAAGTACCGCTCGTAGTCGCCGCTGGTGAATACGGCCTCGCCGTCTTGCAGTTCGATGCCGACCAATAGGCGTGGGGCGTCGGCTGGGGGGCGCGGGTGGCGAACGGCGATGCGCCAGGGACGTCCTTCGGCATGGCCGATCACCTGCAGGTCGCCACCCGCATTGACCATGGCATGCTCGATCCCAGCCTGTTTCAGCACGTCCAGCGCGGCACCGACCGCTGCCCCCTTGGCGATGGCGCCGAAGTCCAGCATCAGCCCCGGTTTTTCCGCCTGCAGGCGGCCGTCTTGCAAGGTCGTCTCGGTGAGGCGATGTGGCAGACGCTTGGCGACCGTCAGGACCGCTCTGTCCGGCGGCGCGTCGCGAAAATGCTCGGCGTCATCAAAGCCCCAGACCTGCACCAGGCGGCCCAGACCCGGATCGAAGGTGCCGGCGCTGTCCTCCGCGACGGTCTTTGCCTTGCGCAGCAACGGCAGCAGGGTCGCGGGCACCGGCACCGTTGTCGATTCCTCCAGGGTCGCGTTGAGTTGCGCCAAGGCGCCGGAACCCCGCACCGACCAGCGCTGCTGGTAGCGGTTGAGTTCTGATTCGACCTCGCTGACCAGGGCCGCGAGCGCCTCGGGGCTGCGATCCGGGGCGCGCAGTGTCAGCGTCACCAGCGTGCCCATGGAGTAGATCTGACGTTCGAAGCGGTCGTCGGCCTCCCGGCCGCGCAGGACCAGTACGCCAATCATCAGCAGGATGAGCGCACCGCCAATCCAGCGTTTCATGCGGCTTCGATCGCGTCGAACAGCAGGCCGGCGATATTGATGCCGAACTGCGCGTCCAGCTCGCGGACACAGGTCGGGCTGGTGACGTTGATCTCGGTCAGATAGTCACCGATCACGTCCAGGCCGACGAAGCGCAGGCCATTGTCGCGCAGGGTCGGGCCCACTTCGGCGGCAATCCAGCGGTCGCGTTCGCTCAGCGGGCGACCCTCGCCCCGTCCGCCTGCCGCCAGGTTGGCGCGGGTTTCGCCGGCTTTGGGTATGCGTGCGAGGCAGACATCGACCGGCTCGCCATCGATGAGCAGGATGCGCTTGTCGCCATCGGTGACGGCCGGGATGAACTTCTGCGCCATGATCGCGCGGCGGCCGTTGTCGGTTAGCGTCTCGACGATGGAGCCGCGATTCGGGTCGTTGGTCGACACCCGGAAGATGCCGGCACCGCCCATGCCGTCCAGCGGTTTGAGAATCGTGTCCTGGTGCTCGTCGATAAAGGCCTGGACATCGGTCATGCGCATGCTGATCAGCGTGGGCGCGGTGCACTGCGGAAAGCCCGAGATCGCGATCTTTTCATTCCAGTTGCGCAGACTGCTGGGGCGATTGACGACATGCACCCCTTCGGCCTCTGCACGGGTGAGGACGTGGGTGGCGTAGAGAAACGCCGTATCCACCGGTGGGTCCTTGCGCATCAGCATGACATCCAGCTCGCGCAGCGGCGCCACGGTGGCCTCGCCCAGCGTGAACCAATCGATGGCGTCATCGGCGACCCGCAGCGAGCGGCCACGGCCGACAGACTGGCCGTCGCGCACGGCCAGATCGGAGATTTCGAAGTAGGTCAGGGTGTAGCCGCGCCGCTGCGCCTCCAGCAGCATCGCCAGGGTCGTGTCCTTGGCAGGCTTGATGCTGGCGATGGGGTCCATCACCACGCCTAGATTCGGCATGTCGATCTCCTTGCAGTTCGAAGCGGCGCCCGCGCTCGGCGCCTACTCGTCTTCTTGGCCGTTCTGGGCGATCTCACGGGCTGCGGCGACCAGCGCCAGCCGGGCCACCACGCCATAGGCGTAATAGCGGTTCGGGCCGGCGTCGGGATCGAGCTGCGGATCGGGACGGGAGGCGCCATCGGCGAAGGCCAGCGGATGGAACTGCATGCCGGGCGCGTTGAGGCTTTCGGTGGAGCCGCGCGACTCGTGCACGCGGTAGAAACCGCCGACCACGAAGCGATCGATCATGTAGAGCACGGATTCGGCCGGTGAGCCGTTCGCGCCCCATTGTTCTCGCGTGTAGACGCCTTCCTGGATGATCGCGCCGGTCACCTCGCGTCCTTCCTTGCCGGAGGCCATTTTCGTGCGCTGCTTGCGGTTCAGGCTGGTCACGTCGTCGGCCGAGCGGGCGGTCATGATGCCCATGCCATAGGTGCCGGCATCGGACTTGATGACCACGTAGGGCTCATCGTCGATGCCGTACTCGGCGTACTTCTGGCGAATCGCCGCAAGCAGCATGTCGACATTGCTGGCCAGGCACTCCTCGCCTTCACGTTTCATGAAGTTGATCTGCCCGCAATTGCGGAATAACGGGTCGATCAGCCAGCGGTCTACACCGACCGATTCCGCGAAATCACCGGCTACCTGCGAGTAGACGGCGAAGTGTTCCGACTTGGTCCGTGTAGACCAGCCCAGTGTCGTCGGCGGCATGATGGGCTGTTCCAGGCCGCGCAGGATGTTCGGAACGCCGCTGGACAGATCGTTGTTCAGGATGAGCGCGCAGGGTCTGAAGTCCGCGACGCCGACCTGGTTGCCGTCGCGGACCAGCGGCTCCAGGCGCAGCGAACGACCGCTGTCGAGCTCGACGTTGGTAGGTGCGGTCAGATCGCTCATCAGCGAACCGATACGCACATCGAAGCCGGCCTTGTGCATCAATTCCACCAGCCGCGCCATGTTCTCCAAATAGAACCGGTTGCGCGTATGGTTTTCCGGAATGATCAGCAGCGAACGGGCGGTTGGACAGATGCGATCGACCGCCGCCTGTAGCGCCTGGATGCAAAGCGGTTCGAACTCCGGAGCCAGGTTGTTGAACCCTGCGGGAAACAGGTTGGTATCCACTGGCGCGAGCTTGTAGCCGGAGTTGCGCAGGTCGACAGAGGCGTAGAACGGCGCAGGTGTTTGCAGCCACTGACGGCGGAACCACGCCTCAATATCACTCTGCTGCTCCAGTAACCTTGCTTCCAGATGCTGCAAGGGTCCGCGGAGCGTCGCTTCGGCGTCTGTTGAGGGGTCCGGTAGCGCCATCAATTCGTCCTGGCCAGTGGGGGAGGCGCATGTTACCGCAACGCAGCAAGCGGGCTGCGGCCACGGCCTCCGTCGGCGATGCGTGGGTTGTTCCATGTGATCTTGCCCGCGCCAATCGATCTAATGGCCATGAAAATATGGTAAAACCGACCAGGTCTCGACTCGCCTGTCCGGTAGGATCCGCGGCGGAGCCGATCAGCAAACGGAAGCCGTGCGGTGACCTCGGGGGCGAAGCGGGTTTGGGCGAGGGTGTCGACATGGCAGAAAGCTTGCGGAGACGATTCGTGCCGAGTGGCTCCGAGGCCGTGAACTGCGCATGACACCGATGCGACAACACGCGGCACCGAATGCCGCCCGCGAGTTGCGAACGACAAACGATACGCATCGTTTCAAGCTTCCCGAGGGGGATTCAAAGTGGCATCACAGCAAGACACGCGGGGGATATCAGACGTGAAAGTCATGGTCATCGACGACAGCAAGACCATTCGGCGAACGGCCGAGACACTGCTGGCGCGGGAAGGCTGCACCGTGATCACCGCGGTCGACGGATTCGAGGCGCTGGCGAAAATCGCTGATCACCATCCGGACATCATCTTCGTCGACATCATGATGCCGCGGCTTGACGGCTATCAGGCCTGTGCGCTGATCAAGGGCAATCCGCGCTTCAAGAACACCCCGGTCATCATGCTGTCCAGCAAGGACGGGCTGTTTGATCGCGCCCGTGGCCGCATCGTCGGCTCGGATCATTATCTGACCAAACCGTTCACCCGCGACGAATTGCTTGGCGCCGTGCGCAAACACACGGCATCCATCGCCGCTTGATGGACACCGATTTCTACACCCAGCCGCCATACCAGCTGCTCTGTGCGCTGGAGCGGCGCTTGCAGGTCGGTGTGGGCGAGGGCGCCTTGCAAGCGCTCCGCAGCTGGACGGGCCTGGGCCTGCGGGTGCGGGACCAGCTATTCGTGGCGCCGCGGGGTGATGTGCGCGAAGTGCTGACCCCGCCTCCGATGACCCGAGTGCCCAATGCGCCGGAGTGGATGCGCGGTGTCGCCAACGTTCGCGGCGCGCTTTATCCGGTGCTGGACCTGGGGCGGCTGTTCGCACGCGACGGCTTCGTGGCCGGCCCGCAGTCGCGGCTGTTGCTGCTGAACAGCGAGGTCGAGCCGGTCGCTTTCCTGGTTGACGAGGTCTACGGCTACCGCAATTTCGAAGCGGCGGATCAACGGATGAGCGCCATCGAAAACGCCTCTGCAACCGTCGCCCCGTATCTGCTGGGCGGATTCGTGCGAGACGGACAGCCCTGGTTGGCGCTGTCGCTGCACCGCGCCGCGGGCGCTGGGCTGGGCGACGTGCCCGACGTATTAACCGGGGCCGCCGCATGAATGCCGTGATGGAACCGACCGCTCAGGATGCCCGCAATGGCCTGCACTGGTTGCGGGCCGAGCTGGACCTGAGTCTGGCGCGGGTTCGCGACCATATCGACCAGTCGCTGGAACGCGAAGACGACGAACTGCTGTTGCAGAAGTGCATCGTCGAACTGCATCAGATCCGAGGCATTGCCACCGTCGCCCAATGCTACGGCGCGGCTTGTCTGGCCGATGCGATGAAAACCGCGGTACAGGCGCTGGCGAACGGCGACGAGGTGCGTGACCGTGAGGCCGCGATCACGGCCTTGCTCGGAGCGTCCGTTCAGTTCAGCGATTATCTGGACCTGCTGACATCGGGTGCGCATGACGCGTTGCTTGTATTCCACCCGATGATCAACGAGTTGCGCGTGTCTTGCGGCCTGGGGGTACTCAGCGAGGCCGATCTGGTCACGCGCCACGTTTTCGAGTCCGGCGCATTGCCGCTGGATGCCGCGGATGGCGCATCGCCGGACGCTTCCGTGAGCCAGGCTGCGCGCAAGTTGCTGCCCGCATTGCACAAGGCGATGCGGCGTTGGGTACGCGGCGAAGAGCGCACCGACAGCCTCAAGCGCGTCGGCCGTATTGCCGAACACCTCCGCGGGTTGTCGGCGGATTCCGGTTTCGGCGTTTTGATGCAGGCGACCGCGGCGACGGTGGAGTGCCTGCTGGCACTGAAGCTGTCCGACAGCCTGGAGCTCAAGCGCCAATTCGGCCAGGTGGGCGAATGGACCAAACGTGTGGCCGTGACCGGGGAGCAGGGCGACGATGCGCCGGCCATGGTGCGTGCCGCCGTGCGCCTGGGCGTGGAGGTTTATCGCAGTGGCGCGACGTCCAAGCGTGCACGCGACCTAGTCACCCGACTGAGGCTGGATGACTGCCTGGTGCCGGATGCGCAACTCGAGCAGATGCGCATCAGCATTCGCGGCCCGAACACCGAAGTGCTCACCCGGGTCGCCAACGAGATCCGCGAGGACTTCGCCCAGGTCAAGGATGAAATTGATCTCGCGATCCGCACCGGTCAGCGCGCGCCCGAACAACATGAATCGATGGCGCGCACGCTCAAGCGGGTGTCGGACACGCTGACCATGCTGGATCTCGGTGCGCTGCAGCGGGTCATCGACCGTCAGGCCGACCTGCTCGACACGCTGGCGCTGGACGCCGGTGATGCGCGCTGGATGGAACTCGCGACGGCCCTGTTGCTGGTCGAACACAATCTTGAAGACGCGTTGTTTGGCCACGTGCGTGGCTACGACGGTCAGCGCCGAGACCCGGCGACGGTGCTCGCCGAACCACCGCCTGTCCGGTTGGACCATCGCGAAGGTGCGGCGGCGGCATTGCGCGAGTCGCTGGTCAACCTGTCGCAGCTCAAGGATCAGATCAGCGAGTACATCGCACGTGGTGAGCCGGGGTTGCTGAGCGACGCCAAGCGCATGCTGCATCAGGTCGAATCCGCATTGTCGGTGCTAGAAAGCGACCGCGGAGCGGCGTTGACGGCGCGGTTGCGGGCCACGATGGATCTGGACGGCTTCCGCGATATCCGCGACAGCTCAGCGCTGGCGGACGGATTCGCCGATGCGGTCGCTCTGGCTGAGTGCTACATCGAAGCGTTGCAGCAGTCGCAGCCGCAGACCGAGCATTTGCTGGACCAGCTCGATACGGTGCTTGCGCAGGTCGACGAGCGTTTGCGTGCCGATCCCGCGTCGCAGTCCGCGGCAGCCGAGGCGATCGAGCTGCCCGAGCCGGCCCGCCCGGACGAGATCGATCCCGAGATTCGCGATGTCTTCCTGGAAGAGGCCGCGGAGGTTCTCGAAACCTTGCAAGGGCATCTCCCAACCTTCCTGCGCAATACCGAAGATCACGAGACGCTGACGACGATTCGCCGCGCGTTCCACACGCTCAAGGGCAGCGGGCGCATGGTCGGAGCGACCGACATTGGCGAGTTCGGCTGGTCTGTGGAGCACATGCTCAACCGCTGCCTGGAAGGCGCGCTGAGCGTGACCCCGGCGGTCGTGAAGACGCTGGAACAGGCGGTGGACGCATTGCCCGGCGTGGTCAGCAACTTCCGGGATGGCGAGCCGCTGGGCGAACAGGCGCGGGAGCTTGTCGCCCGCACGGATCGCGTCGCACGCGGTTTGCAGATCGACGACGCGGACGAGGACTTCGATCCAGAAATCCATCGGATTTTTCGCGAGGATGCGCGGCAACATCTCGAGACGATCCGGCTGTGGCTGGACACGCAACCGGCGAACGAGCACGGCCGCTTTCCGGTCACGCATGAACTCGTGCGGGCGCTGCACACCTTGTCCGGTGCCTCTGCCTCGCTGTCAATGGAATCGATCTCCGAGCTGTCGTCGGAGTTGGAGAATCTTTGCGAGACCGTGATGACGGCGGGTCTGGGGTTGGGTGATGCCGAGCGCTCGCTGATCTACGAGACCATGGCCGAGCTCGCAGCCTGGCTGGATGCCGACGAGGCGGGAATCGTGGAGCGGCCCGGGCTGGAAAGCCTGCGTGAGCGCGCCACGCAGGCGCTTCGCGAACTGCCCGAAGATGTCCGCAAGGCTAGCGCCCGGCGGCGGCTGATCGTCACTTTCACCGACGAGGCAGCGGAGCTGCTGGATGGCATCGAGCAGCAGATTCAGGCCTGGAAGAGCACCCCGGCGGCCGAGCATCATGCGCGCAAGGTCGCCGAGGCCCTGCATACGTTAAAGGGCAGCGCGGGCATGGCGGATGTCGAGGACGTTCGCGAACTCGCGGCCAGCCTGCGTGAGCGCGTCCTGGTCCGGGACAGCGCGGGTGCGCCGCCGCCTGATACCGCCTGGTTCGCGGGCATGGACTCCGGCATCGAGCACGTTTATCAGATGCTCGATGCGCACCGCTCCGGGCTGGCCGTGAACATACCGGAGCACCAGCCGCCATTGTTCGACGAGGCCGAACGCGCAATCGTCCTGGCAAGCGATACCGCGGGCGACGCCGAGCCGCCGACGCTTGAAGCCGCCGAACAGGCGGCGACACCGGAAGGCCCGGATCCTGGCTCGCTAGCCGCATCAGTGCCGATCACCCGTGCAGTGCCGGATGACGATTTCGACGCGGAACTGGCCGCGACGTTTGCCGAGGAAGCGCGTGAGCTGTTGCAGGGTATCGATCATGCGTTCGCGCTGTTCGAGGACAATCCGGCCAACGATCAACCACTGGATGAGATCGCACGTGCGCTGCACACGCTCAAGGGCGGTGCCCGCACGGCCGGCGTATCGGCGCTGGGCAATGTCAGCCACCGGCTGGAGGATGTTGTCAGCGACATGCTGGCGGGACGGCTGGCTCGCGATGCCGGGGTGGTCAGCCAATTGCATACCGTCGTCGATGGGTTCCACGCCCTAGTCGATCAACTGGAACGTGCGGAATCGCTCGATGGTCGTCGCGTTCTTGATGACATCGAGGATCTGGAGCGACTGGGCAAGCAAGCTGACCTGGCGGCGTTGTCGCAGCCGCCGGGTGACGAGGAGGTCAAACTCCCCGACGCCGCCGATGTCCCGTTGACGCCAGAGGCCGATCCACCGATCGCCCCGCCGGAAGACGTATTACAGGTTGAGACCAATGAGGCCGCACCTCCGTCGGACGCACCCGACACGGTCGAACTGCTTTGGCCATCGGACGAACCCGGCGATGTCGGTGCCGCCGACGATGCCAGCATTGATCTGCCAATCGCGGACGAATCGGAGTTGCTTGCAGAGCCGGCGCAAGAGGAGTCGCCGGATGAATCGCTGGCGGCGATGGGTATCGCACAAGCGCTGCCGGATGATGGGGGCGTCGATCAGGCCATCGATCAGGAAGTCGTCGACATTTTCCTGTCCGAAGCGCGCGAGCTTCTCGACGAGATGGGCACGGCGCTGGCCGGGCTGGCGATCGATCCGTCGCGTGAAGTCGCCGCCGTCGCGACGGTCCGGCGCTGTCTGCATACCTTGAAGGGCGGCGCCCGAGTGTCGGGGTTAATGGCGTTTGGTGATCAAGTCCATGAGCTTGAAACGGCGCTGGAACGTCTGCTGCTGAGCGGGCAGTTCACGCCGCAGTGGCTACGCGAGGCGGAAATGGGCGCCGAGCGGCTGGCGACCACGGCCGACGATGTTGAACGGTCGTTGCGAGCGCCGACGGTGCCGGATTCGGTCCTCGTCGAGTCGGTGGCCGAGGAACCGGCGCTGGAGGCGCCCGATCCCGTCCAGGTGGAAGAATCCGCGCCGGTTGCCGATCCGGCTGTTGAGGCACCGGACGAGGTGGTTGGCGCATCGGCGGTTCCAGCCGAAGAGGATCTGATCGAAGACAGCGAAGAAGAGCAGCGCTCAGCTGCTGATGACGCGCTGCCCGCACCGCGAATTGAGCCGCCGGAGGCGGAGATCCGCGACTGGGACGCGCGCCTGTTCTGGCAGCCGCCGGCCGCGCAGGACGAACAGATTCTGGTGCGCCGTGAAACCGCCCGGATCACCGTCGAGCAGCTGGACACGATGCTGAACCAGGCCGGTGAAGTGGGCATCTTCCACTCGCGGTTGGAACAGCAGGCCAACAGTCTGGCGAGCCAGCTCAACGAGTTGCAGCAGACCATCGACCGCGCGCGGTCGCAGCTGCGGCAGATGGAGATGGAAACCGACGCGCAGATTCAGGCGCGGCAGCATGGTCGGTCGGAGCAGGGACCGGATCGTTACGAAGACGAATTCGATCCGCTTGAAATGGACCGCTACACGCGCATGCAGGAGCTGTCGCGCGCCCTGAATGAGTCGGTGGCCGATCTGGGCAACCTGCAGGACACGCTGTCGCAGCAGGTCAGCGAGGTCGACGGCATGCTGCGCCACCAGGGGCAGATCAACACGTCCTTGCAGCAGGGCTTGATGAGCACCCTGATGGTGCCGTTCTCCCGGCAGGTGCAACGGCTGCAACGCGTGGTCCGGCAGACAGCGGCCGAGTTCGGCAAGGCCGTCACCGCCGAATTCGAAGGCATCGAGAGCGAGATGGACCGCAATGTGCTGGAGCGCATGACCGGTCCGCTGGAGCATCTGCTACGCAACGCGGTTTATCACGGCATCGAATCGCCCGAGGCACGCGTCGCCGCCGGCAAGCCCGAGAACGGGCGCATCGATGTGCGGTTGCGTCGCGAGGGCACACAGCTGGTGATGGAAGTCGCCGACGATGGCGGCGGCTTGAACCTGCTGAAGATCCGCCAGAAGGCGGTCGAACGCGGCCTGCTGAATCCCACGGCTGAGCCGTCCGACGAAGCCGTGGCGCAGTTCATTTTCGA
>JAGLCS010000116.1 GCA_023146115.1 Abyssibacter sp. | reverse complement strand
GTGCGATCCGAATTCGGCAAGGGCGTGCGCTTTGTCATCCGCCTGCCGCTGTCGCTGGCGATCAGCCGCGCGCTGCTGATGTCGGTGGGCGAGGAAACCTACGCCGTGCCGATCGGTGGGGTGCAGGGCATTGGCCGGGTTCCGGCAGCCGACCTGGCGCGCCTGGCGGCCAGCGACGAGCCCAGTTATGAATACGGCGGCGAGCGTTATGACGTTCGCTATGTCGGTACGTTGCTGGGCATCCCGGTGCCCGATAGCTTCGAAGCCCGGAATCTGCCGGTGATCCTGACCGCCTACACGGAAGGCCTGGGCGGGGCCGAACGGCGCGTGGCATTGGTTTGCGATCAGTTGCAGGGCAATCGCGAAATCGTGTCCAAGCAGGTCGGGCCGCAGGTTGGCGCCATCGACGGCATGGCCGGGGCCACGATCATGCCCGATGGCGAGGTCGTGCTGATTCTCGATCTGGCGGGCCTGCTTCGCGCCGCCGCTCAGCGTGCGACCTTGCAACCGATTGCAGCACCCGTTGATGCCGAGCCAGAGCGCGGCGTCGATGCCTTGACGGTGATGGTGGTCGACGACTCGATCACCATGCGCCGCGTCGCCGAGCGCCTGCTCACGCGCAACGGTTATGGCGTGGTGACGGCGAAGGACGGCATGGACGCGATGGCGCAGCTGCAGGGCGAACGGCCGGATGTGATGCTGCTCGACATCGAAATGCCGCGCGTCGATGGCTTCGAGGTGGCCACCTATGTGCGCAATACGGCGGAGTTGGCCGATTTGCCGATCATCATGATCACGTCGCGCTCGGGCGATAAGCACCGCGAACGCGCGGCGCGCATCGGCGTGAACCGTTACCTGATCAAGCCGTACCAGGAAGCTCAGTTGCTCAGCGAGATCGAATCCGTGTTGGGTGAAATGCAGGAGGCCGGTCATGGATGAAGCAATGCCGGACCAGGTCTACGGAGCGCTCATCACGCTCAATGGCGAAACTTGGCTGCTGCCCAATGCGGCGATTGCCGATGTGCTCGCCTTCGAGCATGTGGATATCAACACCGGTTCACCCGACTGGCTGCTCGGATTCGTCGATTGGCGAGACCGGCGGTTGCCGCTGATCGCCGTCGAGGGCCTGCTCGGGCTGCCCATTCCGGAGCGCATGCCGCGGGCGCGACTGCTGGTTCTGAACACTGTGACCGATCAGGTCATGGCCGGGCAGTACGTGATCGTGGCCCAGGGTTATCCGCATCTGGTCACGGTCAATGAACGGGCGTTGCAACCGGATTGGTCGGACGACCTGCCCGAGCGCAACAACACCGCCTGCCGCGTGCGCATCGGGACCAATCTCGCGTTGATTCCCGATCTTGACCGCATCGAATCGCAACTCGCCAGTGCGCTGGTACGCGTGGAAGCGGGGTCGCTGGAAGCCGCGGAATTGCCCGCCTTCCTGAGTTAGCCGCTACAGATCACCCCACCGCGCCTGAACGGCGGCGATAACGGCCGGGCCCGCGGTTTCGGTGCGCAGAATGCGCGGCCCGAACTGTAACCCGGTCCAGCCCTGCGCCTGGGCGCGCTGCACTTCGTCGGCGGTGAAGCCTCCCTCGGGGCCGACCGCAATTGCGACATCGTCGGTAGGGGCGAGCGCACTCAGACGGGTGTCGGTCTCCGGGTCCAGCACCAGCGCCTGTCCCTCTGCGGGCGCTTCCACCGGCCATTCGACCGGCCTGTGGATCGTTGGCACCGACACTCGCCCGCACTGCTCCGCCGCGGCGATGGCGACGCGCTGCCAATGCAACATGCGCTTGTCCAGGCGATCGCCACCCAGTCGCACATCCACTCGCTGCGTGTTCAGCAAGCGAATTTCCGCCACACCCAGTTCCGTGGCTTTCTGCACCGCATAGTCCATGCGCTCGCCCTTGCTCAGGGCTTGATAAAGCGCGATGCGAATCGGTGGCTCGGTGATCGTGGCCACCATATGGCCACACCGCACGCTGGCCGACCGTTTGGAAACGGCGCAAAGCGTTGCCTCACATTCGATGCCGTCGGCATTGAACAGCCGCAGTGCGGTCCCGGCGGGTGCGCGCAGAACGCGGACCAGATGATGCGCGACCGCGTCCGGCAATTCGAACTGCGCCTCCTGCTCCAGGGGGTGGTCGACGTAAAACCGTGAAATACGCAAGCGCGTCTAACCTGCAACCGCGAGCTCGATGCCGCGTATCGCCGCGCCGACCATGGCCTCGATTTCGTCGTCGTTGATGATGAAGGGCGGCATGAAATACACGACATCACCCAGCGGTCGCAGCAGCACGCCCTCGGTGAGCGCATGACGATGAATCCGGCGGCCGCGGCGCTCTCGCCAGTCGAAGGGTTCCAGACTGTCGCGGTCACGCACCAACTCGATGGCCATGATCATGCCGTGGCGGCGCATGTCGCCGACGTTCGGGTGATCACGCAGGGGCGCCGCCGCCGCTTCCATTGCCGCGCCCTTGGCTCGAACCTCGGTCAGCACATCACGGGATTCAAAAATCGACAGCGTGGCCAGCGCTGCCCGACAGGCCAGGGCATTGCCGGTGTAGCTGTGCGAGTGCAGAAAGGCCCGCATCTTGGCGTAATCGTCGTAGAACGCCTGGTAGATATCGTCCGAGGTCAGCACCACGGACAACGGCAGCGTGCCGCCGGTAATGCCCTTGGACAGGCACAGAAAATCGGGGGCAATGCCGGCCTGTTCGCAGGCGAACAATGTGCCGGTGCGGCCGAACCCGACGGCGATCTCGTCGGCGATTAAGTGGACGTTATGCCGGTTGCAGGCTTCGCGCAGGCGGGTGAGGTAAATCGGGTCATACATGCGCATGGAACCGGCGCATTGCACCAGCGGCTCGACGATCACTGCCGAGACCTCGGAGGCATGCTGTTCCAGCGCGGTTTCCATGGCGGCGAATGCGGCCTCGGAGTGTTCACGCCAGCTCATGCCTTCGGGCCGGCCATAGCAGTCGGGCCCCGGCACGACGATATTGTCCAGCAGTAGCGGTCCGTAGGTGGACTTGTAGAGCGGCACGTCGCCGACGGCCAGCGCGCCCAGGGTTTCGCCGTGGTAGCTATTGGACAGCGACATGAAGCGCGGACGGGTTTCGCCGCGGTTGAGCCAGTAGTGAAAACTCATCTTCAGCGCCGCCTCGACCGCGGCCGAACCATTGTCCGCGTAAAAGCAACGCGTCAGCGGCTCGGGCGCCAGCCTGACCAATGACTCGGCCAGTTCCACCGCGGGGGAGTGGGTCATGCCTGCGAGCATGATGTGGTCCAGCGTGTCGAGCTGGTCCTTCAGCGCGGCCGTGATCACAGGGTTGGAGTGGCCGAACAGGTTCACCCACCAGGAGCTCACAGCGTCGATGTAGCGACGGCCGTTGAAATCTTCCAGCCACACGCCTTGCGCCGAGCGGATTGGCAGCGGCGGCAGTGCCTCGTGGTCTTTCATCTGGGTACAGGGATGCCAGACATGGTCCAGATCACGTTGCGCCCAGGCGGTGTTGTGGTCGATAGAGTCGGTCATGGCCTCGGGTCCGGCCGGCGAGTGCGTCGCCGGTTTTACAGGGTTGGATTGAGAAAGCAACCGGGGATTCGCCGGATTCAGAGCGTCTTGACGAACACCTTCGAGTTCCTCTGCAGGTTGTACAGCGCGCGCTTTTCCACGGGCAGCGATTCGACATCGGCCTGGGCGAAACCCCGCTCGATGAACCAGTGCGGCGTGTGTGTCGTCAGCGCCATGACCCGCGTCAAACCTTCAGAGCGCGCGCGCTCCTCGGCCTGGC
>JAGLCS010000115.1 GCA_023146115.1 Abyssibacter sp. | reverse complement strand
TCGGGCGGTATGCCTGAGTCTTTGACCGCGCCCACCAGAAAATCCTGGAAGTTGTGATCGGATACCGAGTTCCCCGACAGGTTGATCGCAACGTGGTCGGTGCAGGACATCACGCCCCGGTGCTCGTCCATCCATTGCAAGGCACGGGTGACCATGTAGCGATCAAAGCTGTCCATGAGCCCGAACCGCTCGGCCGCGCTCAGCAGGTTCCGGGGGAACCGAACGCGATCCTGATCCCGGAAGCGCGCCAGAATCTCAAACCCATGTGGCGCCTCGGAAATCGCGCCTTCGGTCCGATAAATCGGCTGTGCGTAGAGCAGCACGGACTCGTCGCTCAACGCCCGTCGCACCGATCGCGCCGCGGTCATCACGGCTCGCGCGTCGTCGGTGTCGGACTCCTCGTCGGCGGTGTACTCTCGAATACTGCCACGCGCCGCTGACTTGGCGGCATAACAGGCCGAGCCAGCCGATGTCAGCGCATTGAGCCACCCGCCTTCGGTGAGCGCCGAGTAGCCCACGCAGCCGGTGACCGAAAGCTCGGTTTCGTCCTCGGCTGGCTCAACCGTCTCCAGGCCGGCCAGCAAGCCGGCGGCTTGCTGACGTGCGCTGGCCGCGTCCACATCAAAACGGACGACGACAAATTCATCGGCGCCCACGCGGGCGAGAACCGAGTCCGTCCCGGCCACCGTGTTCCGCAGCGCATCGGCGATCTCCCACAACACCGCATCGGCGCGCGACTGGCCGATCAACTCGTTGATGTAGCGGAAGTAATCAATATTCAGATGAAACACGAACCCCGGGGCGTCGTCTGCGGGCACGCGCTGTTTGAGCACGCGTTCCAGACCACGGCGATTGAGCAGGTCAGTGAGCACATCGTGATCAAGCTGGTGGGTGATCTCGGCCTGAAGCCGGTTGTGTTCGGTGACATCTTCTAAAGCTGCCAGCAATACGCGCTGACCGCCCCGCCCCAGCACGCTCCGAACCGTGATGGCGACGTCCAGCCGCTCGCCATCGGCCGTGAGCAGCTGCGAACTCCAGCGCTCCAACGAATCTTCGCTGTAGGCGAACTCCAGGCGAAATACGGTCTCCTCGAAGGCATGGTCGTCCATGACGCGGTGCAGGTTCATCCCGACCAGTTCGGAGACACCGCGCCCCAACAAACTCGCTGCCCGCTGGTTGGCAGACAGAATTGCCCCGTTCATTTCAAGACTGATCAGCGCGACCGGCGTGCCATCCAAGATCGCGCGCAATGTGCGCTCGCTTTCCCGCAAGGCCTCTTCAATGCGCCGCTCTGTTCCGTTGTCGCGGGCAAAAATAGCGATCCGTGTGGGCGCGGACGGCACCTCCGCGGGCAGACGTACCGCGTGCATGTGCACCGGAACCGGTTCGCCGTCCGTTCCGATCCAGGTACTGCTCCCTCGCCACTCCGAATCCCGATGCAGCGCCGGCAGCGCCCGAGCCTGGAATGCGTTCCAGGCATCGCCTGCCATCAACTCCGGCAAGCCGATGTGCCCACCCACTCCGGTGCCGAAATCTCGGACAACCGCCGCACTGACTCCACGCGCTTCACCCGCTTCGTCGACAACCAGCATGTAGTCCGGATGGCGACGGAGAATTTCGCGCACGATGTCCTGGGACCCACCCGGCTCGTCGCCGTCGGCCGCCACGTCGACAAACAGCGCGTGTAGACCATCACCGGCAGCATCGAGACCGACCACACGGATTCGGCAAAGCGCCTGCAGACCGCCATGGTTCAGGTCCATCGTGAACGGTGCGGACTCGGCGCCGGTTAGCTGCTGCGACAGGCTTGACCACGCCGCTGGCCACGCCTCGGCCAGTGGATGATTCACAAACTGATCAGCAGACCGGCCAGTCACGGGGTCACTGCCCCACGCACGCCGCACGCGGCGCTCCGGACCGATGACAAGCACCAGCTCGGCCGCGTGGGCGATTAGCTGATCAAACATGGTCATTCGGTACGGCCTGTCCCCGGCTAAGCTGCGCGTGACAGATCTGCCGATTTAAACCTGAATAAGACGTGAGTATCGGTCGATCGGCGTGAAGCAAGCGTGAATATCCGAGCATGCAGCTACGACAATGTGGTCGTCATCGCGGTCAATCGTGAGCGAGTTGGCAAAGCCTGTGGCGAAATCGGCCGCGGCACCCGTCAGGACATCAGTTCATACGGTCCGCCACGTTCCAGCGCCGCCTGGTACGTCGGCAGCGCGTGGATACGCTTGAGAAAATCCCGCATGTTCGGGTACTTCGACTCCAGCCCGCTCCGCGCGGCGGCGGCCTCAACCGGGAAGCTCATCATGACATCGGCTGCCGTCATGGTCGGGCCGGCAAACCAGCCGGTCGCGCCCAGCGATTGCTCGATGTGATCCAGCGCCCGCTGCAGGCTGGGATTGATGAACGAGCCCTTGACCTTGCCGGAGATGCCCTTGGCAATCGGCCGGATGAAAAACGGCATGGGCGCCGTCTCGACCTTGTTGAACACCAGGGTCATGACCAGTAGCGGCATCACGCTACCTTCGGCCGCGTGCATCCAGTAGCGGTAGGCCTTCTTGTTGACAGGGTCCGCGGGAACCAGACGCCCCTGCCCGTATTGCTCGGTCAGGTACTCGATGATGGCGCCGGTTTCCGCCACCACTTCGCCGTCATCGGAAATCACCGGCGACTTGCCCAGCGGGTGCACCGCCAGCAGTTCGGGTGGCGCCAGCGAGGTGTCCGGATTGCGCTGATAGCGCTGGACCTCGTAGTCCACGCCCAGTTCTTCCAGAAGCCAGAGCACACGCTGCGATCGCGAATTCTCAAGGTGATGAACGGTCAGCATGTGAATCTCCCCTCCGGCGTTATGTATGCCGCTGAAAGTAACGTGCCTGCGGGGCCGGCAGCAATCGAAAAGATGGTTTCGCAGGTCAGCGGATCGGCGCGGGGCAACCGAAATCGGTCTCGGACAGCACGTCGCGGTAGCGGTCAGGGAAGTTTGTGAACAAGCCATCGACGCACATTGCGGCCATGGCGGCGAGGTCATCCTCGCTGTTGATCGTATACGGATGGATTGCCATGCCCAGCGAATGGGTCAGGCTGACGAGCGCTGGCGTCACCTCAGCCGAACTTGGGCCGATGCCGAAGGCATAGCTCGATGCCAGCACGACACCCGCCGTCGCCCCGGCGGCATATAGCTGGATCAACGGGAGTTCGGCATCCAGCGCACGCATGTTGATCAACGAGGTCGGAATGAAGGACTGCACCAGTACTTGGCGGTCGTTCACGGCTCCATCGTACAAATCATAGGCATGGATTAGATCCAGCAAGGTTTGCTCCACGCTGCCGCCGGTGCTCGTGTTGGGCTTGATCTCGATGTAGTACTTGATATCCGGCGCATTGCCGTAGCGCTGGAAAACCTCTTCCAGCGTCGGGATCGGCAACCCGACGTACTCCTCGCGTGCCCGGTCCGGGTTCGCCTCGTTAAACCATGTGCCGAAGTCACAGCTGCGGAGCTGTTCCAGCGTCTTATCACTGACATTGCCCGTGCAGTTCTCCACCGGGCCGCGGGCCGTGCGATCCAGCGTGTCGTCATGGATGCAAACCAACACACCATCGGCCGTGGGCAGCACGTCCTGCTCGATGTACTCGGCGCCCATCTCCAAGGCGAGGTCGTAGGCCATCAGCGTGTGCTCCGGCGCGTACCCCGACGCTCCACGATGCGCCACGATGACCTGATCGGTTTGCAGCACAGGCGGCGGCACCACCGGTGCGGGCGGCTGCGGATCAGGATCGGGGTTCTCCGCAACCGGCCCAGGTGGTAACGGGCTAGTGCCGCAGGCGGCAAACAACAACGGCCAGACCAGGGCCAAGGCAAGGGTGTTACGCATGAGTGGGTTCCGCACAGGCTATCGATGAACTACAGCCGCCCGCATCGGGCAGGTTTGTGTTCAGGCTAGCGCCTCAACATGACAGGCCAATGAGCGCGGAAAACCGGCCGCTTACACTGGCCCCATGCCTGCACCTGTCTCGACCTGCCAGCTTTGCCAGCGGGATACCCGGCTGGAGTTTCATCACCTGATTCCGCGCAAGGTGCATCGCCGGGCGTGGTTCGCGAAGCGCTATTCCCGCGACGACATGCACCAGCGCGGCATCTGGTTATGCCGGCTTTGCCACCGCTTTGTTCATCGTCACTTTGATGAAGTCACGCTCGGCCGCGACTATGCGACGCTGGACCGGCTGCTGGCCGACCCCGGTGTGCAACGACACCTCCAATGGGCCGGCCGTCAGCGTCCTGGCAAGCGGTGACGATGCCTACTCGGCTGTCAGGCCGCGACGCTCCAGCAGCGGCTCGATGGCCGCGGGCCGACCGCGGAAGGCCTCGTACATCTGCTGGGCGTCGACACTGCCCCCCAGCGACAGAATGCCGTAGCGCATGCGATCACCGTTCTTCCGGCTCAATCCACCGTCTTCCTTGAACCACGCGACCGTGTCGGCATCGAGCACTTCCGACCATACGTAGGAGTAGTAACCCGCCGAGTAACCACCAGAGAATACGTGCGCAAAATAGGTACTGCGGTAACGAGGCGGCACCAGCTCCAGTGCCACGCCTGCCTGTTCCAGCGCCTGCATCTCGAAGGTTTCTACGTCATCCGGCATCGCATCAGGCGTGAGCTGATGCCAGGCCTGATCCAGCAGCGAGGCGGCGAGATACTCGGTCGTGTCGTAGCCCTGATTGAACAACTCGGTGGACTTGTAGCGCTCGATCATCGCCGGTGGCAGTGCCTCACCGGTCTCGTAGTGGCGCGCATAGTTCGCCATCACCTCAGGCCAGAACGCCCACATTTCATGCACCTGGGATGGGTATTCGACAAAGTCACGCGGCACCGCCGTGCCCGAGAAGAACGGGTAGTGCACGTTCGAAAGCAAGCCATGCACCGCGTGCCCGAACTCGTGGAACATGGTGTTCACTTCACTCGGCGTCATCAGCACCGGACCGTCGCCTGCGGGCTTGGTGATGTTCAGATGATTCGCGACGACCGGGCGCGTCCCCAACAACCGCGACTGACGCACATAGCTGTTCATCCAGGCCCCGCCACGCTTGGTATCACGCGCAAAGGGGTCGAAGATGAAAATGCCCAGCGCCGAGCCATTGTCCTGGAACACCTCGTAGACCGTGGTGTCCGGGTGGTAGACGGGCAGATGATCACGGCGCTCGAAGCGCAGTCCATACAGCTTCTCGGCCATGAAGAACACGCCGTCCTCCAGCACCCGCTGCATCTCGAAATAAGGCTTCAGTGCAGTCTGATCGAAGTCGTAGTCTTGTTGCCGCACGATTTCGCGGTAGTAGGGCCAGTCCCAGACCTTTAGATCGAAGGACTCACCAGCCGCATCGACAGCCTGTTGCAGGCGCGCGGCTTCCTTGCCGGCGTTCGCCGCGCTGGGTTTTGCCAGCTTGGCCAGCAGCTTGTTGACGGCATCGGCCGTACCCGCGGTGGCATTCGCGAGCACATAATCAGCGTGGGTGTCGTAGCCCAACAACCGAGCCCGCTCGGCACGCAAGGCAACGATCGCCTGCAGCACCGGGCGGTTGTCCAGGGTTCCATCGGTATTGCCGCGCTGGATGGAGGCCCGATGCAGGCGCTCGCGCAACGCGCGATTCTCAAGCTCAGCCAGTTGTGGCTGCAAGGTCGGCAGCTGCAGGGTCAGCACATAGCCATCAACGCCCCGGCTCTTCGCCGTCGCGGCGGCGGCCTCAATCGCCGATTCCGACAGCCCGGCGAGCTGCGCAGGATCGTCCACCACGACCGCGAGCTCGTTCGTGTGTTTCAGCAAGTTCTGCTGGAACTGCGTCGTCAGCCGTGACAACTCGGTGTTGATCTCACGCAGCCGTTGCTGATCATCCGCGCCCAGACGCGCGCCGGCGCGAACGAAGCTCACGTGGTAGCGCTCCAGCAAACGCGATGCCTCGGCATCCAGCCCCAGGCTGCCCCGTTCGCGATACAGCGTGTCGATGCGCTCGAACAGTTTGGTGTTGAGAAAAATCTTGTCCCGATGGGCAGCCAGTTGCGGCGAGATTGTTTCGTCGATGGCCTGCAAGGCCTCGGTACCGTGGGTCCCGACCAGGTTGTAGAACACCGTCTGAACCCGATTCAGCGTCCGCCCGCTTTTCTCCAGCGCAACGATGGTGTTGTCGAAGGTCGGGGCCTCCGACTGGCTGGCGATGGTGTCGACCTGCTCGAGCGACTCCTCCATGCCGACCTCGAAGGCCGGCATGAAATGGTCCGGCTTGATTCGGTCAAACAGCGGATACTCGTAAGGCAGCGGACTGGGCTGCAAGAGTGGATTGCTGGCGGTTTTCATGATGGGAAGCGGATGATTCGCGCAGGCCGTTAGCGTGGCCGCGACCAATAGGGAAATGATTCGCATGATGTCCTGATCTTTGATTCGGGTCGGCCGTCACCGCGAGCGGATGACCGATCGTTGGGAGCAGTCTAACCAATCACGGCACTTGGTTGGTCGAACCGCACGGATCGAATAGCGAGGGTTGCGAGACCGCTGGCGCGGGTTGCATGAGTTGCTGAAATCCAACGCCGACCAGGCGATACAACGTGGTCGCCGGGAGATCGACGCGATGACGCAGTGCCAGCACGCTCTGGGTGAAGGCTTCCAGAGAAGGCGGCGGGGCCACCAGCGTCTGTTGCCGCGTTAGCGTGACAAAGGCGCGAGTTTTCAGCTTGAGGAGGACCGTTCTGGAGCGATACTGCTCACGCTCGGCCTGCTGCCAGACCTTCTGCGCCAACCGACGGATGTCGGGTTCTAGCTCCGACAATGGCCGGTCATCGCTGAAGGTGTCCTCGGCCGACAGCGACTTGCGCCTGCGCTCCGTGCGCACGGGTGAATCGTCCTGCCCCCAGGCAAGCTGCAGCAAGCGTTCGGCATACTGCCCCAGCTGTTGGTGCAGCACCGGTACATCGCAGCGCCGAAGATCGCCTGCCGTTTGAATGCCCAACGCCTCCAGCTTGCCTTGCGTGACCCGGCCCACACCGGGAATCTTGGCGACTGGCAACGGTTCGAGAAAGGCATCCACCCG
Organism: Abyssibacter sp.; assembly: GCA_023146115.1. Classification (GTDB taxonomy): domain Bacteria; phylum Pseudomonadota; class Gammaproteobacteria; order Nevskiales; family OUC007; genus Abyssibacter. The sequence continues at coordinate 17,602 of JAGLCS010000115.1, read as the reverse complement.
GTGTGGCGGCACGACGAAAAGGCCATCCGGCTTGCGCCAGTCCGAGGCAATCTTGGCGATGAACTTGTTCGGGGCCACACCCGCCGAGGCGGTCAGTGCAAGCTCGTCGCGAATCGCGCACCGTATCGCCTCGGCGACTTCCGTCGCGGTGGCCAGACCACCGCGTTGTTCGGTGACGTCCAGATACGCCTCGTCCAGCGACAAGGGTTCGATCTGGTCGGTGTAGCGGCGATAAATGGCTTGCACCTGCCGCGAGACCGCCTTGTATCGCTTGAAATCCGGCGGAATGAACTCGGCATGAGGGCACAGGCGCGCGGCTCGCATCGCTGGCATGGCAGAACGGATACCGAAGCGGCGCGCCTCGTACGATGCCGCACAAACCACCGACCGTGGCCCCTTCCAGGCAACAACGGTCGGCCGACCGATCAACTCCGGTCGGTCACGCTGCTCGACCGACGCGTAAAACGCGTCCATATCGATATGAACAATCTTGCGCACGACAGCCACGATACCTGAGTCAGACCTAGATTCAGGCCACAGAAATCTGCTGCTTCATTGAGACAAGATAGCGGCGCGTCGGGCGCCCGTGGCAGGACTAGTTGTTGGCGGAGAGATCCGGAGCGGCATCGATCTTCTTCGACCAACGCCGCACACGGCGGCGGCGCGAGTCGATCAGCAGCGCACTGGAGACCGCCCAAATCAACAGCGCGGCAATAGAAAATTCAGTCCAGGAATCCAGCACGTACAACAACGACAGCAGGTAGGCTCCCGCCAGGCTGCCGAGAGCAGCCAGGGACACGCGGCCAATCATCTCGCCATACGATTCGGTGAGTCCGCAATCGACCACGGCGCGACTGAGTGAATTGACGGTCACGCGTTGACCCGTCCGCTTGTTGACCAAGCTGAGAAAGCAAATCACCTTGCCGTCGGAGAGCACGCGCGTCTGGATCACGTCGTCCACCTTGGCTTCAAACAGGCCTGGCTCTAGCGACAGCTCGTGGTCGTAACTGTCGTCATCCTCCAGCCATAGGGCGTGGAACATGACGGTGTCGTCCATGACGTCATCTCCCTCGCGTCGGCCAGGTCGCAGATGACTGGCCGAAACCCGCATCTCGGAGAGCTCAACAACAGCCTTGGCCTCGTTGATCTTGAGCAGAAATTTCTGGCGTGATTGAGGCATGACGATCTCTCCGTTGGACCGCATGAACCTTAAGCGGCATTCGTGCCATCCGACATAGTAAATACAACGAACAGCCGGTCGATGTGTGACGCAGATGTCATAAAGCCGCGAACAAACCGCGGCTTTATGACATCAATCAAGGGCGAAACACGCTCAGAACGCGGCAACCTCCAGCGCCATGATCGTGTCGGCGCCTGACTTCACGCGGGCCAGCAGCGAGCTGTGCTCGGCGACATACTGCTCGGCGAAGAACCGTGCCAGCACCGGCTTGGCGGCGTAGAACGCGGTCTCGGACGAGCCGCCGTCCAGGGCCTCCTGCGCCACGGTCGCGGCCCGCAGCCATATGGCCCCAATCGCGGTCACGGCAAACAGGCGCAGGTAGTCTGTGGCCGCACTGCCCAGGTTGTTCGGTGCGGCGCTGGCCTGCTCCAGCAGGTACTGGGTGCCCTCCTGCAGGGAATCGAACGCCGCCCGCACGTTGGCCGCCACATCCTTGAGGTCATCGCGGCCCGCCGCTGCGTCCAGCGTTTCGGTGATCTCCTGGAAATACGCCTTAACACCACGACCACCGTTCCAGAACAGCTTGCGACCGACCAAGTCCATGGCCTGCACGCCGTTCGTACCCTCGTACATCATGCTGATGCGCGCGTCGCGAGCGATCTGCTCGGCCCCCCATTCGACGATGTAGCCGTGGCCGCCGTAGCACTGCATGCCCAGGTTGGCACCGCGGAAACCCTCGTCGGTAAAGAAGGCCTTGATCACCGGTGTCAGCAGGCTGACGATATCTTCGGCGCGGGTGCGGGTGTCGTCGTCCGGGTGCTTGTGGCGCACATCCAGCATCATCGCGCAGTAGCCGGCCAGCAGGCGGCCACCCTCGACAAAGCTGCGAATCGTGAGCAGCATCTTGCGCACGTCAGGATGCACGAGAATGTTGTCGGCGGGCTTGTCCGGATCCTGCGGTCCGGTCAGCGCGCGGCCCTGGATCCGCTCTTTCGCGTAGTCGGTGGCGTACTGATAGGCCAGCGCGGCCTTGGCCAGGCCCTCGACGCCCACGCCCAGTCGCGCCGCGTTCATCATCGTGAACATCGCTTTGAGCCCGCCATGCTCGGCGCCGATGAGATAGCCGGTGGCGCCCTCGTAGTTCATCACGCAGGTCGCTGACGCCTTGATGCCCATCTTGTGCTCGACGGAGCCACACTTGAGCGAGTTGCGCTCGCCCAGTGAGCCGTCATCGTTCACCAGGAATTTGGGCACGATGAACATCGAGATGCCTTTGGTCCCCGCCGGGGCGTCAGGCAATTTGGCCAGCACCAGGTGGACGATGTTTTCGCTCATCTCGTGCTCGCCGCAGGAGATGAATATCTTGGTACCGGTAATCGAGTAGCTGCCGTCACCGTTAGGTTCGGCGCGACTCTTGAGCATGCCCAGGTCGGTACCGGCGTGCGGTTCCGTCAGGTTCATGGTACCGGTCCATTCGCAGGTTGCCATCTTCGGCAGGAACGTGGCTTTCTGCTCGTCCGTGCCCCAGGTCTGGATCGCGCTGACCGCGCCGTGGGTCAACGACGCGTACATGTACCAGGAGTGGTTTGCTGCGGAAAACATCTCGTCTACCAGCACGGCGACCAGATGCGGCATGCCCATGCCACCAAACTCTTCGGCCGCGTGCATCGTGGCCCAGCCGGCTTCCTGATACTGCTCGAAGGCGGTCTTGAATCCGTCAGGCAGGGTCACCACACCGTCGTTGAGCTTGGCGCCTTCGGCGTCACCGATCTGATTCAGCGGGTGCACGACTTCGGAGGCCAGTTTGCCGGCCTCTTCGAACACGGCGTCAATCGTGTCTGGCGTCGCATCGGTATAGCCGAGCGTGTCTCGCAGTGCATCGAACTTGAGCACTTCATTCACGACAAAGCTCATGTCGCGGACGGGGGCCTTGTAATCAGCCATGGTCTTGACTCCTTGGATAGCGATTAAGTTTGCGGGAGCATCGGCGCCAGCCGGCACTCTCAATCAATGAACTGAAGCGGTGTCGGGCAGCGGGCCATTACCCGCGCAGACGATCACCGAAATAAGCGCGCAGTTTGTCCACCTTGGGCTGCGCCACCGCCTGGATATAACCCTGGCCGGGATTCAGGGCGGCGTAATTCTGGTGGTAGCCCTCTGCCTGAAAGAAGGCTTCCAGCGGCTCCAACCGCGTGGCGACAGGCTCATCGAACACGCCGGCGGCGTTGATCTGTGCGATGTAGCGTTCGCCGATCTCGCGCTGCAAGTCGTTGGCGTAGAAGATGGCGGAGCGATACTGGGTGCCGCGGTCGTTGCCCTGGCGATTCACCTGCGTCGGATCATGGGCGACCGCGAAAAAAATTCGCAGGATCTCGCCAAAGGTCGTCCGCAAGGGGTCGAACACGATCTGCACCACTTCCGCATGCTCGGTACTACCGGTGCAAACGGTCTGATAGTCCGCCGTGTCTTCGGAACCACCGGCATAGCCGGACAGCACTGAACTCACCCCGACCAGTTCGCGATAAACCGCCTCCACACACCAGAAACAACCGCCCGCGAGCACGGCGAGCGTGCCCACACGATCACTCTGATCCGCCGGGTCAAAATCCGGCGCGGGGAACTCGCTGGGCGAGATTTTCAGGCTGGTCCGGTCGAATAGGCTCATGGAATCGCGGGTCGGCGCAGCAAAGTACGGCCGCGTATATTATCGCCCTCGCGCCAATCATGCGCGACGCGCATATCCCCAACGGGATCAGGGAGAGAGACGGATGGAATACTTCAAAGCATTCATCGGCGGCTTTGTCGCGACACTGGTCTGCCACCAGGGCGTGTACACCCTGTTCTATATGGCCGGGGCAGCCTTGCCTGCTCCGCCCTTCAATATGGCGGCCACGGCGCCGCTAGGCATCCCGGCCGTCATTTCACTCGCCTTCTGGGGCGGCATCTGGGGCCTGCCGATCTGGTGGATGCTGCGCAACGCCCATGGAGCGGGCTACTGGCTCCGCGCGCTCATTCTCGGGGCAGTCCTCCCGAGTGCGGTTGCACTGTTCATCGTCTTTCCGATCAAGGGGATGGCGTTCGCTGCCGGCTGGAATCCGCAGGTCATCATCGGCGCGCTGATTCTCAACGGCGCCTGGGGGCTGGGCGTGGCGTTATTCATGTGTCTGGCGAACCGTCCAGCCGGTGCGCCGGCCGGTACCTGACCGACCGGCGCCAAGCGCCTAGCTGCCGCGATAGCGGCTGAGTATCCCGGCGATGTGACCGGCGGACTGCAAGCGATCCAAGGCTGCGTTCATGGCCTGCACCTGGTCGTTGGAGACGCTGTTCTTGGAGAACATGAACGTCACCGACCCGCTGTGGACATTCCCGCGCAGTTGCTTGATCGACGTGCCCATGCCGGTTCGCCGCAGCACCGCTCCGGCCACATAGGGGTCGCCGATCACCACGTCTACCAGCCCTTCTTCCAGATGGCGGTAATTCGCTTCGGGAACCGGCGCCGGGACAATCTGCTCGTCGTAATCCGGATTGGAGAGCAGCGCCTGCGCATCCTCGCCGTAGTAATAGCCATCGGTGATCCCGACCCGCTTGCCGTCCGCCAGCAGCTGCCCGAGGCTTAGGCCCTGGTAGGCCTGAACGCCACCGTTGTGGGCAAACAAGACAAAGGACTCGTCGCGATACGGCTCGGAAAAGTGGGCGAAATCACGCCGGTCGCTGGTCGGCGTGGCCGCCATCAGTACATCCACGTCGCCGGCTTGCAACTCTTCCAGCAGGGCCACCCAATTGCCCTTGCGGAAGTCCAGCCGGCAGCCGGCGGATTCTCCGAGCTGGCGAACGAGGTCCACATCCAGACCAGTCACCGCACCATCGACGGCCTCGTAGCTATAGGGTTCCCAAGGGTCCCATCCCACGGTCATTACGCAACTGGCCGTTTTTTGCGGGGCGGTCTCAGCCGCCGTGGTCGTGTTCGTCGCGGGCTGACAGCCGGCAACCGTTAACAGTCCGGCCAGGGCCGGCAGAATCCATCGCCTCATTGTTCTCCTCCTGATACGTTCCGCGGACCCGGACGCTCTGATGGCGCCGTGCAATGGTTCGCCCGGGCAGTCTATGCCTCTGGACAGGCCGGCGGTAGTTTCGGTGCGTCGACCGCCCAGGGACGCGCTGATAGACGCGCGTCACCAGGCCTCCAGTCCCAACAAGATGCCCAAACGCCATGCAGGGTCGCGGCATGTTCAGATTTTTCAGCTGCGACCGTCGCCCGCATACTGATCGGAGTCTCAACAGGGAGCGCGCAGGATGAGTGATGGCCGGAAACCTTCTGTAGCGTTCGCGCTAGGCCTGGGCCTGGTGATGACAGCCTGTTCGATGTCGAGCACGCCACCCGCCGAGCCCTCGCCAGAGTTCGCACCGCGGGAGGTCGTGGACATCGTACTCACGGCGTTGCGTAGCAATAACGAGCCCGCGCCGGATACGGGCATCGCCACCGCGTTTGCGTTCGCATCCCCCGGCAACCGGGAAAGCACCGGCCCGTTGCCCCGGTTCATTCAGATGATCGAGGCCGGATACGCCCCACTTATCGACCACCGCAGCGCCGAAATAGGCCCGCCGGTGGAACGCGGTGATCGCCTGGTCTTCCCCGTCCGCGTCTACCCGCAGGAAGGCCCGGTACGGCTTTATCTGTTCGTGCTCGCCGAACAGGCTGACCCCGCCTGCACCGGCTGCTGGATGACAGACGGCGTGGTCGAGCACACCGAACTGGTCACGCCGGAGTTATCGATCTAGGGGCGTTAGTACTCCCGCCGTGGCCGTAGATACGCATCATCGGTGATCGCGAATGGGACCTCGCGGCCGACCAGCGCCTCAAGCATTCGCAACTCGACGTCTTCGTGATCGATAAACGGCGCGGGAATGATCCAGCTGCCCGCCTCAGGCGCACCGAGAATGTAACGTGGGGCGTCATGATGCCGGGCGGTGATCTGCTCGCGTACGTCCGTTGCCAATGTCGCCTGCAGTTCGGTGCTCCCGTAACAGGTGCAGAGGTACGTCCGGTCACCATCTGCCGCCGCGTAGACGCCGGTTCCGCGAATCCCGATGGTCGCCGTGGGCGTGTGAATCCGAATCGGCTTCTGGCGTTGACCGAAGACCGTGAGCATGGCCCCGGTGACGAGACGAAAGGCCTGTTTTGCTGCAGACAACCCCAGGTTCACCGAGCTGCGTCGGCGTATCAGAAAGGCGTCGCTGCCCACGGCGGCGACCAGTTCCCCATCGTCGCCGGTTTCAATGCGATCGTCCGGCCCGATCAGCGTCTCGAGCGTGGCCGGCAAGCCGTTGACGCGGACGTCGCCGCGGACACGAAACACGGACCTGCCCGCTGGCAGGGGGTTTGGAACCTCGCCAAACGGCGCCGTCTGCCCCACGGTCATCCAGCCCAGCCCGCCGATCAGCCAGCCCGATTGCAACGCGCGCTCCAGAAAACGCCGCCGCGCGTCATCAACATCATCGTGAGTGCTCACGCCAGTCCCCATCCATAGGCAGCATGCACGATAGCAGTTGCCAACGGCCGGGCACCGGCGAAGCGCGCCCGACATGCGATGGGGTTTGCTTGTTGGAGGCCACAACGCAAGAATTCGCCGCGTCGACAACGGGGAACGCAACGTGGCAGGGAGCTTTAGCTGGATGAATCGCCGTGTGGCTGCGCCCCGGCCCCGGCCCGCGGTTTGGCGAGCCGGGCTGGCGCTTGGCCTCGCCGCCCTGCCGTCGATTGCCGTGGCCAACTGGACCTGGCAGGGCCAAAACGGCCTGATCTATGATTCGAACACCAATCACGCGGCGCGCTCGGACCAGCGGCAACAAAGCCTGGCTGTGACTCAGTCGCTACGCGGACAGACCGTTCGCCTGCTCAACGCGCATCAGGCGCTGCGTTGGCATGTCGGGGCGCACACCGCACAAAACCTCCGATTCACTGCCTTGTCATACGCCCAGGCCGAGTCCGGCGTGGCGTGGAGCTACCAACCCGGAGCCGGTTTCCACGCCGCGCTGTGGTCGATCGCCACCAACCTGCAATGGCATGAAACCGGCGATCGCCTACGCGACGGAGCCAGAACGGCAGTTCGCGCCAGCGTGACCTCACAGCTAACGACACGCCTGCAAGCTCGGGTATCGGCACGCTTCGACGCTCAGGCAACGGCGTCAGACGCATTCTCCACCCGGCGTCTGGGTGCCGGCGGGCGGTTGGATTGGCAAGCCACGCCAGCCGTCGCGATCTATGTCGACATGAAGTGGTTGGATGGCGAGTTCACAACAACGGTGGGCGAATCGACGGATCTGGGCAGCGACTGGACCCGGGACACCGCCTTCGATGTCGACGGCGAGCGCGCCTACCGCCGTTCCGGCCAGGGCGGCAGCGCACTGCTTGGAATGAACTGGCTGCTGACACGCAGCTGTGCGGCCGATCTGGCGATGCGGCAGACTGCGCTGACGGCCGGTGACCAGTCCTACTCCGTCCTATCGATCATGGCGGATCTAATCTACCGGTTCTGACCCCCGACCCAAGCGTTTCCAATCCCATGCAATCACTCTGGCTTCCACTCTCTGCCCTGTTCGGCTTTCTCGGTGTCGCCCTCGGCGCCTTTGGCGCACATGCACTACGCCAGCGTCTGGATTCAGACATGCTCCGGGTGTGGGAAACCGCGGTGAACTACCAGTTCTGGCACGCGCTGGCGTTGCTGGGTGTCGGGCTGCTTCTGCTGCGCGGTGCCTCGGGTTGGCTCAACGCCTCCGGCCTGCTGTTTGCACTCGGCATTCTGCTGTTTTCAGGCAGCCTTTATGCGCTGGCGCTGTCGGGCATCCGCGTGCTGGGCGCAATCACACCGCTGGGCGGATTGCTGTTTCTGGCCGGTTGGGCCTGCCTGCTGGTCGGGACGCTGAAGCTGACCTAAAGCCTGGCCGCCGGATTGTCCTTTCCGGGTTTTGCGGCTGCCTCGTCGCCACGCAACGGCAGGCCTGGACCGGGACGCCCCTGCTCCAGCCGCACGTCGGCGTCCACGCCGTAGTCGAGCAGCTGCTCTTTAAGGATTTGCACCGTGCGGGCGTGCACCAGCTTGCGGACAAAATTCGGCGAGATACCGGCAAGGGTTCCAGCCAGCCAGGACTGGCGTCGCGCCAGCTCCATCGGGTTGAGGATACGGATGGCGATGTAGGTATCCGAGCGCGAGGACGCATCGCCGACAGACTGGACCAAGCCTGCGGCCTTCGACCGAAGCCGCTGCAACCGCAGTAAACAGGCGACCAGACCGAATAGCAGAGCACCTTCGATCAGCCAGTGCGCGAATTGCGGGATCATGCAGGAGCGAGACTCGGGCGAAGCGGAGCATAGTGTAGCCGGGCCGGCCGAACCGGACACCACGACAAAAAACGGCGAGCCCAGGGCTCGCCGTTATGGAAGGCCGGTCGGTCGCTACGCGCTAGCGCCCTTTCTTGTCGGCCCAGCGTTCAGCGCGTTCGCGGAATTTTTCACGCTTTTTCGCCGCGCGTTCTTTCATCTCCGTACGCTGTTCCGGGGTCAGCACTTGTGCAACCTGCCTCCGCAGCTCGCTGCCATGCAACACCTGCTCGCGCTTGAGTTCCGCTGCTTCATTGGCCAGCGTCTGCACATCGGTCTGGTAGTCACCAGCCGTGGGGTCCAACTCCATCATCTTGTCGTGCAGCGAACGCGTGCGTTCCCTCAGCGCCTGAGACTCCGGCTGATTGGCTTCCATGATGCTGCCGATCTGGGACTTCTGTTCATCGGTCAGATCCAGGCCCTTGAACATGTGCTTCATGTAACCGCCGTCGTGGTCCGGACGCGCCAGGGCAGGCGTGCTCAGCATGGTCAGGGCGGACAGGGACACCAGGGCAATCGTGATCAATCGTTTCATCGGGAAAACTCCGTCGGTAAGTGACGAACACTTTGTACGCCGGGCGCGGGTCAAGTTGCGTTGCGGTCGTGTAAAGATGCGTAAAGCGCTCGCCAGACACAAAACGCTGCGGGCACACTGCCCCCATGAATACGCGGCCTCGCATCCTGATCGCAGACGACGATACGGCGCTCTGCGACCTTCTGATCGACTATCTGGCGACCCAGTCTCTGGACGCCTTCGCCGTGCACAGCGCCGAGGCCGCACTGGACACACTGAGCCAGGCCGACAACCCTCCCGACGCCATGGTGCTGGATGTCATGCTCCCCGGCATGACCGGGCTGGACGCGCTTTCACAGATCCGAGCGGGGTGGGATCTGCCCGTGCTAATGCTCTCCGGCCGCGGCGAACCGCTGGACCGCATTATCGGCCTGGAGCTGGGCGCCGACGACTACCTGCCCAAGCCGGCCATGCCGCGCGAACTGGTGGCCAGGCTGCGAGCCCTGCTCCGCCGCCACCAGCCCCGCCCGCGCGCCGCCCCGGAGACGCTACGCCTCGCCGGTGTGGAGCTGGACACGGGCCGGCGGTCGGTGCGATGCGGCACGACACCGCTTAACTTGACGGCCGCCGAGTTCGAAATGCTTCGCAGCTTTTTGTCGCAGCCGGGTGATGTCATCTCCCGCGAAGCGCTCACCGAACAGGCGCTGGGGCGCAGCCTGGAGCGTTACGACCGCGCCGTGGACGTCCACGTGAGCCGCCTGCGCAAGAAGCTCACGGACGCCGAGGCCGGGCTGCGGATCGACACCGTCCGCGGCGCCGGCTACGCGCTGGTGGAACACGATGAGGGGTAGCCTGACGCTCCGGTTGTTGATGGCATTCTGGCTCGCGCTGGTGGTGACACTGTTGATCAGCGTTTTCGTCACCCAGCGCATCAATGCCTACCGCGCCTGGTCCGCGCTGGATGCCGAGCAACTGGCTGATGCCGTCACCGCCGCACAATACCGGGGCCGCGCCGCGACACGCGAGCTGCATCGGCGCCTGCGTGAACGCGGTTACCGGCTGGTCATCATTCGCGGCTCACGCCCACTGCCACCGGAACTGGAATCGCTGCGCAACGAGATCATGAACGCGCCGGCGGGCAAACTGCGGTTGCCCCGCGGCGGGCTGGCCGTTATCGCACCCGTGACCGAGCCCGATGGCGATCAGGTCACCGCAGTCGCGGTCCAGATGCCGGGAGAGCGACCGGTCTCGCCGGGGCTGGCGCTGGGGCTGCACTTGGTGCTCTCGCTGTTGGTTATCACCTTGGTGGCCTGGTGGGTAGCGCGCCGGCTGACCCGCCCCGTCCGAGGCATCCAGCAGGCCGTGCGACGCTTTGCGGGCGGCGAATTGGGCACGCGGGTCGCGCCCGAGCACCGGAGTGGTCAGGATGAAATCGCCGCCCTTGCCCGTGATTTCGACTCCATGGCCGCCCGCATCGAAACGCTTGTTCGCGACCGTGATCGCCTGCTGCACGATGTGTCCCACGAGATCCGTTCGCCGCTGGCACGGATGCGTCTGGCACTGGAACTCGCCCGCGCCCAGCGACCGGATGCGCTGGATCGCTGCGATGCCGAGGTGGACCGCATCGATGACCTGGTGGAGGAGATTCTGACCTTCGCCAGGCTCGATCCGGAGCAGGTGTCGGAGCACAGCCGCATTCAGCGTGAATCCACCGACCTCGCCCAATTGTGCCGGGATGCCGGGGAACGCCACGGGATTCTTGCGGACGAAAGAGACATTCGGCTGGACATCAAAACCCCGGACCGGCTGGACGCCCAAGTGGACATACGATTGATTGATCGTGCGCTGGACAATTTGATCTCCAATGCGCTGCGCTACGCCAACACGCGTGTTCGCGTGCATCTGGGCCGCACGCCGGACGGCATCCGCATGGCGGTTGAAGACGACGGTCCCGGTGTGCCCCCCGGTCAGTTGCCGCGCGTCTTCGAGCCGTTCTGGCGGGGCGGAGACGGCCATGGCACCGGGTACGGCCTGGGCCTGGCACTGGTCGACCGCGTCGCCCGGGCGCACCACGGGCAGGTACAGGCGCAGACCGCCCAACCGCATGGCTTGATCGTGACGCTGTTGTTTCCGGCGTTCGAGGCCACGACCTAATATGCGGCCTGTCGTGCTGTTTACCGACTTCGGCTTCGACGGACCTTATGTCGGGCAGCTACGCCTGGCCGCCCACCGCTGGGGCCCGCATGTCCCGGTCTTCGACCTGATGCACGATGCGCCGGCCTTTTCGCCTATCGCCGCCGGTTGGCTGCTGGCGGCACTGGTAGAGCGCCTGCCCCAGGACGCCGTGGTCTGCGCCGTGATCGACCCCGGTGTTGGCACGCGCCGCCGCCCGGTCATCCTGCGCGCAGGTGGCCGCCTGTTCGTGGGGCCGGACAACGGCCTGCTGAATCGCGTGGCCGAACAGGAACAGAACGCCCGCTGGTGGGCGCTGGACTGGGTGCCGGAACGGCTCTCGGCCAGCTTTCATGGCCGCGACCTGTTCGCACCCGCGGCGGTCCGGCTCGCGCAGGGCGACTGGCCGGACCATTCGCCGGTGTCGGCGCCGAGCCGCGATGCCTCCGGCTCGCCGGCGCAGATCATCTATGCAGACGGCTTTGGCAATGCCTGGACCGGACTGCGCCAGCTGGAATCCACGGCGCAAATCCAAGCGGAACAGACGCGGTTTCGCCACGCCAGCACCTTTGGTGATCGGGCACCGGGCGAGCCACTCTGGTACCTGAACTCGAATGGTTTCGTCGAACTTGCGGTCAATCAGGGCTCGGCTGTGGAAGCCGCCGGACTCGGCATCGGCACGCCGGTCACACTCGATCTGGCCCCGCGCTAAGCGGCGACCGCTGCCACCCCACAACCCAGACCAAAATAACCGCGCACGGCAGCCAGTTGCTCACGGGCAGATTCCAACGTCATCGCCGTTTTGAGAAAGCGGGCCTGGTCGGGGTGGCCGTCGGCATACCAGCCGATGTGCTTGCGCGCGACGCGCACACCGCGACGCTCGCCATATAGCGTGTAAAGGCCGTCGAGGTGCTCGCTGAGCCAGCCGCCGATTTGCCCGGATGGCGGCGCCGGCAGCGTCTCACCCGTGCGTAGAAAATGATCGATCTCGCGGAAGATCCAGGGCCGTCCCTGCGCCGCTCGGCCGATCAGCAAACCATCGGCGCCGGTCACACGCAGAACCTCTTGCGCCTTTTGGGGCGAGTCGACATCGCCATTGGCGAACACCGGAATGGTCACCGCGTTCTTAACGGCGCGAATCGTGTCGTACTCTGCCAACCCGTTGTATTTCTGGTCGCGCGTACGACCGTGGATGGCGATCGCAGCGATACCGGCCTGTTCGGCGATCTGCGCGATTCGAACGGCGTTGCGATGCTCGGCACACCAGCCTGTCCGCGTTTTCAAGGTCACGGGGACCGGCACGGCCTCGACCACGGCTTCGAGAATGCCTGCCACCAGCGGCTCATCCCGCATCAGCGCGGAGCCCGCATCCCGCTTGCAGACCTTCTTCGCCGGACAACCCATGTTGATGTCGATGATGTCGGCACCGTGGGCGACGTTATGTCGCGCTGCGTTGGCCATCATGGCGGGGTCATAGCCGGCGATCTGGACCGAAATCGGACCAGACTCGCCGCGATGGTCCATGCGCGCACGCGACTTGGGCGTATCCCACAACCCGGGATCAGCGCTGAGCATCTCCGACGGCGCCAGGCCGGCGCCCAGACGCCGGCAAAGCTGCCGAAACGGCTTGTCGGTCACGCCGGCCATGGGCGCCAGCACCAGAGCGGGTTCTATGGAATGTGGGCCGATCTGCATGGGGGGATTTTCGCAGGGTTCGCCGCCGGCCGCGACGGGGGTCAATCGTCCAGCGCGCGGTCGATGCTGCCGCGGTCCAGCGTGTCCTTGCGCCGCTGCACCTCGATCGGCGTGGGGTCGTCGTCAGCGGGGCTCGCTTGCGCCGGCGCCTCGTCGCTGTCCTTTTTCTTGTCCTTCGCCTCGTCCGGAGGGTCGAGAATGTCCTTCGCAGCCTGCGGAATGGACCACTCGGTCAGGCTATAGCCAGCCTGCGTCATCTTTTTCGCCAGACCCGCCACGGCACGTGACGTCCCGTGAGAGGTGGTGATGGACGTCCCACGACGGACGATGGCCGTCTCCAGGCGCTCCAGAAACGTGCCGCGGTCACGCACGATGTTGCCGGACGAGATGCGCGAAAAAGCCCAGCGCTCGGCGGAACGAAATGCCAGCGAATCCGTCGCCACGGCACCAAGGCCGTCGAAGACGATCAGGGTGATTTCCCCGGCCTTGCGGACCTGAGCGCGCCTCAAGGCGCTATCGAGCAGACTCATGCTCATCCTGAATCGAGTCCTCGTCGAATAAAGAGTGCCGGGGCGTCTTGCTGCCCTAGGGAAACACTGATCTATTCCCGCCGCCAAGTTGCCCCGGCGCTGCCGCGTTGTCGAAACAACGCCGCGCGAAATCCGCAATGCGTCCCGCGATGGCGTCGGGTTCGACATGGTGCGGAGCATGGCCGAGCCCCGGCAACATTTGAACCTCGGCATCGGGCAGTAATGCCGCCAGGCGCTGACCATGGTTCCAAAATGGAACGATAGCGTCAGATTCGCCATGCATGACCAACAACGGCCGGCGAATCGTCGGATAGCGCGTGCTTTGCGCCTGAAGATAAGCGTTCAGCCGCACCAAGTCGCGCGCGTTGGACCAAAACGCCCGGGGCCGCACGGCCAGCGCGGCGCCGATGCGTTCAGCATAGCCGTCCGGAACGGCATTCGGACGGAAGATCTTCGCGATCGCGGCGGGCATCAGCGACGGGCCCAGTAGCGGCACGACCGTATGACAAAACAGCTGCCCCAGAATCGGTACGCGCGCGACATGCGTTGCCCAGCCAATGCCGCCCACCCAATGACTGGCCACACCGGCCAGGCTGATACCGCCGGCGACGCGATCCGGCTGATCCGTCAGGGCCGCGAGCACCACCGAACCCGACCATGAATGGCCGACGATCACGGGCGACTCGGCGCCCAGCTCCTCGGCGACATTCAACACGAAATCGGCCAAATCGCTGGGATTGAGCCAGGCGCCGGTACCGGCACTGTGGCCCAGTCCCGGCCGGTCAATGGCGATGACGCGGAACTCGCGGGCCAGGATGGGAAAAATGCTTTCCGTCCAATCACGCAGATTGGAACTGGCCCCATGCAGCAGGATCAGCGGCGGGCCGCTACCGGCCTCCACCACATGCACATCGTGGCCATCGAGCCGACGAACCGTGCCAACGGGAGGACAGGAGCGCTCGATCAGACGGGCGCGACGCTGCCCCGCCCAGAGCAGCAGAACGAGAACAACCGCCAGCAGCGTCATGCGCCCCCTGCCCTAGCGCCCAATCGCCTTGGCGCCGATATCGCGGCGCAGATGCACCTTGTCCCAGGTGATGCGATCAGCGCCCGCGTAAGCGGCCTGTTGCGCCGCCGCCACATCGTCGCCCAGCGCGGTCACACACAGCACGCGCCCGCCCGAGGTGACGATGTCACCCTCGTCGTTCTGCGCCGTGCCGGCGTGAAACACCTTGGCACCCGAGGCCGCAGCCGCGGCCAACCCCTGGATCGGAAGACCTTTGTCGTAGGCGCCGGGATAACCGCCGGCGGCCATCACCACGCCCAGTGCGGCCTGTGGATTCCAGCGCGCGCTCATCAGGCCGAGATGGCCGTCCACGGCCGCCAGGCAGAGGTCGAACAAATCGCTATCCAGCCGCATCAGCAACGGCTGGGTTTCCGGATCACCCAGCCGGCAGTTGAATTCCAGCACCTTGATGTTGCCCGCATCGTCCACCATCAGGCCGGCGTAGAGAAAACCGAGATATTCGATACCGTCGGCCGCGAAACCGGCCAGCGCGCGGTCGATCACCTCGCGCCGAATGGCCTCGTGGATGGCTGGCGTCACCACCGGCGCGGGCGAGTACGCTCCCATGCCGCCGGTGTTCGGGCCCTGGTCGCCATCCAGCGCGGGTTTGTGATCCTGCGACGAGGCGAATTCGACCACCGCCTGGCCGGCCGCCATGACGATAAAACTCGCCTCCTCGCCCGGCAGGAACTCCTCGATCACCACGCGAGCACCGGCCGCACCGAAACTGCCGTCGTCCAGCATGTCGCGCACGGCGGCTTCGGCCTCGGCCAGATCCTGGGCCACCACCACGCCCTTGCCCGCCGCCAGGCCATCCGCCTTGATGACAATCGGCGCGCCCTGCTCACGCAGGTAGGCCAGCGCGGCTTCGGTGTCCGTGAATTCGGCGTAGGCCGCCGTCGGAATGCCATGGCGCTGCATGAAGGCCTTGGCGAACGCCTTGCTGGATTCCAGCTGCGCGCCGGCCTGGGTCGGACCGAAACACCGCAATCCTGCATCACGGAAACGATCGACAATTCCGGCTGCCAGCGGGGCTTCCGGACCGACCACCGTCAGGGCCACGGCTTCGCGATCGGCCAGCGCCAGCAACCCGTCGATGTCATCGGCGGCCACGGGCACGTTCTCGCACAGCGGTTCGGTCGCGGTGCCGGCATTGCCCGGCGCCACCAGCACCCGATCCACCTTGGGCGACTGGGCCAGTTTCCAGGCCAGTGCATGCTCGCGGCCTCCGCCGCCTACTACGAGAACAGTGTGTTCGGCCATAACGGAAATCGGTTGCGAATCGGCAGGCAAATGGCGCGCGAGTTTAGCATCGCCTTGACGCCACCGGCTCTCGGAATCAGAGTCGACGCAACGCTTTTCAGGGGAATGGCATGCGCGTTCGACTTCACCGTTTCACCTCGGGGCTTGCCCTGGTTTTCCTGGCGGTCAGCTCCGCCGCCATCGCGGCCGAACCCGCCGACGACCCCAACCGCTGGGATTTGCGTGACCTGTTCCCGAATGTGTCGGCCTGGAATGCAGAGCGCAACGAGGTCGAGGACTACTTCGACGCGCTGGCCGAATGCGAGGGCCGGCTGGGCAATCCCAAGGGTCTGAACACCTGCCTCGAGCGCTACCACACCGCCCTGAAGCGGCTTTACCGCGTGGGCGTGTACGCCAGCCTGCTGGCCGATCAGGACACCAGCCAGTCGATCCCGCTGGAAATGCGGCAGCAGGTTCGGCGCCTGTACACGCGTTTCAGCGAGGTGACGAGCTATATGGCGCCAGAGTTGATCGCACTGGGCGCCGATACGATCGACGACTTCAAAAAGCGGTTGCCACGGCTGACACGCTACGACCGCCTGCTCGAAGTCACCCTGCGCCAAGCTCCTCACGTGCTCGACCCGCAGCGCGAATCCCTGCTGGCCTCGGCCGGCGCGATGGGCGGCACGCCGTCGGCGATCTACCGAGTGCTCGCCAACGCCAATATTCCGTGGCCGACCATCGAGTTGTCCGACGGCGAATCCGTCCGTCTGTCGCAATCCGGATACACCAAATACCGGCAGGTGCCCGAGCGGGACGACCGCAAGCAGGTTTTCGAGGCCTTCTGGTCCACGTGGCAGGACTACGAGCAAACCATGGGCGAAACCTTCCACGCCCATTTGCAACAGGCCAAGTTCTTCGCTGATGCACGCAACTACGACAGCACGCTGGCGGCCGCTCTTGGCGGCACCCACGTGCCCGAAGCCGTGTACCGAAATCTGGTCAAGCAGGTGAACGACAACCTGGACACCCTGCACCGGTATCTAACGCTGCGCGAGCGGATTCTGGGCATCGACCAGATCGAGTACTACGACATCTACCCGCCGCTGGTGGAACTGGAAACCGACTACCCGATCGCGTCAGCCAAGCCTTTGGTTGTCACGGCGATGGCGCCGTTGGGCGAAGACTACGTGGCCAAGCTGTCCGAAGGGCTAAGCGCGCGCTGGATGGATTTGTATCCCCGTGAGAACAAGGTCTCTGGAGCCTATATGTCCGGATCGGCCTACGGGGTGCATCCCTATGTGCTGATGAACTACAACGACGACTTCGAATCGGTTTCGACGCTGGCGCATGAATGGGGCCATGCGGTGCACACCATGCTGTCGTCAGAAACCCAGCCGTTCGAAACGGCGCGCTACCCGATCTTCCTGGCCGAGATCGCCTCGACCGTGAACGAGGTGCTGTTGGTCGATGACCGCATGCAGGTCGCCACGACCGACGACGAGAAGCTCTATTACCTCGGCTTCCTGCTGGAGCAATGGCGGGGCACCTTCTTCCGTCAGGCCATGTTCGCCGAATACGAGTTGCAGGTGCATGAAGCCTTTGCCGACGGCACGCCGCTGTCGGGTGCGCGGCTGTCGGAGATGTATGGCGACATCCTCAAGCGCTACCACGGCCACGATGAAGGCGTGCTGACGATCGACCCCACCTTCCATATCGAGTGGGCCTACATCCCGCATTTCTATCGGAATTTCTACGTCTACCAGTACGCGACTTCGATCACTGCCGGCGCGGCGTTTGCGGAGAAGATTCTCGCCGGAGACAC
>JAGLCS010000114.1 GCA_023146115.1 Abyssibacter sp. | reverse complement strand
CCGCATGCTCTGCTGGTCGCCGCCGGCGTGGACATGACGACCGCGGCCCCCTACGAAGCCGTGTTCCGCAAACTCAACGGTGTGATGGATCAGATCGAGGCGATTCTCGACAACCAGGAGCAGTGACATGGCACAGGGATTTGTTCAACGCATCGTCGGCGCCGCGAAGCTCGACGTGGCGACCTACGAAGAGGTCGAAAGCGACCGCAGCGCCACCGGCCAAGCGGCCGGCGTGGTCCTTCTCGTGGTCATCGCCTCCGGCCTCGGGCTGCTCGCGGCCGGTGGGTTCGCCACGCTGCTGATCGCCGCACTCAGCGCGCTGCTGGGCTGGATCGTCTGGGCAGCCGTGATCTATGTCGTCGGCGCTAAACTGCTGCCGGAATCCGGCACCCGCGCCGATGTCGGCGAGCTGATGCGAACCTTGGGCTTTGCGCAGGGACCGGGCCTGCTCCGGGTCTTCGGATTCCTGCCGCTGGTCGGCGGTCTGGTGTATCTGGTGGCCACGTTGTGGACCATCGCGACCACCGTGGTCGCCGTGCGTCAGGCATTGGACTATCGCAGCACCGGCCGGGCGGTGGGCGTGACCATCATCGGTTTTCTGGTCAACGGTCTGGTGTGGTGGGTGTTGCGAGGCTTAACCGGCATCTGAGCCGGGTTCCAGGTGGGCCGCCTGTCGCCCCACGAACACCGTTGGTGGCCGCCGGCCAGTGAGCGCGACCCTTTCTCAACACACGGCATCCTGGGGTTGTGAGCAGTCGATTTGACATCCCGATTTCCGAGCTGACGCTGGCCGCGCTCAAGCGCGGCGACCTGCGCGCCCAGGAATCGATTTATCGGACGTTCCAGCGCCCGGTCTTCGATCTGGCCAGCCGGATGTCGGGTTGCAGCCATCTGGCAGCCGACATCACGCAGGACACCTTCATGCGCGCCTTCGCCAAGGTGAAGACGTTTCGGGGGGACTCGCCGTTCTGGGGCTGGCTGCGCCAGATTGCCGTCCGCGAAACCCTGCAGGTGCTACGCAAGCGCAAGCGCTGGACGGTGCTGATTCCAGAGGCACATGAAGCCGCGGCAGCGCCTGACAGCGACGACAGCTTGCTGGAACAGGCACTAACCCTGCTGCCCGATACGGCTCGCGCGGTGGTGTGGCTTTATCACGTCGAGGGCTACACCCACCCCGAAATCGCCGACCTGATGGGCAAAACGCCCAGCTTTTCCAAATCCCAACTCTCCCGTGCTCACGCCAAGCTGCGCGGCATCCTGCACCCGGATGCCCTGCCGCCTGCGCCCAGTACGGTTTCTCAACCATCGGAGAATCAGCCATGTCTGAAGCCTTTGAGCGCGAGCTGAACTCGCGGCTGCAGGCCTTGGCCGCCTGCTCGCCCCCATCCGACGGGTGGGAACAGTTCCAGCAGCGCCGTCGTCGTCGCCTGCATCGGCCGTTGCTCGCAGCGGCCGCCACGGTCGCGGGTGTCACCATTCTCGTCGCTGCATTGTGGTCTGAACCCGCAGCGATTCCGACGGTTCGCTCGGATGACCTGCAGGCCAGCGACCAGGCCAGCACCTCCCCCAACCCGCTACCAACACTCATCGCGCAGTCACAGGCGCTGGAGCACCAGTGGCGGCAGCGCAAGGTGGCGCTAACGGGCGGCAATGAGGCGCAACGCATCGCCCGTCTCGAAGGTGGCCTGGCGATGATCGATGTACAGCTCAACGCCGCCGCGCCGGGCTCGCCGGAAGAACTCGCGCTCTGGCGCAACCGCGTCCAGCTGATGTCAGCGCTGGTCGCCACACCCCAAACCGACCCCGGACTCCGGACCGCTGCTTACGAGGTCCCGCTATGAACAAAAACAACACCATCCCGACACTGGCGATCACGCGGCTGGCCCCGCGTCTCGCCGCCCATCCAGCCAGCTGGCTGGCCCTCGGCCTGACCGTGGCCGCGTTGTCGCTAAGCCCGAAAGCAACCGCCGGCGATCACGAGACCGAATGGGCCGAGGCCCGCGCCGAGCTGGAGGAACGCCGCGCCGAGGTGGTCGAGCGCCACGCCAAAATCTCGGAACACCGCAGCGTGGAGATCGAACGCGAGATCAAGAGCGCGGAACGCGCGCTGGAACATGCCGAGAAGGAACTGCAACTGGCGGCCGAACGGCTGGCGGAGCTGTCCCTCAAGCACCAGGCCAACGCGCCCCGAGCCTTCGCCTATCGCCTGCTGGGCGGGCGCAAACGCGCCATGCTGGGCGTCACCGTGCGCACGGCCGACGATGAATCAGGCGTCCATATCAACGGCGTGACACCCGGCGGGCCGGCAGAAAAAGCCGGCATGCATGCCGGCGACATCATCATCGCCGCCAACGGACAACGCTTTGAAGGCGACAAGGCACTCAAAGAACTATCGGCCTTCATGGAAGAACTGACACCGGGCGACGAAGTCGATGTCAGCATCATCCGCAGTAGCAAGCGCAAACAGCTCACGGTCAAGACCGATGACCTCTCGTGGCCCAGCGCCGCCGTGGCGGCTGCCCCGCCCGCTCCTCCGGTGCCGGGCATTCACCTGTTCGGTTCTGACACCGACGACGTGCAATGCCCACAGGGCCTGGTCATGGACTTGCAGGATCTGGGCGAAGGCCGACGCGTGATCCGGATCGACCCGCCCGCTGCACCGCGCCCGCCGACGCCCGGCCTTCCGCCGTCTGCCGAGGTCGCCAACGTCGGCGGCGGTTTGACACTGGCGCAACTGAACAAGGAACTGGGCAGCTACTTCGGCACCCAGGTCGGCGTGCTGGTCGTCGCATCCGGCACCGGCCGCACGATGGACCTCGAGCCGGGCGACGTCATCCAATCGGTCAACGGCCAGACGGTCAAGCGACCACGTGACGTGATCCAGCAGCTCGAGCGCGTGGCCACCGGTGAATCCGTCAAGCTCGGCGTGATCCGCCGTGGCGCCAACAAGCAGGTGGCGTCGGTACGGCCGGATCAGTTGCTGGACCATGTCCATGTGCAGTCCTACGCGGTCAGGACGGATTGATCGCAGGCAACAGTCCCGCATGCATCACCCGAGGCCCGGTGGCACCCACCGGGCCTTTTTCATGTCGGCGGCTGGCGGGAGAGCCGATCGGTTAGAATTGGCACCATGGATATCCGCCTCAACGGCCAAGCCTTTGACGCGCCCGACGGCTGCACGCTGCAGGATCTGGTCGAGCGGCTGGGGCTGGCAGGCAAACGCTTGGCGATCGAGGTCAACGGCCGCATCGTGACGCGCAGCGCGCATGCCTCGCATCAGGTACAGCCGGGCGATTCCATCGAAATCGTGCAGGCAATCGGCGGCGGTTGAACCGGCGCCCGACGCCAGGAACTGCACACGGGCCTGCGGTTCTGCCAAAGTAGCCGCCCCATTGAACAACGACAAACGCATGGCTTTCGGTACCGACGAACAGATATCAGACGCCCTGACCATTGCCGGTCACAGCTATCGCTCGCGCTTGCTGGTCGGCACTGGCAAATATGCGTCGATGGAACAAACCGGCGAAGCAATCCGCGCCTCCGGCGCCGAGATCGTCACCGTGGCGATTCGCCGCAGCAACATCGGTCAATCGCCGGACGAACCCAACCTGCTGGATGTGGTGCCACCGGACGAGTTCACCATCCTGCCCAACACCGCCGGCTGCTATACCGCCAAGGATGCCGTGCGTACCTGTCAGCTTGCGCGCGAACTGCTGGACGGCCACAAGCTGGTCAAGCTCGAAGTGCTGGGTGACCCCAAAACCCTGTTCCCCGACGTGCCCGCCACCTTGCAGGCCGCTCAAGAGCTGGTCGATGACGGATTCGACGTGATGGTCTACACCTCTGACGATCCCATCGTCGCCCAGCGCCTGGAAGCCATGGGCTGCGTGGCGGTGATGCCGCTGGCCGCACCGATTGGCTCGGGCCTGGGTATCCAGAACCGCTACAACCTGCTGAGCATCATCGAAAACGCCAGCGTGCCGATCCTGGTCGACGCCGGCGTCGGCACGGCTTCGGACGCCGCCATCGCCATGGA
>JAGLCS010000113.1 GCA_023146115.1 Abyssibacter sp. | reverse complement strand
GCCTTTCGCGCCGGTCGCATGCCGCGACGCCGCTACGCGAGTGCATCCTCCCCACTCACCGACATCATTGAATGAGCGATTCGGCATCTCGTCGCATGTCGGACTCAGACACACCGGCCTACCACCGGCGTATTCGCAGCTTTGTTCGCCGCGAAGGCCGGCTGACCCCGGCGCAGTCCCGCGCGCTGGATGCACTGATGCCGCGCTACGGCGTAGCGGCCGAGGCCTTCGCTGACCCCGCACAGCTATTCGAGCGCCCCGCGCCACTCACCCTGGAGATCGGCTTCGGCGACGGCGAAAACCTGCTCGCGGCCTGCCAACAACACCCCGAACGCAATTTTCTGGGCTTCGAGGTGCACCGCCCCGGTGTCGGCCGTCTCCTGGACCGCGCCGACAAGGCTGGTGTGGTCAACCTGAAAGTAAGCACGGACGATGCCGCCGAAACCCTGGCGCAGTCCGCCATGACACCATGGATCGACAGCCTCTACGTGCTGTTTCCCGACCCATGGCACAAAGCTCGCCACCACAAGCGCCGCCTGATCCAGCCGGCCTTTCTGGACATGCTCGCCGGTCGCATGGGCGCCGGCGCCCGACTGCGGCTGGCCACGGACTGGGCGGACTACGCCGAACACATGCTCGCGGTTTGCGATGCCCATCCCGCGTTCGAAAACGTCAACGGGATCGGTGGGCAGATGCCCACGGCCGACGACCGCATCGAGACCAAGTTCGAACGCCGCGGACTACGGCTCGGCCACACGATCGCCGATTTCGACTACAGGCGTGTCTGAGCGGCATCCCATCATTGCCGTCACCGGTTCATCCGGCGCCGGCACCAGCACGGCCAGCCAGGCCTTCGCCAAGATATTTCAGCGCCTGGGCGTACGCGCCGCCAATATCGAAGGCGACAGCTTCCATGCCTTCGACCGCGTGCAAATGCAGGCAGCGATTCAGCGCGCCCGCATCCGCGGCGAGAACTTCAGCCATTTCGGGCCGGCCTCCAACCACTTCGACAAGCTCGAAGCCCTGTTTCGGCAGTACTCTGACGACGGGTCAGGCATGCGCCGCCGCTACCTGCACACCGACGAAGAGGCCGCCGCCCACGGCCAAGACGCCGGCACCTTCACCGACTGGGAACAGCTACCCCCCGACACGGACTTGCTGTTCTACGAAGGCCTGCACGGCGGCGTGATCACGCCCCGGGTGAATGTGGCGCAGTACGTTGATCTGATGATCGGCATGACGCCAACGATCAACCTGGAGTGGATTCAGAAGATTGACCGCGACACGCGGGAGCGTGGCTACAAGCCCGAAGATGTCGCCAAAACCATCCTGCGCCGCATGCCGGACTACGTGAACTACGTCGTCCCGCAGTTCTCGCGCACCGACGTGAATTTTCAGCGCGTGCCGCTGGTCGATACATCAAACCCGTTTCACGCGGCCCACGTGCCGTCGAACAAAGAGAGCTTTGTGGTCGTCCACTTCGCCCGGGTTTATCGCGCGCCGCTGGACATCGACCACTTGGTGAACTCCATGCCCGGTGCGTTCATGTCACGCGAGAACACCTTGGTCGTCCCCGGCGCACAAATGCAGAACGCGATGGAACGCGTGCTCGAGCCCATGGTGCAGCGCCTGCTGGACCTGCGCGCCACCCACCTGGTGAATGAGAGAGCCTGATCATGGAAACCCGCCCCCTCGGTCGCACCGACCTCAACGTCAGCGTCATCTGCCTCGGCACCATGACCTTCGGCGAGCAAAACTCGGAAGCCGAAGCCCACGAACAGCTCGACTACGCCACATCGCAGGGCGTGAACTTTATCGACACGGCCGAGATGTACCCCGTGCCGCCGCGCGCCGAAACACAGGGCAGCACCGAAGCCTATGTCGGCAGCTGGCTGGCCAAGCGTGGCCGGCGCGACGACCTGATCATCGCCACCAAGGTTACCGGCCCGGGCCAGATGGACTGGATACGCAACGGCCCCAGGCTGGATTCAGCCCAGA
Organism: Abyssibacter sp.; assembly: GCA_023146115.1. Lineage (GTDB taxonomy): Bacteria > Pseudomonadota > Gammaproteobacteria > Nevskiales > OUC007 > Abyssibacter. Next base: position 13,939 of record JAGLCS010000113.1, on the reverse strand, counting down.
TCGCAGCCGCCATCGACACCAGCCTGCAACGCCTGCAAACCGACTACATCGACCTCTACCAGGTCCACTGGCCAGAACGCTCGACCAACTACTTCGGCAAGCTGGGCTACACCGCCAGCGCACACAGCGGCGTGCCAATCGACGAAACCCTCACCGCGCTGGACAAGGCCGTCCAGGCCGGCAAGATCCGGCACATCGGCGTCTCGAACGAAACCCCATGGGGCGTGGCGGAGTACCTGCGCCTGTCCGACAGCCAGGGCCTGCCGCGGCTGCAGTCCATCCAGAACCCGTTCAACCTGCTCAATCGCAGTTTCGAAGTGGGACTCGCCGAGTTCGCCCATCGGGAACAGGTCGGCCTGCTCGCGTACTCACCGCTGGCTTTCGGCACCCTCAGCGGCAAATACCTCAACAACGCCCTGCCCGCTCGCGCGCGCCTCACCCTTTACGAACGCTTCAAGCGCTATACCGGCGACATCGCCGAGCGCACCGTCAGCCAGTACGTTCACCTCGCCCGCGAACACGGCATCGACCCCGCGCAAATGGCACTAGCCTGGATCAACAGCCGACCCTTCCTCACCAGCAACATCATCGGCGCAACCACGATGGAACAACTCAAAACCAACATCGCCAGCGCTGACATCAAACTCCCCCAACAAGTCCGTCTGCAAATCGAGGAAATTCATGCTGCGCAGCCGAATCCTTGTCCGTAGAGAAAACACCAGGAAGCGGCCTAAACTAAACGAACGCCCACGCAACTTGGCAAGCGCCTTGACACCCACAGGAGCGAGATAGATGAAAGTATTTCGCGTTCGACTGGATAACGAGTTAGAGCAAAAGCTGTTACGCGAAGCGGACCTGCAAGGCAAAACGAAGTCAGAGATTGCCCGAGTTGCCCTGACCCATTGGTTGTCCTCCAAGAGTCCGCCTGGTGGGAACTCCATTCCAAATACCCACCGTCCAACACCCGACGAATAAGGAATTTTTGAGCTGCCTACGCGGCAGTGAACCCATCAGATTGATATAGCGTCACCGCTCACATTTTCTGAGCTGCCTACGCGGCAGTGAACCCGGTACCGCAACGGCGAACGCCGGTTTAAGTTTTCTGAGCTGCCTACGCGGCAGTGAACGTGGGATCACCCGTATTGGCACCACACGGCGTTTTCTGAGCTGCCTACGCGGCAGTGAACACGCTATCCACAGAATATGTGGACCGGCTTCTTTTCTGAGCTGCCTACGCGGCAGTGAACGACAAGGCACAACCGAAGTTATTGGACCAGTTTTTCTGAGCTGCCTACGCGGCAGTGAACAATGAGCGGGTTGGTGCAGCAGGCTTGAAACATTTCTGAGCTGCCTACGCGGCAGTGAACCAGGCAAGGAATCGTGTAGCCCATTGATTAACAGGCACAAATACCTACCGCGGCGCTCAGACCAAAATCTGAGCGCCGCGCATAACTATTTGATTTTAACCGCTACCGTACGCGGCAAAAGAAAAGGGTCAGTCGAAATACGGGACAGTGGCCGTTTTGCTGATTCCATAGCTATTGAACGCGCCGCCAACGGGCTGCGCGACTGACTTCTGTTCAATAAACAGCCGATACATCTGACCGGTGCTGGCGCTTCTCAGTGAAAGAAACGGAAGCGTGAGCCGCTCCGCGGCGCTAGCCGGAATGCGCTGAGCGGCCTGTTCCTGCGAGCATCCACTCCGAGCCATCAGCCTGCGGCGTAGGCGTCGTAGGTCACTCCCTCCTAGAGGCTGTACACGGCGAACCTGGACGTGCCGAACGTTCTCCGGGACAGGCCGGATTTCGGACCGGCTTGCATGATCCCGAATGCTCTTGAACCAGCCCGCATCTATGCAGGGCCGCAGCGCAGACTCGGATCCGTGCAGGCGTAGGCGTTCACCCACACCGGTGGGCTGGGCACCCAACGCCGGAAAGCTCACGCCAATATCCGTGCTGCCCAATTCAACCAACGTCCGATGCAACGTGGCGAACAATGCATTCATTAAGTGGTTAGCCGAGAACTCTGTATCGGGCAGCAATCGAAACTCCGCATAGTGATCCATCACGGTCAGCCCGCGTCACCGAACACGCCGCCCCGAACGAGAACGGCGATAACAAAGTGCTGGTTGCTCGGCTCCGGCGGTTGGTCCTTGAGCAGCCACCGATCAAGCAGAGAGTAAAAATCCTGCTTTTGCTTTGGCTGGCGGTAGGCTTTGCCCTGTGTTGTGACGGACCCGTAAGGTTCAATCGCGATCGCCCCGAGTTTTTCGGCGTCCGGATACCAAGTATCAATGGTGCGAATCGCATTGCCGATCTTTTGCGAATGGATGGCCGCAATCGCCGTGCTTCCGTCACCCACCGCGTATAACGTTTTGCTCTTGTCACCGCGGCCGCGGTCAAGAATCAATTCCTGGGATGGAAACACTTCCTGGCCGGCACCCATGCGAACGTAGGCCGTGACTTGCAAGAGCACATGAGCCTCGCCCGCAAGGCCGGCTTCGATCAGCGTCGCCAGTTCCGAAACCTGAGCGGCTTCCGCCTCGGGCGCTCGCAGCTGGCGCAGCTCGTGCTCCAACGCGTCGAACTCCCATTGCTTGTTGGCAGAACCTCTCATGAGATGGGCGACATGGACCTCGATCTGCTCGGCACCGACGCGGTTGCGCCACAGGAAGCGACCGTTCGCTAGATTGGCCGCGTAGCGCCCAGCCAGTTCAGCGAATCCATGCTCCTGGACGTATCCCGTCACGGCCGCAATCAGCTTGTCGCGATAGTCCGCGTCATTGCAGGCGGACGGCTCACCTGCACCAGCAAGAACCCGTAAGGTGAACTGCACTTTCACTGTGTCGCAATCCGACGGCAATGCGGCCACGTCTACCGTCTGCAGGTTAGGGTTTTCGATTGCAGCGTCCAGTTTGGCCGGATCCTGGTCCTTCGTTTTGAGGCGGTTGGAAATCGTGCCGCGTACAGACTTTTCGCGAATCTTGATCGGCTGCCAGTTGTCGGACTGTTTACGTTCCGCCCAGTCGCCGGCGAACAATAATGCGTCGGAAGGGTCGAGCTTGCGTTCAAATGCCAAAACGGACGCTGTTCTTAATGTTTGTGTTGTCATCGTGTACTCCTCGACTCAATGTGATTGATCGAACTGTGCCTGGATGAAGTCAAATTCAGGCGCAGGCTGGAAATCGTTGCGGCAGCGATACAAGCCGTCATCTGGCCGGCTGTCGGCATACCAAAGCATCTGCTGGGGATCATGCAGACGGTGAGGGCTGATCCATTGCCCTACCGAAAAGAGGCTTTCGACGAAGCGAAACGGCGTTGTTGCATCGCGCGCGTTCGCCACAGCTCCGGGTGGATATATGTCACCGAGCGCGCCATAGCCAACCGGAATCGGAACGACCCAGCCCAAGCCTGCGCGGTCGTGCTTCCACGCGTCACGGCGCGCCTGGACGGTGTCCTTCTCCGGTGTCTCGTAGCGCCAGTTGATGCGGCAAAGGGATAGCCATGCGTCCAACCTGGTGGCTGCGGCATCGTGCGTACGCAACTCGGCCAACCGCGTGTCAATCAACTCATCTCGCGACACCAGCGTAAAACCCGGCAGCCAGCGCATGCGCAGCTTGCGGAACAACTCCCAGCCATCGTCCCCGTGCATTGGGACGGAACAGGGTCGATAGCGATGCCAGTTTGGGTTCGCCGCCGGCAAGATGCTTCCACCGGCCACACGCATTTGGCTGACCCACTCGGACACGGCGGCAACGTCGGCTTGCTGTACCTCTGGGTCGCGCAACCATCGTTCGCTCTCGATGGCTAAGATCAGAGTCAGTTCCAGATGAACGCGACCCTCCTCGACAATTGCGGCGGTCTTCCCGTCCTTGCCCACGGGATTGCGCGTTAGGTGAAACGATTTGACGAACCGGTCGTCATTCACCTGTTCCTGATGTGCGTGGCACACCACACCGACCGCACGAAACCCCAGGTCCAAACCGGCAGCGCGAGACCGGCGCTCTAGTGCCCACATTAGGCCCAGAAACGCCGTCATGGACGGAAATCCATGCGTCAACGGGCTGGACACGGCGTTGGCGTTCTGCACGCGCAGATGCGGGAGTACCACCAGGTAATCAAATGACGGGCAAGTGCTCATGCCGGTGCTCCTGCTCTGGCCTGCATGGGCACCGGCCACTGCGCCTCGATGACCGCTTGCTTCGCCCAGTGGCGGTATTCCGCATCGCCAACCGCAGGCAACCCGGCGTCGCGCAGACGCGCATTGATCCAGTTGGCGAAACGACCGGCCACCTCGTCTCGCCAATCACCGCGGTGGTAATCGTCAATGAAGGCCTGATCAGCTTCCGCATTGTCCTCCCGGACTGGAAGTTCCACCCTGTCCGCATCCAGCCAAAGCTGCTCACAGCGCGGCAGCCGGCAAGCCGGATCACGCGTCCAACCAGGTTCCAACCCTGCACGAACAGAGGCCGCGAACACCGGCAGTTCCTGCCCCAACGCCTGCTCAATGGTTTCCCGTCTTTCGCGCGTGGCTTCGTTTCGCGGCGGATCAGAGCGGAGAAAATCTGCGAGAACCCGAATCAAGTGGCGCACGCTACCGAGTTGAGCAATGCGATCCAATGCAGAATCGGTGTTCAGGAGCTTCGGGCTTGATTCCTTTTGCCAGTGTGGCGGAGCGGACGCCAGCAGGTAGTTCACACCGCCTCGCTCGCTATTGAGTTGGGAGACGTTTTGCGGCTTCGTTCCCCCCAATTTGCGCGCGACTAGATCGCGATATTCGCGATACAGCCCCTCGTAGGGCGTTCTGTCACGACGGGCCTTTCGAGCGACCTTGTTCTGCTCTCCAAAGCGCGCATCACTGACATTCGCGTGTACCGCATGCGCAAGGCTGCTGGAGAACAACGGCTGCAATAACTCGTAATGGGCGTCGTCGGCGGGGTCGTTTCCGACACACCAGTAAACCTGCTTGGCCAGCACGTGAGAAATCGGTTGGACGTCTTGCCTGACCAATCCGGTGAACGCGCGCATCCACTCAGCCGCAGTCTCGGAATCCGAACTCAGCGCACGCTGCAAATCTGCGTCCTTATCGAGCATCCAGTCCCACAGTCGACGACCATCGACCTCAACCTTCAAGAACTTGAATACGTCCAGGGCAGCGGCGTTACCCACAATGTCTTCGGCGAAATCGGCACCGAGCGTGTGCGAGCCGACCTCCGCATGTGATGGTAACGACTGAGGTGGTGCGTGCAGGCTGCTGCCACGCGCATCCGGGTGCGTCGCCTTGAGCACATGTGTCACCGCCTGAATCTGAGCAACGCGGCGGGCAGCATCCGCCAGCCACGTGGCGTACTCGTACCTGGATGCCTTCGCGGCGTCGTTGTCGCCTTTCAGCTTCGCTTCGCGACGCTCGTTAATGAATCGGGCTATGACATCCGTAAAGGCCTGTACTCGATCAGGATGGTCTTGCATTCCCGCCTCCTAACTTCAGCCAAATTCGATCTGGAATGACATCAGTTTGTGAATTGGCACATCGCGTCCAAAGACAAACGCCTCAGTCGAAATCATGCTGTGTACATTTCAACGCTAAAACGCAATCAAGCCGAGTGCTTCGTGATACGCCCACCCGTGGTCACTTTTCGGAGCGCTGATGGTCGCCAACTTCTCGGCGCATCGTCGCAGCGGTAGATTCAGGTAGTCCGACTGCTCGATCAGCAGACCGAGCAGGTCATGCTCTCCCCAGGCGCTGATGCACGCGCCGAGCGGCACGTCCATGTCATGCCGTAGGCTTTGGTCGACCTCCACATACAGTGTCTGGCCCCGGCGGCCGCGTTCTTCTTCCACCCGGTGGAGCAACAACCGCTCTTCCTCATCATCTGGCAGAAACGCCAACATCACACTGGGTTGGGAGTCGTCACGAAACGGTTGACGCTGTTGAAGCATTCCGGTCAATGCGGCCTGCGAATATCGCCAGGCGGTCGCGGCGTTGGGTTCTCGGCGCAAGGTTCGTCCGCCCACCTCATCCACTGCAGGCAGCATGCGATCCTGCATCCGAGCGTGTTCGAGATCGACTAGCCGGTACTGGGGTTTCAGATCGGCCAGCGGTCTGGAAACCATGCGCGGCAGGGCGCTAACGGTGGTGTATTCCTCCGGCGCCATCAGTTTGCTCAGGTGATGCGCCAGCAAACGAAATGGATGCCCGACCGGTGCGCGCCACTGCTCGAAACCGGGCCGGAGAAAGACCGGCCCCGGCTGGCCGTCGGGGCCCCGCTCGCCTTTGAAATGGCGCAAGTTCGTATCGAGAATCAATAGGTTGGGTCTGTCGCCCAGCTTTCGCCGATGGCGTTGAACACGACCCGCCAACTGAATCAGCGCGCGCAGGGACGAAGGCTCGGCAACGGCCCAGTCGGCGTCCCAATCTCGCCCAACCTCACAGACGGGTGACGCGAGTACGACGAACAGGTGGTGCGGCTCCGGATGCGCGTCGATGGCATGACGAATGTCGGGCACGGCATAGACGGCTTCCGGCCGGCGCCGATTGAACGCCTGGTCGAGTTGATGCTCGATCGCCGAACGTTGCACCTGAGGAAATCGTGCGTGGTAAACGCACAGGTGAATACGGACGTCATCCGTCCCACCCAACTGGAACAATGCGCGAGCGACACCAACCAGGGGCTCGATATTGGCCATGCGCACGATGCCGAAGCTCACATGCTTTCCGCTGTGCGGGCATACCTCGGCATGATCCTGATGCAGCCGAACGCAGGCATCGCGAAGCGGTTCGGCAAACTCGGCGTACTGCTGTTGATCGGGCACCTTCATGCCGATAGTTAATGGCAGCAGTTCTCCACGCCGCAGAGGCTCGGCGATGGACAGTTCCTTCGTCCGCCGCTGGACAAACGTGGTGTGCTGTTCAATGAACATCGTGGCATCAGGGCAGTGCGCCCGCTGCACGCTGAATTCGTCGACCCACAGGCAGGGGACTTGGACGGCCCGTTCCGCCTGTTCGCTACCCAAACCACGATTGCGCGCGTAGTGCAGGCGGCCGGCGTGATAGGCCATGAACATCCCTTCGACCAGCGCAGGCGGCAGTGTTGCGGACGACAAGACAACCCGCGTCCCCAACAGGCCGGCCCAATGCACCAGCCGCGTCAGCGCCGGAAGGTCGTCGAGATCATAGTCATCCAATTCATCCAACACCAGGTCGCTGCTCATCAGCCGCAGCATCGGTGCGATCTGGCGACCGGCCCGCAGCGACTCGGTGGCGGGCGCAATGTGGTCCACGGTGCAGACCACCACCGGTGCCGAGATCAGCTTGCGGATGTTGGCGTCCTGCATCGCACGTGAAAGCAACGGGTGATCAGCAGTATTGCCTTCGAACAGGACGTGGCTGTCCTCATCGATCAGTGCTTGCACGGATGCGGAGCCGTGACTCTCTGCCCGCTGCTCGTAGTACTCGAACAACGAACGGCTCCCCGAACCACCGACCAGAATCGCCAGTTCGTCCTCGCCAAGTCGCAAGTCCTCGCGGTAGCTGCGCCCAGTTTGCAAGGTCAGGGTGCGCAACCCCAGCGCATAGGTCGCTCGAAAACCTTGCTGGGGATCGGCCAGCGCGTTGAGCATCCGAAGGTTGGCGAGGGTCTTGCCGCAACCGGTGGACGCCATGTTGACGATGAACGCACCCTGTTCCACTGAGGCTTGCCGCAACGAGACTGCAGCATCGGTGGCCTTGTCCTGCCAGGCGAACTTGCCCGAACCACTGCGCTTGCGCAGGCCGCGGTGTCGCGCCAGACGCGGTAGGTCCCGCTCGAAGCCCGGCAACGCGTAGGCGATCTGGCCGGCGTCCCGCGCCACGCCGAGCAGATGCTCGTCCAACGCCTGCTTGAGATTTCCTTCGGGTCCGGTATTGGCGAACAACGATGAATCGCCGTCGCCCTCAACACGCTGTGACGCGTCTGCAGGATGGGCAGAATAGTGGTGATCCGCCAGCATCAGGCTGAGGCGGGCGAGATGCATCACGTAGGGGTTCTTAAGCCACGGTGCCGATCGACGCTCCCGCAACGTCAGCAATTGTCGTGCGAGCCTTGCGGCCTGAGCACGCCATTTCGGCCGGACAACCGGCAGTTGATCCGCCATGGTCCAGTAACTCTCCACGTGCTTACGATCGGCGGACTGATAACGCTCATTCCACGTGTGATCCACCAGCGACAGTGGCTGCTCCAACCAAAGCACATTGAAGTCCGCGCGCTGCTCCTGCGGGATGGTCGGAAGCCGGTGATGTGTGACAACTAGCCAGGCAACGGCGGCCGCGAGCGGAGGCAGCTGGTCAAATGGCCGAGCGACATCCTCGTCCAGCCCATCCCGCTGATAACGCTTGGGTGCAGTCCAAAGCGCTTCGTCGTCAGCGCTCGGGTCCGCCAAACGTTGCAACCAGGAAGCATCGTCGCAATCACCGACAAACGCCTGAAACAGGCGGAGTGAAACCCATTCGTGGCGATAGAGGTTGCGTTCCTGCAACTCGCCACGTAACCGCTGCTGAAACGCGACGCTGGCTTTGCCCAGGTCGTGCAGCAGCGCAGCGAGTTGTGCTAGCAGACGGATATCCTGCGCCGTGTGCCAGTCGTTCTCACTGGCCCGGCGCAGAACATCACGCTGTGTTCTGTTGGTCGGAACCGCTCCTTCCGCGTTGAATCGGCCTGCGTTGCCGACGACCCAGAGCAATTCACTGTGATCTCGTCCGCGTATCCAGTGGCAGGCAACCGCAGTGTTCTTGCGTGCCGTCTTGCGCAGCAACCGTCGCAGCGTATCGAGGCCGGCCTGGGTAATCGGTGTTTGCCAGGTGCGATCTCCGCGCCGTTCGGCGAACTGATCGAGGATGCGGCGGGTTTCCGTCAGTGCGCGTTTGTCGCATTGCGAAACGAGCAGCACGTTCATGTCGAGCTGCCCACTTCCACCGCGACAGATTTGAGCGTGTCGATCATGAAGTCTAGCGACTCGGTCTGCGTCAGCGTTTCGATGCAGGCCTGACGAAACGCCTGCTCCTCGTCACCTCGCACTGCGCAAACAAACGCCTGCGGCAGGATGACCGCATCCTTGATCAGGTCTGCAACGTCGAACACAAGCCCGCCACGACGGGTCTTGCCGTGCAACACCGCCAAGCCATGCGGAAGGCCGAGCACCCAGGTGGCGGTTGCGGCCAACCCATAGGCGAGGTAATTGCCGTGATCCAGAAACCGATTGGCCGGGTCGACACCGCCACCGCGTTTGGCACGGGTGAATGCGCCATAACCCGACGCACGCGCGGCGGTCTTGAACAGCTCCTTAGTGAGTCGCGCTTCTGCGGTCAGCAGCGCCTGCGTATCTGGCGCGGACGACACATCGGACTCTGCGCGTCGTAGAAGATTGTCGAGCTGATCCTGTGACACCGAGAAACCGGAATCGGTCAGGGCTCTGCTGCGTCGCCAATGATCAGCGATTCGCTGCAGGCGCGCCTGCTGAAAGCGTCGCGCCGCATCCAGCCTCCCTTGCTCATCAAACCAGAATCGGACCCAGGCCTGCAGATACTCGGTGGGCCTGTATTCACTTTGAGGCGACAGCCAGGCGACTTCAACATCCACCTCGTTGGCACTGAACAGCGGCGTGCCACCCCCGCCACAAAAGCCAACCAGCACGCCGGCCTTGGCCAATTCCCGCATGGCCGCCTGGGTAATCGACGTGCCTGTTCCCAGCAGGACGGTCGTCGTGTTCGCGATCGGAATGTTCCAATAGTGGGATTCACGCCCCGCCTCGGTGACGTACTCCACTCGGCCACCATTGACCAGCACCCTGCACCGTTCCAGGTAATAAAGGTTTGCCCGCTTCGAGTGCAGAATGCTCTTGAGAGACGATGGCGTGAATTCGTTCATCAGCTATCCACAGAGCAACTGACGCTCAGAATCATCCTGCGGCGTACGAGATCTCGCACCTCCCATCGGGCTTGGGAATAGCCGTCATAAACCGATGTGCTTCGGCATACCGCAAACACCGCATTTCGGACGTCCCCCCCCTATCACCGCCACATTCCCCATTTCGCAGATACCCCATCTCCGCGCGTCGCCGAATTGCGTCGGCCAAGCTCACCTAGGGAATACGGATTGCGCCGCACAATCCGGACATCGCTAGGTCGGCGCGACGATTGAGAACCAAGCATCACTACCCCCAAGGAAAGCTCAGCAGCAGCATGCCCCGCTAACTGGTCAAAACGCGTCCACTGAAAATTCAATCAGTGCTTGCGGCTATCACTTTTCTATTCCGGGCTTGGTGGCTGCAGGTGTTCGAGGTGCCGCATGCCGCTCCATCTCCTCCAGCGCGGCAACGATTCGGTCCAAAGGCAGCGCGGCCCAGCGCCGCATCTGCTCGAGCCGAGCGCCTTCGAAGGTGGCGAGCGACCAGTCAATGTCGTCATCGGGCGCAGTCACGCGTCTGGCTCCAGCAAGCGCAGGTTGTCGATGTCGGCCAGGTCCTGAACCCGGCCCGCGCTCTGCTTCATGCGGATCAGCGTGTCGCGGGCGACTATGGGGATATCCAGTGTTTCGCCAAATCGCTTGCGGGGTGCGCGGTCGTATTCGGCGTCGAAGTCGAAGGGTTCGGTCACGAACACATCGATAGGCGTTTCTCGGTGAGCGTCGCTCCACAATTGGAACACCTGCATGTGCTTGTCGCGGACCCACTGCTCTCTGGTCGCGGCATCGGCGAACTGCGCGGGCTTGACCGGCAAAAGCGGGCGGTATCCGAGCGGCTCCAACGCCCGAAACGCATGCAGCACGTTGTCCCGATCCAGCTGGATGACGATGTCAATATCCTTGGTGTAGCGGGCGTAGCCATGTGCATTGACGGCGAGGCCACCGACGATCAAATAGCGCACGCCGGCTTGTTCCAGTGCCGTCAGCACCATCTCGACGCTGTTCAACTTCATCGCTTATTCCGCTGCTGGTGCATGTCCACGTTTGGTTCGCTCTGGGTCGTTGCCATCGTTATACAGCGCAGCGGCGGCCTTCAACCGCTCCGCCACCGCCTCTCGCAGTTTTTCCGGACCTTCCACAAGTACATCGGGTCCGTAGCGGCAGATGTCCAACGCCAGTTCTTCGCTGTGGTGATAGGGAAACCGCAGCCGGTAGCGGCCGTCGGCCAGTCGCTCGCCCTGTTGCTGGGGGTGCCATTGTTCATCGGCGATCCATTGGGCGCGGCGAGCGGTGAACAGGAGGCTGGCTTCGTGGGTGGGTTCGCCCGCGAAGATGCCGAAGCTGGTCGTCAGTGCGGCGTCGAGGCTCTGCTTCGGCACGTCGAACGAGGGTTCGTCGGTTGTTTGCGTCGTCTCGATCCGGTCAAGCGAAAAGGTGCGTAAGGCGTTCTTCGTGTGGCACCAGGCATCCAGATACCAGTTTTCGCGATAGTGGGTCAGGCGCTGGGGGGACACGGTGCGGGTCGACACCACGCCGTCGCCGCGCGAGCGGTAGCGAAGGAGAATTTGCTGACGACGCGCCAACGCGTCCGCAACCGCACCAAAACAGCTTCCGGCAGGCCGGCCGGCCATCTGGACGATGCGTATGCGATGCTCCCAGTTCGGCAGTCCGATACCTCGCCGGCTCAGCAACTGGTCAATGCGTTTGGCGATCGGCGCCAGGTACTCATCCAGTAATCCCGGCTGGGCACGCTGAAGCAGTGTTTGCACGCCTACGAGGGCGACGAGTTCATCTTCGTTGAACCAAAGCCCCGGTAGTTCGAACATGGGCTCGCTGGGGTGCTGGTCGTAAAAGTATCCGGTGGGACTAAAGCAGATCGGCGCATGGAGTTCATCCTGCATCCACTTGGCCGTGCGATGCACGGTACGGACCGAGCAATCGCCCATGGCCTCGGCCAGCCTGGCCTTGGTCACCGGCCGCCGCCGGGAGGATAACTCCCGGTGCAGGATGTATACGCGGTCGAGCTTGTCCATCCCGTCCTCCATCGCGTGCAATCTTCGATAGAACCCTATCCTGCACCAGCCTTCAGACTGGCGTCAGCCGTACCGTACGACGGCTATCCGTCGTCACACGCCACGAAATGCCGACGCCTTGACCGCGACTTCACAACCCACGCCCGCCCGACGGTCGGCAATCTGACCCGCCCATCGACATGATTGCACTGCGAATCAGTCACTTGCAGGGGATGGGAATCAGCATGTCTTGTCACAGGACTGTCACTTGCCTATACCCGTTGGAAGTCGATTCACCCAGGAATCGACAAGGAGAAAACGATGGCGATGTGGCTACATGAACTCAGCGTCGGAGACTGGTTCCAGGTCGGAAACAACTCACCGTTTGAAATTGTCGCAATCGATCTTCGCGCCGAGACTGTCGAGGTGCAGTATTTCGATGGCACCGTGGCCGAGATCGATTTCGATAGCTGGATAGAGCTCGCGGCAACGCCTGCGGCGCCCCCGGAAGACTGGAGCGGCGCGGTGGACATGGAGCGCGATGTCTATCTCGACGTGGCTCGACCGTCCCACTGGGACAATCCGCTGGATCACGTCGAACTCTGAGATTCGCGGCGCGTTGCACCACCCGGCAGGGACTCGACGCCCACGGTCATAACGGAATTTTTGCAGGCTCGTGAGGTCTGAATAGCCTCTTCACGCGAGCCGCTCGACCAACTGGTCACGCCGCGCTCCTCGACCGACGCCGGACACGGATGACCGACAAGCTGATTCGCGACGCCCTGATTCTGTGGGCGACGATTGACCCGATTGGCACGCTTGCCATCTTCGCCTCCATCACCGGGGGGCTCACCGAAGCCGCCCGCCGCCGAACCGCGCTCAAGGCGGTGCTTTACGCTGGCGGCATTCTGGTGGGTGCGGTAATCATCGGTCAGGTACTGCTAACCGCCATGGGCATTCGCCTGGTGTCCCTGCAGGTGGCTGGCGGCATCATCCTGTTTCTGTTCGGCCTGAAGATGGTGTTCGGCACGCCGCTGACGCAAGGCTCAACCCAGGGCGAGCCGGGCCACGATATCGCGGTGTTCCCTTTGGCGGTGCCGTCCATCGCCACCCCCGGCGCGCTCATGGCCGTGATCATTCTCACAGATAACCACGTCTACCCGATTCAGGTTCAGCTGGCGACCACCGGTGTCATGCTGCTGGTGCTGTTGGCGACGTTTTTGTTCATGCTCGCCGCCGGACGCATCATCGCGGTCATCGGCCAGAACGGCTCGGCGATTCTGGTCCGGGTGATGGGCATGCTGCTCGCCGCGCTGTCGATCGAGTTGGTGATGGAGGCGCTGAACATTTTCGACCTGCTGAACACCAGCACCAACTAGCGCCACCCGGTCAGCGGCGTCATAGCGCCGTCACATGCCGGTCTACAATCGAGGGGGCCCATCGGGGGCCATTTCGATACGGGAGACCGCAATGCCAGTGAATCCGATTCCGGACGGCTACCACAGCGTCACGCCTTATCTGTTCATTTCCGGCGCAGCCGACGCCATCGCCTTCTACGAGAAGGCCTTCGATGCCACCGAACTGTTCCGCCTACCCTCACCGGACGGCAAGGTCATGCATGCGGAGATCAGGATCGGTAATTCGCACGTCATGCTCGCCGACGCGATGGAAGAGTTCGATGTCAAAAGCCCCTCAACGCTGGGCGGCACCACCGGTAGCCTGATGATTTATGTCGATGACGCCGACGCGTTGTTCCAACAGGCGATCAATGCCGGTGCCACCGAAGCCAAGCCGATGGAAGATCAGTTCTGGGGCGACCGAATGGGCGCGCTCATCGACCCGTTCGGCCACCAGTGGAGCATCGCGACCCACGTGGAAGACGTCGCCGAGGACGAGATGGCGAAGCGCTTCGAGGCGATGATGAAGGAGATGGGGCCAGGTTGCTGACGCCAGTTCACTCATCCATAGGTTGCGGGGCGTCTCCATCGTC
>JAGLCS010000112.1 GCA_023146115.1 Abyssibacter sp. | reverse complement strand
TGGTCGCGGGACGAGGCGCTGAATGCGATCTCTGCCACGACCCGCTGAATCTGATCAGCGCGCGGAGTGCGAATTGTATCGCAACCGCCTTCGTGAATGTGGACAGATGACGGAGGCTTCACGCCAAGCCTTGCTAGGCTTGCCCCATGTGCAATCCATGGATGTTCATGATGAGACAGCTGATTTTGACGGGCGTCGCGGCGCTCCTCGTTTCCTGCGCCCAGCAGGAGCCCCCTGTGTCTGAACAGGCTAAGGCCTCTTCGGAGGCGCCTACCGCCACGCAAGCGGGTCAACGAGCGTATATCGATCCTGAAACGGGCGAACTGACGGTGCCCCCGGCACAGGAGAGGAAGGCCACGGGTAGTGACCAAGACTCCTCGTCACCGAACTATTCGTTTGAGACTCGGCCCGATGGCGTCGGTGTCATGCGTCCCAAAGACCCGACCCGTCGCAAACTCGAGGCGACAAAGGCTGAGGATGGATCGGTCGACTACGAGGAGGCGACGGATGACGACTAGACTGCTTGCCGCGATTGCACTCGCTACGGCTGGAAGTGCTGTTCAAGCGGCCAACATCACGATTGTGCCGACCGATCCCGTCGGCGAGGGCTTCAATGATCCGACGGCCTTCACGCCGGTCGGCGGAAACAATGCGACGACGCTGGGGGAGGCGCGGCTCAACGTGTTTCGCGCGGCGGCGGAGCAGTGGGGCTCGATACTCGAAAGCGATGTCGAGATCATCGTCGAGGCGAATTTTGCGCCGTTCCCGGATGAAGACTGCGAGTCGAACTCCGGCACCCTGGGCGCGGCCGGGCCAAACGGTTTTTTCCGAGATTTTGCCAACGCGCCGGCGGCCGACACGTTCTATCCGGTTGCGCTCGCCAACGCGCTGGCGGGTAACGATCTTGATCCGGGTCTGGCCGATATATCCGCGCAGTTCAACGGTGCGGTTGATACCGATCCGAACTGCCTGAGTGGTACTCAGTTCTACTACGGCTTCGATCACAACACCGGTGGTCTGATCGATTTCTACAACGTCGTGATGCATGAGTTCGGCCACGGCCTCGGCTTCTTTTCCGGTATTGATGATGGCGGTACGAATCTCGCCGATCCCCGGTTTCTGGCGTTCGACCGATTGGTCTTCGATAACTCGCAGAACCGTTATTGGGATGAAATGACTGAGGCCCAGCGCGGCAATTCGATCATTAACGATCGCAATGTCGGCTTTGACGGCCTGCAGTCGATTTCCGGCGCAACCGCGCAGGGTCTGGCCACCGGGAACGGCGCCGACGGCGCAGGCCGGCCACTGCTGTTCACGCCGGACCCGTTTGATGTCGGCTCCAGCGGCAGTCATTGGGACACCCAGGCAAGCCCGAGCTTGTTGATGGAGCCCTTCGCGACCTCCGGCGTCGCCAGCAATTCCGGCGTTGACATGACATCGTGTCTGTTCGACGACATCGGCTGGACGCTATCTGCGGGTATCGGATGCCCCGATAACCACGCGGTGGATACGCCGCCCGAAATCGGCATGATCTCCGATCAGGTCGTCCAGGCGGGGCAATCCACCGGGCCGGTCAATTTTTCGGTGACGGATAACAACCGCGCCACGCCCGACAGCATGCTTGTTCTGTCGGCCGCTTCGGACAACCCTGCGCTGGTGCCTGACCAGAACGTCGTTTTTGGTGGCAGTGCCGGCTCCCGGACGGTCAACGTTACGCCGCAGGGCGCGGACGCCGGGCGGGCCAATGTGACGGTCGTTGTCTCTGACGGCATTTTCACCGCGCGCACCGTCTTTGAGGTGGAGGTGGTTGCCGCGGGTGGCAACCGTCCCCCCGTGGCGCAGCCTGACGGCTTCGGTGTGCTGTCTACGGCGACACTCAATGAGAATGTGCTCGCTGACAACGGTTCCGGTGCGGACTCCGATGCCGATGGCGATCCGTTGTCGGTGATCGCGCTGGATGGCGAGGCGGGCGATGTCGGCATGGCATTGACGACGCCCGGCGGGGCTACGCTGCAAGTCGATGCCAACGGCGCGCTGAGCTATACGCCGGGGGGTGAAATCGCCAACCTAGGACCATCCCAGCAACAGACCGAATCGTTTCAGTACACGCTGGGCGACGGTCAGGGTGGGACGGATGTCACTGCGATCACCATCATCGTCACTGGGGATCCGGGCACCGATCTCCACGGCAACCGACGTCAGACGGCCACCGGTATCACCCTGACCAGTGCGGCGTCGACGACACCGGGGACGATCAACACCTCGGGTGACCTCGACTATTTCGAATTTTTCCTTTCGGAGCGGTCTGATATCCGGCTCGAAACCACCGGCGATACGGATACCTACGGCACGCTGCTCGACAGCTCCGGCGTGTTGATCACCGAAAACGATGACATCCAACTGGGGGTTCAACGCAACTTCCGCATCGAGACGACCCTGAACCGCGGCACTTACTTTCTGGAGATCCGTGGGTTCGATCAGTCGGTCACCGGGGATTACGTTTTGCAGGTTCAGGCCACACCCAATGCCACGGGTGGCGGAGGCGGGAATGACTCTGGTGGTGGCGGTGGCTCAGGCGCCTGGACGTTGGCATTGCTCCCGCTTATCTTCGGGGTGCGGCGACGACGCAGATGATGCACGACGGGCCGCGACTGGAGACCGTGCGTAGACGGAGGATGGACGCAGCCCATGGCAATCAGCCGATGGTTGGCCGACCGTATTGTCGGTGCCGAAATACACGACACCATTGATCGATTGCCGAAGGTGCTGGGTTCCTTCGGATTCGACCCCTGGGGTTACAACCGGTCGACAGCCAAGCTCTCGCTCGCGGGTGCGGGCTGGCTGTTCGACCATTACTTTCGCGTGCGGGTGGAGGGGCTGGAGCACATTCCACCGACCGGGCGCGTGATGATGGTGCCGAATCACAGCGGGCAGTTGCCGCTGGATGGCGTCATGCTGGGTGTCGCCATGGCCCGCAACCCCGCCGGGCCGCGCGCGCCGCGCGCGATGATCGAGCGGTTCTTCCCGACGGTTCCGTTTCTCGGAAACTTCATGAACGGGCTTGGCGCCGTGGTCGGTGATCCAGTGAACTGCGGTGCGATGCTGGAGCACGAGGAGGCCATCATCGTGTTCCCGGAAGGCATCCGCGGATCGGGCAAGGTTTGGCACAAGCGCTACCAGCTGCAACGCTTTGGCACCGGTTTCATGCACTTGGCGATGCGGCATCGCACGCCGATCGTGCCGGTCGGTATCGTCGGTTGCGAGGAGACGATGCCTTCGTTCTCCGATCTCAAGCCGTTGGCCCGTCCGCTGGGGCTGCCTTATATACCGCTCGGGCCGCTGCTGCCCTTGCCGGCCCGCGTCAGCCTGCACATCGGCGAGCCGCTGCGCTTCGATAACGACTGTGAGCATGAGCACGACATCGCGCCGCGCATCGAGCAGGTCAAGTCGGAGATTCGCAAGCTCATCCGACGTGGCCTGGAACAACGACAGTCGATTTACAGATGAGTGCGTCGCGCATCAAACCGAAGACAATCCTTGTCACCGGCGCCGGTGGCTCACTGGCACGACGCGTCATGGCGCGACTCATGGATCGGCATCAGGTGATCGCCGTCGACTTCCGACGCAAGGTGCAGACGGATGCACAAATCCCGAGCTACCAGGTCGACCTGAGCAAGCGTCGTTTCGAGGATATTTTTCGCGATCACCCGATCGACGGCGTCATTCATCTCGGGCGCATTCTCACCAACGAGTACAGCCGCTTTCGCCGCTATAACGACAACGTGCTGGGCACACGGCGATTGTTCGACCTTGCGGAGAAATACAACGTCGGCAAGGTCGTCGTGCACTCCACGCATTTCGTGTACGGCGCCGATGCCTACAATCCCGCGCCGCTGTATGAAACGGCGCCGCTGAAGGCCAGCGAACTGACCATGGATCTGGTCGATGCGGTCGAGTTGGAGAACCTCGCGCAGATCTATCTGTGGCGAAACCCCAAGCTGCACATCACGATTCTGCGCCCCTGCAATATCGTCGGCCCCGGGGTGCGCAATTCCATGTCGCGCCTGCTGTCACGCCGGCTTGCGCCAGCGCTGCTGGGGTTCTCGCCGATCATGCAGTTCCTGCATGTGGAGGATATGGCCGATGCCGTGGTCGCCGCGTTTGAGCGTCGCGGCAAGGGTATTTTTAACGTCGCGCCTAACGACTGGGTGGCATACCAGGACTTTCTGCGTGCCTGCGATTGCCGGGTTTTGCCCCTGCCCTCGTTGCCACCGGCCTTACCCCGGCGGATTGCCGAGCGAATGGGGTGGAGCTCCTTCCCCCCGTACCTGATCAATTTCTTCAAGTATCCGGTGGTGCTGGACGGCAACAGTTTCGCCAAGGCCTACCGGTGGACGCCCCAATACTCCTTGTCTGACATCAGCGCGTATTACCGCTCCAAGAAACACCGTACGGCGGACGCATAAGCGTGTTGTTGCGATCGAGTTCTGAAATCCGAATGCGAATGGTTGTCCTCGGGCTCACTGCCCTGGCCCTCACCGGCTGTGTCGAAGATTGGCTGGGGCATCCCGGGCGCGGTTCGCAAACGCCAGAGGCTGCACGATGGGCCTTGAGCGAATCCGCACAGCAACTGCTTGAGGAGAGCTTCGCCGGGCTGCCCGAAACGGTTGTGGATCAAGGCGCCTATCTGACGCGGCCGGCCATCGGCAGCGGCTGGTGGGCCGGCTTGCGTCAAGCAATCTGGGCCGACGCCACCGGCGTCAACGGTCGCGGCGGCGGCGCTTGGCGCGCGCCCTACCTGGCCCGCTTCCGAGCGTTAACCGATCTGCCCACACGGCCGATCGAGGTCGTGGTGTTGACGGAGCAGCCGGATGACAGCACCTGGCCTGCGCACTGGCGCGCGGTGGCGCAGGCGCCGGGCGGCGAGGACCGCTGGGTGTCCGGCCTGACCCTGGCCGGTGGCGAGCCACAACCCAGCCGCGTGTGGGTCGATCTCACGCCGCTGAATGATCCCGACCCAGCGTTACGGCTTGCAGCGTCGCATGCGGCTGCCGGCCGCCAGGTTTTCCTGCTGGGCTGCATGCGGTCTGATCTCGATCGGTGGCAAGCCTGCTTGCGGACACTTCGCGAGAGCGACCAAGACGAACGTCTCTACGTGCTGGTCGATGGGCTAGGGCGGCTGAAGACGGCCTCCGGCGTGCTCAACAGCGTCTTGCAGCAGGTCGATTTGTTCGGTCGCTACCGCTACGCCAGCGCCTACCCCTATGCTGCGATCAACACCAACATTTGGCTGGATGAACTGGTGTGGGCCGGCTTTATCGAGCGGGAGGACGTGGCGCCGCTGCGCGAGTTATACGCCTACAACCCGTGGTTGTTTGACCTGGCGCTCAAGCGTCAGCTGCGCCTGCCGGGTACCGACATCGCGTTGACTCCGGACGTGTTTGGCCCAGTCGCGCAGCCGTAACGGCTAGCCACAGCCCGGCCGCTTGCCGGCGCGCTT
>JAGLCS010000111.1 GCA_023146115.1 Abyssibacter sp. | reverse complement strand
CTCATGTTCTCCCACAGCGGAATGCTCGCACGCGGATCGAAACCGGCTTTTGCCATCAGATCCAGCCCGAGCAGATCGGCCTCGGACTCCTGGGTGCGGGAAAACGGAAGTAACACGCCGACTTGAGCACCCAGCCCCAACAGCCCGAACAGCTGTTGTTTGGCGGCCGTGGGCTCCCCGGCAGCGACCTGTGCCAGTTGGAGTCCCGTGCTGGCAACATAGCTGGTGGAGACACGCTCATTGGCGTGACTGGCGAGCACATGCGCCACTTCGTGGCCGATCACCGTGGCGAGCTGGTCCTGGTTTTCTGCGATGTCCAGCAAGCCGGTGTGCACGCCGATCTTGCCGCCAGGCAACGCGAAGGCATTAGCCGAATCGTCCTTGAAGACCTGAACCTCCCAGGTGCGTTGTTCGGGTAGCTCCGCAATGATCGCCCGCGCAACGCAGCTGACATAACCATTGGTCTGGCTGGAGGTCTCCAGCGGCTGTTGCTGTTTCATGTCCTGAAACGCGGCAACGCCCATTTCGGCCATTTGCGACTCGGGAAACAGCTGCAATTGCGAACGACCGAGGGGCGAGGTGGCGCAGGCGACCAAGGCGGTGGTCGTGGCGATCAGGGTCAGGATAAGCAGGCGCTGCATCGGACATGACTCCAGAAGTTGAATCGGCATTATCGCTCAGACCACACCGGGAGGCCTCTGATCCCTTCGGCGCACTCATTGAGCGCCGCCGCACACGCTGTCACTCTGGTCGGCTCTTGAATCACCGAGAGATAACAATGCAGGTCAGTGTTGAAATTTGTCTCGTGCCGATCGGCGTCGGCGTATCGGTGTCGCCTTATGTGGCTACCTGTCAGCGCGTGCTGGAGCAGGCCGGGCTGACCGGGCAGTTGCATGCCTACGGCACTAATGTGGAAGGTGACTGGGATGTGGTCATGCGTGCGGTAAAGGCCTGTCATGAGGCCGTGCACGCGCAGGGCGCCCCTCGCATCTTTACGACGCTCAAGGTAGGGACGCGGACCGATCGCAAGCAGGCTCTCGCCGACAAGATCCGTAGTGTCGAAGATCGGCTTGCGTCCGCGCCTGACGCATAGGATCATACCGATCGGTATGTAGCGGGGTCCGGGATGCGTTCAATCATCGCAGTGGTCGTCATGGCAACGTCAGCATGGGGAGTGGCGGTTGCGGCTGACGGCGACGTTTACACCACGCTGGAACTGGAACACCGGGAGTTCCCGCAGGAATCCAAGGTGCCAGACCGGCCTGACCGGCAAAGCGCCGCAGCGCTCACGGTCGAGTTCTTTCGGGAGTGGAATCGCGGCGACCAATTGCTGTCGGGCGTGTTCTTCGGGCGCGTCGATTCCGATGACGATGAACGAACCCACGCTGATATCCGCGAGCTGAGTTTCGTCCACGCCGCCCGCGACTATGAAGTCAGGCTGGGGGTTCGCAAGGTGTTCTGGGGCGTCACCGAGTCACGCCATCTGGTGGACGTCATCAACCAGACCGACTTCGTCGAAGACATCGATAACGAGGACAAGCTGGGCCAGCCGATGATCAACCTGGCCTGGATTTCGGACTTCGGCACCTGGGACGCGTTCTGGCTCCCATACTTCCGGGAGCGCACTTTCCCGGGCGAAGACGGCCGGCCGGCGTTTCCATTCGAGATCACTGAAGACGCCGCCCGCTACGAATCGCACCAGGAGCAGTCGCACCAGGATTTCGCATTACGGTGGCGGCATACCGTGGGCGCGCTGGATGTCGGGGTGAGCTGGTTCAAGGGCACCGCGCGGGAGCCGCGATTACTGCCCTGCGTGCGTCAGGGCAGCGGCTTCGAAGGCACGGCCACCCAGGCGAACTGCGACCTGGATTCCGCGGTGACCGATCCGGCGCTCAGCGGGTTCGAACCGCTGGACCGGATTCTGATCGCGCTGGCCCAGCAGGCCGGACTCGCGCCGACCGATGCCGAAGTTCAGGCGGCTTTTTTTGATGCCGTTCAGATCATCCCGCATTACGACCAGATCGAGCAGTACTCGATCGACGCGCAGTGGATCATCGGCGCCACCGCGCTGAAGCTGGAAGCCCTGCGCCGGGAGCGCGGCGAGCGCTGGGCCAATGCGCTGGTCACGGGCTTTGAACACACCCTCTACGGGGTGTTCGACTCAGCGATCGACGTCGGCTTGCTGTCCGAGTTCATTTACGATCGGCGCGAAGCTGAAGGCCAGGACTTGTTTGATCGCGAGGTATTCGCGGGCACCCGACTCAGCTTCAATGATGTGGCCGGCACCGCGCTGCTGGCAGGCGGGGTGCGCAGCCTGGATGAGACGACGATCAGTTATCTGGTTGAGGCCGAGCGCCGGTTCGGCGCCTCGGTGAAGGTGTCGCTACAGGCCCGACTGGTCAGCAACGTGCCGGACGATGCGCCGGCGCAGGCAAGCAGTGCCTTGCTGGACTACGAGGATACGATCAGCGCAATCGTGCAGTTGTATTTCTAAGCCGGTGTGTTGAACGCCTGGGCGCGCTACGCCGACTTCATGCCATCCCGGTTCGGGGTGACCAGAATGCGCTGGGTGTCCTTGACCGACTTGGCCGAAGTGACCTTGCGATTGCGTTCCGCCAGCTGACGGAACCAGAGCCGGATGGTTTCATTCGGAATATCGACCGTGTCCGCGCCGCGGTCCGGGTCATTCCAGAGCAGGTCCCAGGGTCCGCCCTGTTCGCGGGTGACCAGCGACAAGTCGTAACCGGAGAGCTTGCCGTAGGCCTTCCACGTGATCGCGAGGACGCGGCGGGTGCCTTCGTCTGCCGCCTGCGGGTGTGGCGTCAACTCGATCATCTTGCCCGACTGCGGGTCGCTGCGGCGCACCACCAACGGTTCCAGTACGCGCTTGGTGCCGCTTAGATGGTCCTGCAAAGCGGCAATGCGCGGGCCGTTCACCGTGGCCACAATGCCGCCATCAAACAACGAGGTGCCGAGCATGGCCAGGTGCCAGCCCTGAGCGCAATACGTCAATTCATGCAGCTTTGGTGGGTTCAGGTCGCGCAATCGCTCGCTCGCCGCCTGGGCGATGAAGTGATTGGCAACCGCGACGGCCTCTAGCATTCCGCGCAACTCGGTTAGCGAGAACAATTGCGCAGTGAACGCGATGCCGCAGGCTTTTGCAAGAACATTGAACGTGTTCGGCCGGCGCGGCGCGGTGGGTATACTGCCAGCACTGGCGGCGCCTTAGGCCAAGGTCGATGCCTCCGCCCGAACCCAATCTGATGCGAGGAGCAGGATGCCCATGCTCGAGACTGCGACGACCCATCTGGCGGCGCGACACGCGCGGCCAGGCCGCGCTCTGACAGCCGTGATGATTACCCTGCTATGGGCGCTGGGCCTCGGCGCCTGTGCGACCCCCGCCACTGAAAGCGAATCGCCATCCCGGCTGACCGCGACGCCCTGGATGCTCGTATCCCTGGCCGGCAGCACCGTCGATACGCTTGCCAAGCCGGCCACGCTGGTGCTGGAGCCCGCCACCGATCAACTCTATGGCCACGCCGGCTGCAATCGTCTGTCCGGCAGCTATGTGCTGGACGGCGACCAGCTAAGCTTCTCGCGCCTGATCACCACGAAGATGGCTTGCGCCCAGGGGATGGACCAGGAGCAAGCGTTTCTGGCGGCACTGGCGGCGACCACCACATTCCGGCTGGAGCAAGGCCGCCTGAGCTTGATCGGCGATGACGGGGCCGTGCTGGCCGTGCTGATGGCCGAGCCCAACGTCGGCTGACGACGCGCGCCCGGTCTTCAAGGCCTGGCGCGATTCAGCGAGCCCGGGTCAGACGGCGCATCGCATCTTCCAAACCCCGAATGGTCAGGGGGAACATGCGGTCGTCGAAAATAGTCCGGGTCATCGCCAACGATGGCGCGTATTCCCAGTGTGATTCGGGCTCCGGGTTAAGCCATGCGGCCTTGGGAAAATGATCGAGCAGCCGGCGCGCCCAGGTCTCACCAGACTCCTCGTTCCAGTGCTCCACGCTGCCGCCGGGATAGGCAATCTCATAGGGGCTCATCGTGGCATCGCCGACGAAGATGATCTTGTAGTCGGGTCCGTAGGTGCGGATGAGTTCACGGGTGGACGTCTTTTCCGAGCGCCGCCGCAGGTTGTCCTTCCACACCGATTCGTACAGGAAATTGTGGAAGTAGAAGTACTCCATGTGCTTGAACTCGGTGCGAGCTGCCGAGAACAACTCCTCGCACAGCGTTACGTGCGGATCCATCGAACCGCCCACATCGAAGAACAGCAGCACCTTCACCGCGTTATGACGTTCGGGCACCATGCGGATGTCCAGCATGCCGCCGTTTCTCGCCGTTGAACTGATGGTGTCGTTCAAATCCAGCTGATCGGCGGCCCCTTCGCGGGCAAAGCGACGGAGGCGGCGCAGCGCCATCTTGATGTTGCGGGTTCCGAGTTCGCGGCTATCGTCCAGGTTGGCGAATTCGCGCTTGTCCCAGACCTTGACCGCAGAACGGTTGCGGCTGCCGGCCTGACCGATACGAACGCCCTCCGGATTGAAGCCGTAGGCGCCGAACGGAGAGGTGCCGGCGGTACCGATCCACTTGTTGCCGCCCTGGTGGCGTTTTTCCTGTTCGTCGAGGCGCTTGCGTAACTCCTCCATGAGCTTCTCGAAGCCGCCCATGGCCTCGATCTTCGCCTTGTCCTCGTCGGATAGCTGCAGCTCCGCCTGCTTGCGCAGCCACTCTTCCGGAATGTCGGTGAACAGATCTTCGGTGACCGACTCGACCCCGTGCCAATACGCCGCAAAGATCTGATCGAACCGATCGTACTTGGTCTCGTCCTTGACCAGACTGGTGCGCGCCAACACGTAGAAATCATCGATGCTGTAAATCACCACGTGACGCTTGAGCGCGTCCAGCAGGGTTAGAAACTCGGTGACCGTCGGCTTGAGGCCGCCTTCGCGCAGCGCATAGAAGAACGAGAGCAACATCAGAGCGGACGGATCTCGAAGTCGTGGGTGATCTCGACACTGGCCTGCAGCATCAGCGAGGCGGAGCAATACTTTTCCGCGGAGAGCTGAACCGCCCGCGCCACATGGCGTTCGGCCAACTCCCGCCCTTCGATGATGAAATGCAGATGGATGGCCGTGAACACCTGCGGGATGGTTTCGGCGCGCGTGCCCTGGATCTCCACGCAACAATCGCTTACGTCCTGCCGCGCCTTGCGTAGAATGAGCATCACATCCATGGCGCTGCAGCTACCCACGCCGAGGAGTATCAGTTCCATGGGCCGCATCCCGAGGTTGCGGCCACCAATCTCGGGCGAGCCATCGATAACTATGGCGTGTCCGCTGCCGGACTCGCCGACCCAGGTCACACCCTCCGAAAGTTTGAGGCGTGCTGACATCGTGTTAACCGTCATGGCGGGTATGATACTAGTGACAAGAAAACGGGGAGCAGCGGAATGACCGCTGAACGCGAATGACCAGCTTGCATCAGCTGGACGAAGGGAGCGAGGCCGCCATTCAGGCGTTCCACATGGCGGCGCATCGTCGGCACTACCCGAAGAATCATACGATTCTTCACGAAGGGGACGCGCCGGATTCCTTGTACCTGATTCTGGAAGGCTCGGTCAGCATCATCTTCGAGGACGAAGATGGTCGCGAAATGGTGCTGGCGTATCTCAACCCGGGCGACTTTTTCGGCGAGATGAGCCTGTTCCCGGAAATGGAGTCGCGCAGCGCCATCGCGCGCACACGCAAACCCACGGTGGTGTCCGAACTCGGCTTTCAGCCGTTCCGCGAACTCGCACACAAATACCCTGACCTCATGTTCGTGCTCGGCCATCAGCTTGCCAAGCGCCTGCGTGACACCACCCGCCGTGCGGCCGATCTGGCCTTCGTCGACGTGGCCGGGCGCATCGCCCGAACGCTGCTGACGCTCACGGACGACCCCGGCCACGAAGTTGTGGAAGGTGGTCGAGTGGTCCGCATCAGCCGGCAGGAGCTGGCACGAATTGTCGGCTGCTCCCGCGAAATGGCGGGCCGCGTGCTCAAGTCGTTGGAAGAAGACGGCATCGTGCAGGTGAAGGGGCGTGCGATCCTGGTGCCGGAAGACACCCGGCAGTCGCTGGGTACCGAGGGCTAACCCGCCTGAATCGGCGCTCCGATCAGCTCGGCCAGCGCCACCCCAGGGTCGGTCGCGCGCATCAAGGATTCGCCGACCAGGAAGCCATGCACATCGGCCGCCTGCATCCTCTGGATGTCGTCACGGCTATGAATGCCGCTTTCGGTAATCAGCACGCGATCATCAGGCACCGCCGAACGCAGGTTCAGGGTGGTGTCTAGACTGACGTCGAAGCTACGCAAATTGCGATTGTTAATGCCTAGTAGCGGACACAGTTCCGCTGGCAGGCGCAGCGCGCGCTCCAGTTCCTCGGCGTCGTGAACCTCAACCAATGTATCCATGCCCAGCTCCACCGCGGCCTCGGCCAAGGTGCGCAAGCTGGCGTCATCCAGCGCGGCGACAATCAGCAGCACGCAGTCAGCGCCCCAGGCACGAGCTTCGAGCACCTGATACGGGTCGATCAGGAAGTCCTTGCGTATCACCGGTAGTCCGGCGCCGCGGGCCTGAACCAAGAAATCCGGCGCGCCCTGAAAATAGGTGACGTCCGTCAGCACCGACAGACAGGCGGCCCCGCCAGCGGCGTAGCGATGCGCCAGCCACGTCGGATCGAAATCCGGCCGGATCAGGCCCTTGCTGGGGGAGGCCTTTTTCAGTTCGGCGATCACCGCGGGCTGGCGCGTCTGCACCCGCGCCCGCAATGCGTCGGCAAAACCGCGTGGTGGTTCTGCCTGTGCAGAACGTTGGCGCAGGGTTTCGTGTGAGGTCCGTGACTGGGCCGCGGCCACTTCGTCCTGCTTGGTGGCGAGAATTCGGTTGAGGATGTCGCTCATGGATAATGGTCCGCGGCCGTCGCGCTCAGAGTTGCTGCGACAACGCGGCTAGACCGTTTAGCGTCTTCAGTGCCGTTCCGGAGGCCAGCACCTCCCGTGCCTGATTGACGCCATCGGCCAGCGTGCTGGTCAGACCCGCGACGTAGATGCCGGCGCCGGCGTTGAGCGCGATCATGTCGGCAACCGAGCCCGCACGACCGCCCAGCGCCTGCCGGATCATCGTGTAGCTTTCGTCGGCCGATGCCGCGCGTAACGGCTGCAGGCTGTGTGCGGTCACGCCGAAGGTTGCAGGCTCGATCGTGTAGTTGCGGACTTCACCCATCCGCAGTTCGGCCACATGGGTCGGCTCGACCGGACTGATCTCGTCCAGGCCGTCCTGGCCGTGAACCACCATGACGTGTTCGCTACCCAGCCGCTGCATCACCTCGGCGATGGGCGCGCACCAGGCACTGGAGAACACCCCAATCACCTGGCAGGGCGCATTGGCCGGGTTGGTCAGGGGGCCGAGCAGATTGAACAGGGTGCGTACCCCCAACTCGCGGCGTGGTCCGATCGCATGCTTCATCGCCGAGTGATAGCCCGGCGCGAACATGAAACCGACACCCAGCTCTTCCACACAGCGGGCGACGCCGGCCGGGCCTAGATCGACCTTGACGCCGGCCGCCTCCAGTACATCGGCGCTGCCAAACTGACTGGAAACCGAGCGGTTGCCGTGCTTGGCGACATGGCCGCCGGCAGCGGCCACCACCATCGCCGAGGCAGTGGAGACATTGAAGATGCCGCTGGCATCGCCGCCCGTGCCGCAGGTATCCACCAGGTGCTTGCGGGCGGACGCCGGGATTTCGACCGGCGTGGCCAACTCCCGCATGACCGCAGCCGCGGCGGCGATCTCGCCGACCGTCTCGCCTTTGCAGCGCAAGGCAATCAGGAACCCCGCCACCTGCGCCGGCGTGTACTCGCCTTGCATGATGCCGCGCATGGTTTGCGTCATGACCTCGGGCGCGAGATCACGGCCATCCAGCAATGGTTCCAGAACTGCTTTCATGGGCAGGGGCACGCGCATCCCGACGCCAGGCGCGGGATGCGCTGACAGCCTATCGACCGGTGATGTCGGAGTACGGACGTTCCGTTGCGCCGGTATAAATCTGGCGCGGACGACCGATGCGCATACCCGGATCGGAAATCATCTCGAGGTAGTGCGCGACCCAGCCCACGGTGCGGCCGATGGCGAACATCGGCGTGAACATATTGGTGGGGATGCCGATGGCCTTGTAGATGATGCCGCTGTAGAAATCGACGTTCGGGTAGAGCTTGCGCTCGACGAAGTACTCATCCTTCAGTGCGATCTCTTCCAGCTTCATCGCCAGTTCGAGCATGCCGTCGGTGTCACCGCCGTAGGCCTTGAGGACCTTGTGGCAATGCTCGCGGATGACGGTCGCGCGTGGATCGAAGTTCTTGTAAACGCGATGGCCGAAGCCCATCAGACGGAACGGGTCGTTCTTGTCCTTGGCCTTGGCAATGTACTTGTCGACATTGTCGGCGCTGCCGATCGCCGAAAGCTGCTTGAGCACCGCCTCGTTGGCGCCGCCGTGCGCAGGCCCCCAAAGAGCCGCGATACCGGAGGAGATGGCCGCGTAGGGGTTACAGCCGGTGGAACCCGCCAGGCGCACGGTGGAGGTGGATGCGTTCTGCTCGTGATCGGCATGCAGAATCAACAACACATCCAGCGCCTCGGCGGCGACGGGATCGACCTCGTAGTCCTCCGCCGGCACGGCAAACATCATGTGCAGGAAGTTGGAGCTGTAATCCAGGTCGTTCTTCGGATAAACCATCGGCTGGCCGATGGAATACTTGTACGCGGCCGCGGCGATGGTCGGGATCTTCGCAATCATGCGGCGCGCAAAGATCTTGCGATGCTCCGGATCCGCCGTGTTCGTGGTGTCGTGATAGAACGCCGACAGCCCACTGACGATGGACGACAGCATGGCCATCGGATGCGCGTCGTAGTGGAAGCCGGTGAAGAAGCGCTTCAGCGACTCGTTCAGCATGGTGTGCATGCGGATCGCGTCGTTGAACTCCTCGTATTCGCTCTGGGTGGGCAGCTCGCCATTGAGCAGCAGATAGCAGACTTCCATGTAGTTGGACTTCTGCGCCAGCTCGTCCGCGCGATAGCCGCGGTAAAGCAGCTGGCCCTTCTCGCCATCAATGAAGGTGATGCCTGACTCGCAGGAGCAGGTCGAGGTAAAGCCGGGGTCGAAGGTGAAACCGCCGGTGTTCGCATACAGCTTGCGGACATCGACCGCGGGCGGGCCCATCGTGCCTTGTACTTGCGGCAGATCGACGGAGCTTCCGTCGGGTCCGGTGACTGTATACGAATCGCTGCTCATGCTTTTGTTACTCCCGGTCGGTCGCGAAAGCCGTGCCCGTCATCCCCCAAGGATTCGTGGCGGTGACGATGTCATCTTCCCTGTCCAAGCAGACGATGAAGAAGTCGCTGGCGTCCCGTGACGTGAGTTGAATTGAAAAAATTCGGGCGGATGACGCTGGGTGCGTAGACGATCGATCGTTTAGCGGTTCGACGATCAATCGCGGCAACGAGCGGGACCGCGCCCGTGGGAAATCGTTAGCGCCCATTAGTTTCCCCGCTCGTGCTGGACCTTTGCAAGCGCAGTGCACAAATCGGCACCGGACGCGGGAAGCCTTTGAGCGGTTCGGCGTCCCGATCCTCGGCCACCCAGCGGCTGGTTTCCTGGGCTTCGTCCCGCGTTCGGGCATCGGCCAGAATCTCGCCATCACTGGCGCGACCGCATAGCCGGGAGGCCAGCACCACGGGGTTGCCGACAGCACCGTACTCCAAGCGGCCAGCCCCACGCAGGGCGCCCACCGTCACGTGGCCGGTAGCGATGCCGATGCCCAGGCCCACCGCCGGAGCATGGCCGTTCTGCGACAGCATCTGGCACACGGCCTGCTGCAGCGACAAGGCCAGTTCGATACCGCTCCGCGCGGGTTGCTGCACCTTGAATGGCGCGCCGACGATGATGACGACCCCGTCGCCCGCGTGGTCCTTGACCGTGCCGGCATGCGCTCGCGTCGCGTCGCCCACAGCCTTGTAAAAGGCTTCGAGCAAGCCGAAGGTTTCCTCCGAGGTGCGCAGCCGCGCGTAGGACGAGAACCCGCGCAGGTCGGCGACGACCACTGTTACCACGGTGCGTCGGCGTTCCAATAGGTGGTCGAGCCCATGTGCCCTCACTTCCTGCGCGACCTGCGGCGACAGGAACTGCCCCATGAAGGCGCCGCGCCGGCCGAGGATCGCCAGATAGCGCACCGACGACGCTGACAGAATCACCAGCCCGATCACAATGAAATACGGCTCCAGCCCGCGTGTGACCACCAGCGCGCCAATCAAGAATGGAGTTGCCATGTAAAGCATCCGCAGGCGCAGGGCATCGGTGGAATCGAGCCGCGTGGTCAACAGCAGGATGATCGCAATTGCCGCCAGCAGCATGGCTGTTCCCAGCACCGGAGCGAAGATCGCGAACTCCAGCCCACGCAGCTTGACCAGCCCGCTGGCGTCGGACGTTGCCTGTTCTGGCGCGATCAATACGTAGCCAAGCGACAGCCCGAGCAGGACGATGATGAGTAGCTGCGCCACCCGGAAAAGCCAGTGTGCCGCCACGCCACGCCGGCCACGGGCGGAGCGGCCGATACGCCGTCCCCATTCCACGCCGGCGATGATCGCGGCCGACTCCAGCGTCTCGGTGACCGCAGTCCAGAACACCAGGCCGCTGCCGCTGGCGGGTTCCAGCGCCTGCTCCATGCCGATGAGCACCACGCAGAGGGCCAGCGACCGGTTGATGTGGTCGCGCGGATCGGTGAGCCAACCCGACAGGCCCATGCCGATCGCCATCATCGCGACGACCAGATGCGCCGCGTCTGCCAACGGCATGCGGGTATCGACCTAGCGTTTGGGGTAGTGCGCGGGGTAGCCGGTGCGTGCGGCGCCGGAGTCCACGGCGGCTGCCGCCACGGCAGGCGAGACGAAATCCGACAGCCGCGGGTCCAGCGGTGTGGGCAGGATGTAGTTGGGGCCGAAGCTGATGTCCTGCATGTCGTAGGCGTCCTTGACGACTTCCGGGACCGGCTGCCGGGCCAAGTCGGCAATGGCGTGAACCGCGGCTATCTGCATCTCGTGGTTGATCGAGCGCGAACGCACGTCCAGCGCACCCCGGAACAGGAACGGGAAGCACAGCACGTTGTTGACCTGATTCGGGTAATCGCTGCGGCCGGTTGCCATGATCACATCGTCGCGCACCGCATGGGCCTCCTCGGGAAGAATTTCCGGCGTCGGATTTGCCAGCGCAAACACGACCGGGTTCGGCGCCATCGAACGCACCATGTCCTGGCTGACAAGGCCGGGGCCGGACACGCCGATGAACACGTCGGCACCGGCCATGGCATCCGACAGCGTGCGCAAATCGGTGTCGATCGCGAACTCTTGCTTCTGCGGGTTGAGGTCGTTGCGGCCGGTGTGAACCACGCCCTTGCTATCGCACATGACGATGTTGTCCGGCGCCGCGCCTAGTGATTGCAGCAGCTTCATCGACGCGATGCCGGCCGCGCCGGCACCGACGCAGACGATGCGCACCGCGTCCAGAGCCTTGTTCTGGTACGCCAGGGCATTGAGCAGCCCGGCGCAGATGATGATGGCGGTGCCATGCTGGTCATCGTGAAACACCGGGATATCCAGTGTCTCGCTCAGCGTCTTCTCGATGTGAAAGCAGTCTGGCGCGGCGATATCTTCGAGGTTGATGCCACCGAAGGTCGGCGAGATTCGCTGCACGGTTTCGATGAAATCCTGTGCATCCGGCGCGTCGACCTCGATGTCGAACACATCGACATTGGCAAACTTCTTGAACAGCACGGCCTTGCCTTCCATCACCGGCTTGGATGCCAGCGGGCCGGTGCGGCCCAGCCCCAGCACAGCCGTGCCGTTGGTGATCACCGCGACCAGGTTGCCCTTGGACGTGTATTTGAATGCATCGTCCGGGTTCTTCTCGATCTCCAGCACCGGCTCGGCCACACCGGGCGAATACGCCAGCGACAGCTCGCTGGGCGTGGTGAACGGTTTGGTGATCGCGATTCCGAGTTTTCCCGGCCTTGGTTTGGCGTGGTAGTCCAACGCCGCTTGGCGCTTGTCAGCCTTATTCATAACCAGATCACTAGCCGGAAAAACGGGGTGGCGATTATGAGGTGCACGCCCGGCTGGCGCCAATATGGCGCCGCGCCGGGGATCTGCGCCCTGCCTCGATCAGCGCAGCTGCGACAGGTCGATCTTCTCGTGGTCGACAACCCGCTTGAGCGCCGCTTCCATCGTCGAGCGCGCATGCGCCGTGGCACCACGGAGCATGGCGTGCAGGGCCGCGTCTTCAGTGGAGCGGTCCTCGCAGAGCTGGGAGTAGCGCTCGAAGGCGCTGAGCGAGATCAGCAACTCGGCGAGATGCCGCGGACATTCGCAGCTCACGCTGGTCTGGACCAGCGCCAGCGAGACCAATTCCTTCTTGTTGAACAGCTGTGGCGGGATTGCCGCGGACAGGTAATCCCCTGGCTGCTCGTCCGGCGCCAGCCAGTATTTGCGCGTCAGCAGCACATGGCGAAGCATCTCCGCATCAATCGGCTCGCGCAGCACCAGCAGGCCAAGGTCGCGAATGGCGTTCAGGTCGGACTTGCGCGCGTAGCTATAGACGACGATCACGGCGGTCAGGCTGGCATCGTCACGCCAGGCAGCCAGGTCTTGCGCCAGCGACCGCGTGACCTGTTCGGTTTCCACGACGGCGATGGCATTCGAATGGGTCGGTAGCGACGCCTTGCGGGCATCTGCCGGTGTCGCGTAGCTGGCGTGAATCGTATAACCCGGCAGGTCGATGTCGCCGAGTCGCTCGGCTAGCGTCGGCCCGATCAGCAGCAGCGGCGCCAGGCCGGTGCGGCGGCGTCGTGCATTGCCCCGGTTGGGCATGGAGGCGAGCGATTCGATGCGTGCCGGCAACTGTCCCTTGTCCAGCGATGCGATGTAACCGATGGAATCACCGGCATCGATCAGCGTGCGCACGTGGCTCAGGTATTCGACATCTTGTTGTGAATACAGCCGCGTGCCAGTTTCATCTCTGGCTGGTTTGACGAGGCCGTAGCGACGCTCCCAGACACGGATGGTGTTGGCGGGGATCCCCGTGGCACGTTCGACCGCGCCAATCCGGAAAGCCTGACAATCTTCGACGACTTCAGCGGTGTCGTTCATGGTCCGAGCGCTCCTTGTGCGTCAGCATCCTGCAGCGATCCGAGCGCGTGTTGCGAACTCGGATCGACAGCGATGGTTAGACAATGCATGTACAAGGAGTTCGACAGTGCCCCCGCCGATGGATGCACAGCGTTTGCATTTTTTGCAGGAGCGTCTGGAACGGCGCTAGACCGCTGTCGGGTCAGTCGTTCTCGACATCCACCTGCAGCGTGTACCCGTCGTCGGCCTCTTCAAGGCGGACGACGATGGGCTGGCAGCAGACAAAGCAGTCTTCGACGTATTCCTGCGAGCCGCCGGTGTGGTCGACCAGCAGGGTGATGCGCTCGCCACAGTATGGGCAGTGCGTGCGATGTTCGGTGAGGGCTTCCATCGGTCAGAAGTCCGCCAGCACGGCATCCAGATGGCGTCGGCCCAGCTCGGTGGGGCGAATGGTCTGGCCAGCCTGTTCCAGCGTGCCGGTTGCCAGCGCCGAACTCAGCGCCGGATGCATTGCGTCAATGCCCAGGCCGGTGGCCGCTTCGAACTGCGGGATGGTGAAGCCGTCGTTGAGTCGCAGAGCGTTCATCAGAAACTCCAGCGTACGATCCTGAGGCTCAATGTAACGCGTTTGCGCCAGCGCGTCGGCCGTGCCCGCGGTGGCGATGAACGCGCCGGGGCGGCGCTGGCGTTCGCGTCGCTGCCAGCCGACCATGCCGTGGGCGCCGGCACCCACCCCGATGTATTCCGCGCAATGCCAGTAGGTCTGGTTGTGCCGGCATTGCCGGCCCGGCCGGGCGTAGGCCGATACCTCGTATTGCGCGAAGCCGGCTTCCGCGAGCCGGGTTTGGCCGGTTTCCCAGATGGCCACGGCGGTATCTTCGGTTGGCAGCGGCGGCGGCCGGCGGGCGAAAGCGGTGCCGGGCTCCAGCGTCAGCTGGTACCAGGACAGGTGCTCCGAACCCAGCGCGAGGCCTTGATCCAAATCGTCCATGGCTTGGTCGAAGGTCTGCTCGGGCAGTGCGAACATCAGATCGATATTCACGTTGTCGAAGCCGGCGGCTCGCGCCTGGCCGAAGGTGTCGATGGCCGTCTGCGCCGAGTGAATCCGCCCCAATCGGCGCAGCTGCGTGTCGTCGAAGCTCTGCACGCCGATCGACAGGCGATTGACTCCCGCCGCGCGATAGCCGGCGAAGCGCTCGGCGTCGCTGGCGCCGGGGTTGGCCTCTAGCGTGATCTCGACATTCGGATCAAAGCCGAACAATGCCTCTGCCGTTTCCAGCACGCGGGCGATGGCCGGGGGCGAAAACAGGCTGGGCGTCCCGCCGCCGAAAAACACGCTGGTGATTGGCCGTGCGGTGTCGATGTTCGCGCGTTCAAAGCTCAGGTCCCGGAGCAGGGCGTCGGTGTACCCGGCTTCGTCCACGCGGCGGCCGTTCAGGCCGTGGGAGTTGAAGTCGCAGTAAGGGCATTTCGCCACGCACCAGGGCAGGTGCACATAAAGGCCCAGCGGATGGTTGGTTCCCACGGTGTCAGCTGCTCTGCAACGGCTCGATCCGTAGTTGGGTCACCAGGGCCTGAACGGCCTGTCCGCGATGGCTGCGGCGGTTCTTCTCTTCCGGGCTCAGCTCCGCCGCAGAGCAGTTCAAGCCCGCCGGCTGGAACAACGGGTCATAGCCGAAGCCATCCAAGCCCTGCAGCTCGGTCATGATTCGTCCCGGCCAGACGCCTTGGGCGATCAGCGGGGCGGGATCGGCCGCATGACGCAGGCACACGCATACGCAGCGAAACCGGGCCTGTCGGCGCCGCTGACCCTCAAGCGCTTTCAGCAGCGCGGCATTGTTGGCGGCATCGTTGCCGTGTTCGCCGGAATACCGCGCCGATCGCACGCCTGGGGCGCCGCCCAGGGCCGCGACCTCCAGGCCGCTGTCATCGGCAATCGCCGGCAGCCCCGTCGCCGCGGCAGCCGCGCGCGCCTTGATGATCGCGTTTTCGATGAAGGTATCGCCGGTTTCAGGCGGTTGCTCAAACTCGAACTCCGACTGCGGGCGCACGCGGTAACCCAGCGGCGCAAGCAAGGCTTGCATCTCCTTGACCTTGCCGGGATTGCCGGTGGCGAGCACCACGGATACCGCGCTCATGTCGCGTTCTCGTCCCAATGCATGGCCTCGATCTTGTGGCCATCCAGATCCCGCACGAAGGCACCGTAGTAGCCGGCGCCGTACTCGGTTCGTGGTCCCGGTGGTCCCTCTGGCGCGGCCCCTTGGTCCAGGGCTGCGGCATACCAGGCGTCTACCTGGTCCGGGCTGTCGGCAAGAAACGCGACGTGGATGCCGTTCGCTGCGCTGGCCGGTTGTCCATTAATGGGGGTTTGAACCCAGAATTCCGGAAAATCGCGGCCGTAGGCAACCGCGCCAGGATGTTCCATCACGCGGCCGATGCCGAGCGCGCGCAGGGTGGCATCGTAGAACGCCACGGCACGCTCGAACGCATTCGTGCCGATCGAGACGTGGGAGAGGATGCTTGATCCCACGGACTCAGCTCGCCAGCGCGGCCTGCTGCGCGGCCACGAGTTGTTTGACACCAGCGCCAGCGAGGTCCAGCAACGCATCCAGTTCGCTGCGCTGGAAGGCATGGCCTTCGGCCGTACCCTGAACCTCAATAAAGCCGCCGGCGTCGTTCATCACGACATTCATGTCGGTTTCGGCGGTCGAATCTTCGGCGTAGTCGAGGTCCAGCACCGGCGTGCCGCCGCAAATGCCGACCGAAATCGCCGCCACGTGACCGTGAATCGGGTCGCGCTTGAGCAGCTTGCGGGCGAGCAGGCCGTTGACCGCATCAACCAGGGCGACATAGGCGCCCGTGATCGCGGCCGTGCGGGTGCCGCCATCGGCCTGAATGACATCGCAGTCCAGCGTGATCTGGCGCTGGCCCAACGCTTCGAGATCGACCACGGCGCGCAGGCTGCGGCCGATCAGCCGCTGGATTTCCTGGGTTCGGCCGGATTGCTTGCCACGGGCCGCCTCGCGGCCCATTCGGTCGTGCGTAGAGCGCGGCAGCATGCCGTATTCGGCCGTGACCCAGCCGCGATTCTCGTTGCGCAGCCAGGGCGGCACGCGTTCATCAATCGAGGCCGTGCAGAGCACGCGGGTATCGCCAAAGCTAACCAGCACCGAGCCTTCGGCGTGTTTGGTGAAATGGCGGGTGAGGGTGACCTCACGCAGCTGGTCGGCTGCGCGGCCACTGGGGCGTTGAAAGGAGTCAGTCATGGGCGCGGAGTATACCGGGCTGCCCCGCCTGAATTTGCGATACTGCGCCGCATGATCAAGAGCATGACCGGATTCGCCCGCCATCAGGCTACGGGCACGTGGGGCCAACTCGTCTGGGAGTTGCGCACCGTCAATCACCGTTACCTGGATGTCAGTTTCCGCCTGCCCGAACCGATGCGGGCACTGGAATCGGAGTTTCGAACCCGCATCGGCCGCCGAGTTGCCCGCGGCAAGTGCGAGGCCTCGCTCAAGCTCGACCTTTCGGCCGGCGAGCAGGGCAGCCTGGACATCGACTCTGCCCGCCTGCAGTCGCTGGCCAGCGGCATCCGTCAGGTTTCGGAGGCGATGGATGTTCAGCCACCCGACCCGCTGCGTGTGCTTGCCTGGCCCGGTGTGGTCCAGCAAGCCGAGCTGGATCAGGAGGCCTTGAACACCGCGGCGCTGGAATCGCTGGATGCCGGCCTCGACGCGCTGGCCGAGGCCCGGCAGCGCGAAGGCGACAAGATCGACACCATGCTGTGCGAGCGCGCCGACGGCATCGAGTCCCTGGTCGTGCAGGTCACCGACCGCCTGCCGGCCTTGCGAACCGAATGGGAAGCCCGCCTGCGTGAGCGGCTGGCCGATTTCAAGACCGAGCTGGACGAAAGCCGGATCGAGCAGGAATTCCTGTTATTGCTCAACCGAACCGACGCGGCAGAAGAACTGGACCGACTCAACGCGCATACCCAGGAAATCCGCGCCATCCTCAAACGGCGTGAACCCGTCGGCCGGCGGCTGGATTTCCTGATCCAGGAACTCAACCGCGAAGCCAACACCCTGGGGTCCAAGTCACAGGACACCGAAGTCACCCGCGCCGCCGTCGACCTCAAGGTGCTGATCGAACAGATGCGCGAGCAGGTGCAGAACGTCGAGTAATGTCTCGCACCGTTTCACTGAGTACCGGACAAGCGCAGCGACAGAACTTCGAACAGGCAGAGTTCCAGAATCTCGTAATACGTCAGCAGGGTCCCACTTGCCGACGTTGTGAAGGCATCCGGCCTGTTCATTTGAAGGCAGGCACGTTGTTGTCCTCCCCGGTCAGCAACGCCAGTAGTCGGTGGTTGAGAAAAAGTACCTCGCGGCCAACTTTCTGTTCATGCAACACGCCGATCTCGACCAACTCCTTGAGATATCGAGACGCCGCCTGACGCCCTACGATGTCTGCGTCGACCAAGTTTCGGATCCGACTGTAAGGCTGAGCGAAGATCGCTTCCACCAGTTCATGGCTGTAGATCTTTGGCCGCTGCTCACGCACGTATTGCGCGGTCGCATCAAATAGCTGCCGCATGGCTTGGAGCTTTGCCAACGTCCATAGAGCGGTCTCTTCAATGCCTTTGAGCAGGTAGAGAATCCACTCCTCCCAGGCTCCATCTGCTGTGACGCCCAGCAACAGCCGGTAGTAGTCAGCTTTATGCTGGATGATGAACCGGCTGAGATACAGGATCGGACTTCGTAGCAGGCCGGTTTCGATCAGGAAAAGATTGTTGAGCACGCGACCGGTCCGGCCGTTACCGTCGGTGAATGGATGGATCGCTTCGAACTGGTAGTGACCGACCGCCAGGCGGATGAGCGGATCCAGATACTCCTCCTCATGAAGGAACCTCTCCCAGTTCGCAAGAAGATCGCGTAGTTGCTCTTCTCCCTCGGGCGGGGTGTAGATCGCCTCACCTGCGCCATTTTCTAGCCGGGTTCCGGGAACGCGGCGTACGCGCATGTCGACGCCTTTAATGCGCGTGCAGATCGCTTCGGCGGTCGCCGTGACCAGCGGGCGGCCTTTCAGGCTACTAAAGCCTTCAAGTAATGCATGCCGATAGCGCAGCGCCTCCTTGGTGGCAGGATCGTCGTGGTCGTCCGACTCCTGGTAGCGGAACAGCTCGTCGTTGGTGGTTACGATGTTCTCAATTTCGGTGCTGGCCCTAGCCTCGAGAACGGGTAGCGTGTTGATCAGGATCGCCGGATTTGGGATCAGATCCGTTGCCTGATCGAGCCGAGCCAGTGCGGCGCGCGCACGGATGCACCGAAGCAGCACAGGCTTACTATCGAGTTCCACGCCGGAAGGCGGCAGCTTTGGCAAATCGTTGTAGGGACGATCCGACAGCCACGACATGGCATCATTTTTCGCTTTTGTCGACATGTCTTCAGGATATGTTGCAACGAACGACACATCAATAGAACGTGTCGCTAATATCAATTTTAAGCGACATGTTGTCGCGGCGTGCCTATCTTGCCGCCACGTTTGGAAACACAGTGAATCAGGCGCTGCGATGTCTGCTGCAACGCATTGCACGGACTGCGGACTCATTTCATGCGGCGTTGTTCCGTGAAGGACTGACGTCAACCCGACACTACAGATCACCGATGTGGCGATGTTGCTCGGATACTCGGAGCACAGCGCGTTTACCCGGGCGTTTCGGAAGCAGAACGGAATGTCGCCACAGCAAATGCGCGACCAAGTGTCGCGTGAGGTGCCTCGGTCCTGATGGGTCTGTTGTTTCCCTAAGGATCTCCCACCATGCGGAGAATGGCGTCTGCAATCTCCGGCCCTTTGGCTTCTTCGATGAAGTGCCCGCACTCCGAAAAGACGTGAGTGGCTGATTTCATCAGCGGAAGAGCCTGATGCCATTGGGCGATGACTTCGTTCTTGCCGCATGGGTCCCATTGACCGAAAAAACCGCCGACAGGGATGTTGCGACCCGCTGGTCCCCAGTGTTTCGACAGATTCGTCTGGATGCTCTCGTAGAAATCATGATTGTCCTGCTCGCCGTGCCTGGGGTCGTGGTACCGGTATCCGTGCCCCCAGACCGGCGTTTGCAGAACGTTGCGCTTCGAGCTTTTGGCGTTCTGCCGGCTGCGCAGCGGTTCAGACCAGACATGCTCGGCGGTGCCGGGCGG
>JAGLCS010000110.1 GCA_023146115.1 Abyssibacter sp. | reverse complement strand
GCCGGCGTGCTCTGCGGTTCTGCGTGGGAGACGACATAGGCGGCCACGCCACCCCATAGCGCATCGGGTATGAGTTTCGGCGTGCTCGCCCAGGGGAACCAAGAGACCGGGTAGTTGGAATAGGTCATGCCGGCGGCCGGCATGGGGAACACCGTGGTGTTCAAGATCGTTAGTTTCGCGACGCGCCAATGCTCTTCGAGCAGCGCGCCGATTCCGATCGGGCCGCCCCAGTCATGGACGACGAGGCTGAGATCGGTGAGATCCAAGTGCCGCACCAGCTGGATCAGATTGGCGGCGTGGTGCATGTCGACCATTTCGTAGTCGGCCTGATCGGACAGGCCGAACCCGATGTGATCCAGGGCGATGATTCGCAGTGTGTGGTCGGATGACTGCAGACGATCCCGAATGTGTCGGTAGGTATATGAACATTCGGGGTTGCCATGGACCAGGAGGACGGTCTCGACCGGGTCGCCAGGGCCGGTCACATGGTCGTAGTAGAAAAGAGTTTTTCCCTTGTCGTAACCGTTCTTGACGGTGAACCACCGCACCGCTGCAGCCGGGCAGTAGTCCGGTGGCGGGTTACGAAGCGGGGAGTTCGATCTTATTTGCACGACGAGATTCCTCCCAGGGCGATTCGCCGCTTGGGGGTTGCGGCGAATCCTGACCGGTCAATCTGGCTGAGTGCCGTATGGTGACACTCAGCCATCCTGATTGCCGCCAGTCCGTCACAGGATTGCGGACTGGCGTGGTGATTTAGCGATCGTTCAAGGGATAGACGAAGGATGCTGACCGCGTTCCGAGGTCCGAGCGTGCCGGCGCCTCGGGCAAGGGTTCGCCACCGACGATCATCCGGCCGGATTCATCGAAATAGCGCAGCCAGGCCACGGTGCTCTGTTTGGCCTTGCCGGGCGCACGGTAATCGCAAACCCCATCGGGGAAGACGGCCTGAAGCTGCTCCCACTGCGCGTCGGTGAACGGGATCAGGCCATAGTCGTCATTGCGATCCATGGGCTTGAGCTGGCAATCGAAGTTGTCTGCGGTTTCTGTGTCACCGGCCACCGTGCGAGGCGTGCCGTAGGCATAGAGCGGCCGGAGCAGGTCGATGCAGACCTCGCCCAGAATCGGCTCCCCACCAATCAAGGAACATTGATCCTGCACATCGCCAGGCCGGTTGCGGGAAATCTTGTCGGCCAGCGGAAGATCGTCATCGTCTGCTTCGACGCGGGACAGCCAGTTGTCCATCGCATCCAGGCCCTTGTAGACATATTCCAGATCGCCGAGCAAGGGGATCGGGCCGCCCCACATCACGTGATTGCGGGCGCTGCCGTGTTCACGTTCGATGCGCCAGCGAATCCACCAGGCGTGGAGTGCGTCATGCGCGATGCCTGGATCTGGCCCCACAAAGGTCAGGATCGGCACGGTGTCCAGGTTGTTGGTCATGTTGATCATGCCGCTGCGGTAGGCATTGCCAACGGCGGGGTGATCGGCCTGGGTGCGTGCAGCCTGGGGCTGGATATCGACATCGAGCCCCCCGATCTTGACGTTCAGGTCCACGAACATCGCGGGTGTGATCAGGCCCGCACGCAGGGCGTTGAGGCCGTACTGGACGCCGGTGTTGCCTAGCGGAATGCCGGTGAACCCGTAACCGACCTGCTGCTCGACGGGGGACCAGACGTCCGGCGAGCGTTGCCCCAGGATGTGCGGGATCCACTCAATAATCCCGCAGCGTTGGCCGGTGGGATTGGTCTGCGGATCATACGTGTTGTCCCCGAAACAACTGCCGGTGGTCTGCGTGGCGCCCTTGAACAGGCCCTCGTCGGCAACCACCGCATTGATGTGTGTCAGGTGGCCTTCGACCGGTCCCCACAGGGCTGGATTCCAGATCACCCCGGGTGCCCAGCGGCTGGGGTCTTCGAAGTACTTGCGCATCAGGTGCAGGTCGGAGAACTGCAGTCCGGCGGACAGTGAATCCGGATATGCACACATCGTCAGCAGGCCTTGGTACAGGCCGGGATAGGCGTTGGCGATGGTCAGCTGGGCGATGGAACCCCCCGAGCAACCGGTGCCGATGGCGTAGCGCAACGGGCCGTACTGCTCCACGAAGCGCTCCTTGGCCATCATGATGGATTCGGCGGCCAGCGCGACATCGCAGTTGTGGCCCGTGTTGGCCAGCGCCGTCGAGAGCACCGCGTAG
This sequence comes from Abyssibacter sp., assembly GCA_023146115.1. Classification (GTDB taxonomy): domain Bacteria; phylum Pseudomonadota; class Gammaproteobacteria; order Nevskiales; family OUC007; genus Abyssibacter. The sequence continues at coordinate 14,678 of JAGLCS010000110.1, read as the reverse complement.
CCTTCGCCCAGGGCATAGATGTAACTGGGCTCGATCAGCGGAATGTCGCCGAAGGTGCCTGAATAGTCATCCAGCGGTGCACTGCCGGGCGTGTACCTGGCGCCGCAGTTGCCACCGTGGGTGATCAACATCTTGCCATTCCATTGCGGCTGCGGAGCCCAGGGTTCCCAGGGTTCATCGGGATTGAACAGGGTCAGAATCTTGTACTGGTCACGATCCTGATAACCCAGTTCCTGGCGCACGATGAAGGGCACCGTTTCGCCGGACTGCGTCGTCGTCATCGCCACATCGTCGGGCGGGTTCGCCGGGTCGTAGGGCAGCAGGTCGGTGCCCAGCGAGATCCCCGGCACCGGCTCCAGAATGTCGACTAGCGCCGTGGGTCGGTAAAGAAACCTGTACTCGGCCGGCTGGTTGCAGGCGAGGTCGGTGGCCCCGTCCTGGCATCGTGTCCGCTTAATCTCAGGCCTGGAGAAGATCGGGCCCTCGTTTGGATAATTACGGATGACCGCTCGGCTTTGCGCGTTGCCAAGCCCGACCTCAAGTGTGTTGTCGCCCAGCCGCAAGGTGTCGACGAGTCCCATCACACGACCGTTGGCACGCCGAGCAAAGGCCTCGCTGGCGTCGTCGCCGTTCAGACGGATGCTGAGTGCATCCAAAGGCGTATCCGCATCGACGCCGATCTCTACCAGCACGTCGCCGCCGCTGATCATGTCGGCTCGGTTCGACAGGATAAGAATCGGAGGCGCGCTCCCGTCGGCGCCGCCATCCGCCGGCGGTGAACCGGGGCCGCAGCCTAGCAGCGCAAGAACCATCCCCAATAAAGCCGCACGCACGGCGGCCTGCCAGTTGATCTGCATCATTTGTCTCCTCCCAGAACGGCCGATTGAGATCGGCTCGAATTACGACACGGGCACGTTGCCCGGTGGCTGTCATAGAACTGTAGTGTACCGGTCCGCAGTGACGCTGCCTCACCGGAATATGTGCGCAGACTGGTGAAATGATGGGCGATGCGACCCACCGCGGCCGCTGCGGTGCTGGTGGCGGGCGGCGACGGTGTGATCTCGGGCGGGTCTAGCGCCTACCGGGTGGCCTGGCTGCGTGAGAGCTGGGTGTTCGGCATCGTCGCCTTGAAATCGCCCACGTGATAGCGGTGGCATGACGCGCAATCGGTACCGGCCTGATCAGGCTGGTGGCAGTCCAGACACACGGTTTTTTCGAGGGCGGCGAAGTTGCTGGTGAACTGCGATGGGTCGCGGCCATCGAAGCTGTCCGCATACGGCGCTTCGTTGTCGATCTGGTGGCAGGTTCCGCAACCGGCATCGCCCAGCAGGCTGAAGTGCGTGCTGTGGTCGAACTCGGTGAAGTGATGTTCCGTTGCCGGAATGCGCTTGGCCAACCATTGCACGCTGGTTACGCCAGACGCATCGGATTCCAGGCTGTGGCACTGGGTGCAGGCGCCGGGATTGTCGGGGGCCAGCCAGTCTTCGGCAGCGGGCTGCCGGGTGGCGAGCTCCGTCCAGGTGCGGACGACCGGGTCGGCATGGCCGGCAGGGCGGTAGCGCAGCGTGAACTCGTCCAGATACCAGCCGCCCAGGGCCATGCGCTCTTCGTGATTGATCGTCGCGACTTCGGGTTCTGGGCTGGCGTCCTCTTGCGGATCGGCGAAGGGATCACCCACGTCGCCGCCGCCGAACAGGTCACCACCAAACAGGTCTCCGGATTCGTCGCCCGTATCGTCGGCGAAGAGGTCGCCGAAGCCTTCGTCGCTGTCTTCCGAGAACAGCGCATCGAACTCGTCGTCGGCGACAGCAGCGTCGTTGTCGTCATCAGCTTCCGGCTCGTCGGCCATCGGCCTGACGGCCTCGGTGGCCGGCGCGTTGCCTGCACGATGATTGTTCAGTTCGTCAGTCAAGGACGGGAACCACTGCGCCTGCGCGGTATCCACCAGCGAGGCTGGCAGCAGGCCGGTGAGGCGTCGCTGTTCATCGGTTGTGAGCGGGTGTCCCAGGGCTGCTTCGAGCCGCTGCACCACTGCTTGGCTGCCTTTGGACTGGATGGCGTCGACCAGGGCCTTGAACTGCCAGGCCAGCGTCGTGGCCGCGCCGCGCTGCTCGGGCGTCGCAGAATCCAGATCCAGCAAATCCACATCGGCCAGGGTATCCCGGACCGAGGCGTACTCCGGGTCGCCCATCAACAGCAGTTCGGTCATCGGGGTCAGGTCGCCATCGGCGAACTCGGGCCATTGGCCAATGTTTTCGACCAGCGTCAGGTCCAGCCCCGGCACCGCGAGGCCGGCGACTCCCTTGGGGCCCGCCAAGGCATTGCCTGCGATGTCGCCAGCATGGCAGGCGCCGCAGCTGTCGTCGAAGCCGCGGACCTCCATGGTGCGCCCGTCGGTCGCGGTGACATGGCAACCCGAGCAGCTTTGCGGTGCCTGCTCCGGTTCATCCGCAAAGTGTTTTCCCAAATGGCTGGCGTGATCGAAGATGATTCGCGTTCTTCGGTCGTACGGATAGTCCGAGAACTCAGGATGGCCGCTGACAAAACTGCCGAATCGTTGGTCATGGCAGACCTGGCACTGGCTGTCAGGTACCGCGCGAAGATCCGCCGAGGCGCCTTCGTGTTCCTGGTGGCAGGTTCCGCAGGCGATGGGGGTTTCCGGGTCGGGAAACACCATGCGGTTCAACTCGACGGTCCACGGCCCGAGCGTGCTGCCCTGGGCGGGGCCGGCTGTTGGCAGCGTGGCGAGGCTATGCGGGGCCAGCGGCGCCTCGCCGACATCGTGGCACGTCAGGCAGGCATGCTGGGTGTCGACCGGAAGATTCGGGTGCTGACCAAAGGCGGCGGCCAGCCAGGCCGATGCGCTGCGGCCGGTCGTGGCGTGGCAGGACTCGCAGTCGTCGATGGTGGAATGGGCGGCGGCCAGATGGCCGGGCTCGACCATGCTGCCGGCCCAGGTCCCTGCCAAAGCCAGGACGATCAACCCCAGCGTCGCCGTCAGCGTGCTGCGCACCGCCAGCTTACGGCGGTATTTCCAGCTGCGCTTGGGGCGGCATGGCGGCGTCAGACAGGCGCAGATTCCGTCTGCCTGTGGCCCGTTGTTGCAGGGCCCGCCGTGCAGCGGGCCACGGGTGCAGCGCCAGCGGTCGCCATCCCGTACCGGTTTGCATTGCGGGCCTGCGCCGCAGTGCCCCTTGGGGTCTGGGCCGATGGTGCAGCAGTCGCCGCTGCCCAGGCGGCCGCAAACCCACTTCTGGTTCGGTCGGTGGTAGGGGCTGGACTGGTAGTCAAACCCTTGCAGTCGTTCGCTCACGTTCAGGCGCCCCCGAATGCGTGAGCGGCGACCAGGTGCAGCACCGCGAGCAGCAGCATCGCTGCCGTCAGTGGAACGTGGACGAACAACCATGCCTTGAGCAGGCCCTGCACGGTGAAATGCATGTCCAGGTCGGATTTCTGCCGGCAAAGGCCGGCGAGCTCCCGGGCGAACGGTTTTTCGTCGTCGGCCAGGTAGCGTTCCAACGCAATCAGTCGGTCGTGCTGTCGGGTCACGTAATGCGTCGGCCCGAGATGGCGCCAACGCCACTGCGGCGCCATAAACAGCTCGGCCAGATGCGTCCGGTAATGTTCGCCAAGCAGCGGAGAATCAGTTTGTGCTGCCGCGTCGACGACGAGTTGCTCGGCGCGTTGCCGCAGGCGCGCGGCGAACAGCGGAATGCGTTCGAAAATGAGCTCTTCGTCAGCATTGGCCAGCCGTGGTGGCAGCGTGCGCGACCAGTACAGACCAGCCAGGCCACTGCCGGCGGTTCCGACAAAGCTCAGCCACAGCAGCCACTCCAGTGGTGCATCGGGTAGCGACAGTCCGGTGTGTGCCACGAAGACGACGATGGCGAATGCACCGGTATAGGCATGGAGTTGCAGCCAGACGGCCGCGCGACCGATCGGCAACATCGACAGGCGTTTGCGCTGTGAGTAGAGACTGAGGAGCACCACGGCGGCCATCAGCAGCCAGCCGGTCCAGAAGGATGCTCGCGTCAGGCCTGCCGACACTGCGGCGAACAGCACGCCAGCGATGAGCACGACAATCGCCCAGGTCGTCAGATTGGCCTGCCGCCGCTTGGCGAACCGCATCATCGGTGCAGCCAGTCCAGCAGGTTGGGCAGATCACGCATGTCCACGCGTTCCAGCGCATCATGCGGGCAGGCACGCTGACAGGCTGGCCCGCCAGGCTGGTCGATGCACAGATCGCATTTGGTCGCCTTCATCACCGGGGCGCCCGTGGCACTGTTCTGGACGAAATCCCCGCGTTCGTTTCGGACCTCGACCATCCGAATGTTGTCGTAGGGACAACTATTGGCGCAGGTGGCGCAGCCGATGCAGGTGTCGTCGTTGATGACAACCTGGCCTTGCTCGGACGAGCGGTGAATGGCGCCGGTGGGGCAGCCAATCATGCAGACCGGATCGGCGCAATGCATGCAGGCATTGGCGATCATCAGCGAGTCGTGCCGGTGTCCATGGCGATTGAACCGCGGATTGTTCTGGTGGCCAACGGCGCAGGCGTCGGTGCAGGCATCGCAGCGCACGCAGCGATCGAGATTGATCAGCATCGCAGCCCGGCCGTTGATCAGGTGGCGGTCGACCAGCGTCTCGACCAGGGCGTCGTCGTCGCCGGTGGTCCGCACCTCTAGGGGTTCAACGGATGCCGCTTCGCCGCGAGGCTGATGGGTTGCCAGTGAATCCTTCAGCGTTTCGGCCTGCATCCGGCGGATATGCTTGAGTTGCGCGTCTGTGAGATTCGGCAGGACGTGGGTTTCGATCACGCTGGTCGGTACGCGCAGCACGTCGGCGTACCCGACCGCTCGTAGCGAGTGGCGATAGGTCGACTGGCCGGAGCCGTTCCAGCCGGCGAGCAGTTCATCAAGGCCGAACACCGCTCCTCGACCGATATAGTTAACGGTTTGCTGGCCCTTGTGCAGCGGGCGTGTCACGCGTGCAAAACCCGAGCGGACCAGCAGCAGTCCGTCCGGATAGTCGCCCGCCCGCACGATTTCCGGCTCGATCTTCAGCCGCTGCGCTTCGGGCTGGTCGGCGAGGCGCTGGTAGCTGGTGTGCCAGTCAAACTCGCCGAAACTCTCGAACAATGTCTGCTGGCCGATCTCGTCAATGACATCGTCGGAGAGATGGCTGAACAGCGGCGTCGCCCGCAAATGGGTGATCAGGCTGTTGGCCCGATAAAGGTCTTCGACGTGTTTGCGAAATGCATTGTCGCGTTTGCGCAGATCGCGCAGCCCCTGCCAGCGGATCTCCAGCAAAATGGAATCATCTTCGGCGAAGACGGTGGCGGTGCGTTGCGTGCGGCCCAGCGCGGCGATCTCGCCGAATACGGTGCCGGTTTGCAGGACCGCCGATTGCGTGTGGTCGAGTACCGCCGGGATGTCCTGCACGAAGGTGTGGCTGGTATCGGCACCGACATGCGTCAGGTTCTCGACGACGGTGTTGCTCCATTGTTCGTCGATGGTCTCCGGGTTGAGAATCCGGGTGCTCAGCATCGAGGTCTGGTCCAGATCACCCTCGCCGACGAACCGGATGCGACTGCGTCCGATCTTGATGTCATCGCCGCCACCCAGCACATGGCGTTCGACGCGGTCGCCGCCGACAAAGGTGCCGTTGGAGCTGCCGAGATCGACGATTTCCCAGCCCAGTTCCGTGGCGTGGATCCGGGCATGTGATGAGGATGCCGTCGAATCGTCCAGAATCAGGTCGTTGTCGGCGCCGCGTCCGATGCGAACCTCATCGTCTCCGCCGGCCGGTAGCAGATGCTCGTTGAGCGGACGCCCCTGCGCATCCTGCACGATGAGCCGCGCCGGTGAGGGCGCCTTGGTTTCCGGCTCGGAGACATACCGCGATGCATCACGTGCCTCCGGATGCGGCGGGTTCTTCCATAGCTGTGCGACGGCTTGCAGCCAGTTCTTCTGTTTGGGGCGTGCCCGCCCCAGTGATTCCTCCGGGAGGCCGGGAGGCAGGATCACGCGTACGCGCCCCTGCACGATTAGAAATGCCGAATTTCCGTAATCACCGGCGCGCACGATGATCTCGCCCCGGGCCACCCGCCGCAGACGCGTGTCGTTGCGCACAATGCCTTCCAGCGTGATCGGCGCCCGGAAACGCGCCGGATCCATGCTGACAAAGGGCTCCATCGTTAGCACCCGCTGCACATCCCGCTCGCCCATTCCCTCACCGAAGGGCTGGGACCAACGCTGGGGCGGGGGGATGGACGACACGGGTGCGGGCCCGCTGGCCCGCAGATCCTTGGTGAGAATCGACTCGGCCACGGTTACGGCGCGTAGACCGTGCCCTTGTAAGCATCCGCTGACGGCAATAGACCGTCGAGAGCGGCGAGCTCGCTGCCGTCGTAGTTGCTGGCGATGGCCTTCGCCTGGACAGCGACCTTGTCGGCAGCGGCGGTGAGTGCGGCCTCGTTGTTCAGGGAGACCTTGGCCGAACCGGCGATCTTCAGCAGTTCACCGACCTCGGGGATGCTCACTCCAGCGTCCGAGATGGCCTTGATGCGCAGCGCGGAGCGCTTGGCTCGCTTGGCCATCTGCACGGCGTACTGCGCCTTCTGGGTGGCCTTGGCAACGCCGCGCAGGGCGTATTCCAGATCCAGTGCCTGGCCCACCAGGAACATCACCCGCTTGCGGTTCTGAGAAGCCTCGGCGTTGCCAGCGCCATCGTTGTACCAGACGTTATGCCGCACCTCGCCCTGGCTCCAGGCCACCAGTTCGAAGTTGCTCCCCGCCGGGTGACCGCCCGTGTTGACGAGATTTTCCTTCGGGACCGTGTGGCACTGGTAGCAATTCTCGGCGAGCTTGTAGAGGTCGCCAGGGCGGATCATGCCGGCAGCCTCGGATTTGGCCCAGCGCTGCGTGCGATGCGCTTCGGACTCGTTCTCGGCCGTTGCGTCCTTGCCACCAAAGTCGCTATGAATCTCGATCCAGTCCTTGCCCGCCCCGTGACAGGACTCACAGGTGATGCCGCCGATGGTGTCGACGTCGCCGTCCTCCATCTTCGAGGTGAAATGGCAGGAGACGCACTCGCCCTCGGCCTTGATGCGTTTGATGTCCAGCTTGTCGGCGATATCGCGGGCCTCGGCGGTGCGCGGCATGTCCTTGAACGTGGAAAAGTGGTGTGTATCGCGCCAGGCGGCGATCGAGGCTTCGTGGCAATCGCCGCAGGCCGTAGGTCCCATGACCTTGTCCGGGTCCAGGCGAAGTTCCTGGGCGTGCACGGCAGACGGGCCTGCCCAAGCGCTGGCAGCCAGGATGGTGATGGCGAGCAATAGACGAGTCATCGGTCGAGTCTCCGGGGGACGGGCGAGGTCAGGGTGTTCTGTCGCAGGTTAGGCATCCAGCACCACATTCGATGTCGGACGTGCAATACAGGGCAGGCAGGAGCCGGCGTCCGGCGCCGCGGATGGCGGGGAGGGATAGTCGACCGAGCCTGATCGGACGGCGGTCACGCAGGTGCCGCAGTTGCCGGCGCGGCAACCGGAATCGATGACAATGTCATGCGCTTCGGCCAATTCCAGCAGGCTATCTGCGCCAGACCAGTTCACTGTTTTCCCGCTATGGGCGAACTCCACCGCTAAGGTCGGTGCGTCGGCGGCGGGCGGCGGGGCCGCTTCGGTCTTCTTGATGGACGCTGGACCAAAAGCTTCCATGCGGATATCGGCTTTGGGGACACCCCACTCGGCCAGGTCAGCGGTGACGCCGGCCATCATCGGCGGCGGCCCGCAGATGTAGAACACGTAGTTGTTGGACGGCAGCAGTTTCTGGAACAACTCGACGCCGACATACCCCTGGTGATGGAAGTGCTCGCCGACCTGCTCGTCGTCCGTCGGGTTGCTGTAGCAGAGACAGACGCGGACGTTTTCGTGTTCGGCTTCCAGCGCGCGCAGATCATCCTTGTAGATCTGCTCGGCGCCGAAGCGCGCGCCGCTAAAAAACCAGATTTCCTGATCGTAACCAGCTGCGCAGGCCGCCTTGAGCATGCTGAACACCGGGGTGATGCCGACGCCGCCGCCAATCAGCACAACCGGGCGACGTTCCTCCAGATCAAGGAAAAAATCGCCCGCAGGCGCTTTCACATCCAGAATTTCGCCTTCCTGCACCTGCAGGTGCAGGAAGTTGGACGACAGACCCGGGGGTGCCTCGGGGTTCTTCGGCGGCGGATCGAGCCGCTTGACCGAGATCCGGTAGTGGTCGGGTTCACTGGGGCTGTCGGATAGCGAATAGCAACGGACTAGCGGCTTCGCCCGGTCCGGTAGCTTGAGCTGGAAGGTCAGGAACTGCCCCGGCTTGAATGCTGGTAACGCCTTGCCATCGTGAGGCACCAGGTAAAAGGAGGTGACCGTGTCGCTTTCCGGTACCTTGCGGGCGACGCGGAACTTGCGAGAGCCGGACCACCCACCCTCGGCGTCGCGAACGGCAAGCTGGCGCTTGGCCGCGGCGCCGGCCAGCTGCTGGTCCAGCAGCCGCAGCCGCTGATCGTGGACCGTCCGGGCACGGGCAGCATCGCGCCGGGCCTGGAGCAGGGCCGAGGCCAGATGCAGCATGGCGCCGATGACGAGCAAGGCGCCGATCAGTTGTGCGGTCACGGGTGCGAGCAGCCAGTCCATCAGAGTTTCACCACCAGTTCGGCGCGGATGCCCTGCTGATCCTGTCCGGTATCGGCCGCTGAGGCGAAGCCGCCGAACTGCAAGATCACGCGACGACCGATCGCTTGCTGCAACCGGAACGACAGGGCCGAGGTGTCGCTGTCCGAGATCTCATGATTGCCACGGCGCCCCGTCTCGACGATGAGCTGGGTGCGATTGGCATTCCAGAACATCTGGTAACCCAATGCCACGCCCCAGGCGTTGTCGGTGCGATTGCCCAAAGGCGCCGGAAACGAGCCAATACCGCGCGCAGCGAAGGTGATTCCGGTGCGCCCCAGCGGGCCACCGGCCAGGGGGTCACGCGCGGCGGACGAGAAGTTGTCCTCGCCCCAGAACGCATTGGCGTACAGCAGGTTGTGGGTGTGGTGCGGTGTGAGCGACCACTCTGTGAAGTAGAGCTGACCGTTATCTGAGGAGGGCAGGTCGAGACCGTCCTTGCCGAAGTCGTCCGAGTGCAGGATGCGGATGGTCGAATTGATCAGGCCGAATCGCTGCACCGCACTAATGCCCCCGACGAACAGATCACCGCGACCTTCCGTGCCGTCGACCACTGCGATATCGAGATCGAAGGTGCTGGAAAACCGGTTCCCGAACACCGTGTCCCACTGGGTGAACAGGGCATACAACCGGGCGCCGTCATCGTCGGCATTGTCATCGCGATCGATTTCATCCCAGGCGTACAGAAAGGTCACCCGCAGATTGTTCAGCCAGCCGAGACTGGGGAACCGCAGGTTGTTACGGGTCAGCCCGACGGCATCCAGGCGATCGTCGATCAGGAACCCGTCCTGGAAGGTGATCTGCTGACGGCCAATGGAGAATCCGATGTCGAGGTCCAGCCGATCGCTGGGGTCCAGCCCCGGAAAGACCTCGCCGAAATCGCCCTCGAAGAACAGGGTGGTGATGTCGGCGTTGGTGTGGTCCTCGAATGCGTCGGTTCGGTCCGGGTCGTACTGCCAGCCGGTGAAGTTTGCCCCGTCATTGAGCGGGCGGATGCCCACCAGAATGCGTTCACTGCCGGACAGTTGCAGGTTGCCAAACAGATCTAGTCGGTTGACCAGTTCGCTGCGCCCGGTGCCGGCCTCGTTGTCGAAGCTCTGCAACGCGGACCGGAAGGTCCCGTAGACCCAGAACTGCGGTTGCCAGACGGCGCCGCCGGGTAGTTGGAAGCCATGCGGAATATTGCCCGGCCCCAGGAACTTGCCGCCCAGTTCGACGATCGGCGGTGTCAGCTTGGGCAGTTCCTCATCCCCGAGATACTCGCCGGGATCGTCCGAGAAGCGGCTGCTACCACCTGCAGCCCAAGTGGTCCCGCAAACCGCCAGCAGGCCCAGCGCCCCTGCGATGATGGTCGGTGCCGCCGCGTTCATCACGTTGCTCATTCCCCTGATCATCGCTCCTGCCCCCGGCTACTCGTGGCCCGCCTGGGCGACAGTCGCACCCCCGACTTCGAGCTTGCGCTCCCAGATCACCATGTGGCCGGCGACCACGCCGTCGGCTACATCACGCGGGCTCATGCCGTAGTCGAACCCCACGTGTTGGATTTCGGCCACCAGATTCACGGGCACCATCGCGGCTTTGAGTTCTGCGGTCACGGTGTATGGACCATTGCCATTGAGTTCGCTGCGATACGTCGCGGTGCGCTTGGCCCCGGGTGACAGCACGTGGCGGTGCTTGCGTGCCCCGGCTGGCTGCCCGGTGAGAATCGTCGATGAGGTGCTGGGCCGAATGAACGGCAGCGGGTCCACGGAGTAGTTCACGGTGAGCACCTGTTCGCGTTCGCCTCCGCGGACATTCCGCGTGATGAACTTCGACTGCATGTTGAACAGCTGCGTGTCCAGCGGCAGCTCGCCGTTGTGGACATAGATCGAATGCGAGTCGCGGACATCGCCATTCGGGTCGAGGTCACCCGACTCCATGAGGATCTTGCCGTCTGCGTCCTTCACGGCCACGTATAGCCAGATCACACGCTCGGCATCAAAACCCGTCGGCACGCTGTGGCCGTTCATGATGTTCTTCACGTCCAGCTCGAACTTGAGCTGGCGATCCGTCTGACGGGTGACCGACACCTCGCTCAGGCCGAAACCATTGCGCAACACTTCCAGTCGCTTGGTCCGTGCCCATTCCAGGCGCTCGAACTGCTCGTCGATGATCGCGCGGGCGTCGTAGCGGTCATCGATGGCGCGCCAGCGCTCGGGGAACTCGTAGTCGTCCGGAGCGCTGTCCTCGAACGCGTCAGTACCCCAGCCGGCTTCATGGTCGAACTTCAGCCAGTCGCGCGGCGTGGCGAGCTTGGTCGCTTCGATATTGTGCGGAAAAATGCCCGGATGGACGATGGAATAGTCAGGCCCGGCGAAGAAGTGATTCGTGAGCTTGCGGTCCGGCGTCGGCTTGCTGCCGATCATCGCCGCAGGGCCATAGGCGTAGTCGCTGACCTTCCCCTGTACCGTGCCCATGTGACAGTCCTGACAGCTCGTGCCTTCTGCGGCGGCGGGGGATTGCTTGTAGTCCGAGAAAGCCTCTTCCAGGCGGAAGCCGTTGAACAGGTTCACGTCATGGCAGACACCGCAGAAGCCGGATTCGCCAATGTATTCGAAGGTGCGCACCCCGCCGTGAATCTTGCGGCCGGACTTGTCGGGGTCGGGCGTCAAGGTGCCGCCTGACCCATCGATGGTCGCCTGCAACACCTGCCCGTCGGTCGGGCCGTAGACAGGTGCGGTCAGGTCGCCCGTTTCCAGTGCCACGCGTCCGCTGACCTTGCCGTAAGGCTGGCTGAGCCGATGGCAGACCACGCAGGTGATGCCTTCGCTGGAAGCGGGGTGACGATCCAGGTTGGAGATGAACGGGGATTCGCCCTTGTTCATGCCGATCTGGGTGTGACAACGAATGCAGAAGTCGCCGTTGGTGCTGCTGGTCTGCGCGTTGATCGTGCGTTGCATCGCCATGTAGACGGGGGAAATCTGCGCATAGGCGTGCTGAGACACTGCCCATTGCTCGAACTGCACCGGGTGGCAGGTGCCGCAGGTGTTGGCCGAAGGGTATTCCTCTTCCTCGAACAGCAGCCGGTGGATCTGGTCAGGCGTTAGCTCGTCGCTTTCCGGTTCGGTCTTGGCAACGTCGGTCGTGTCGGCTTCGGCCGCGGCCGGCGGTTCGCCGCTCAGCAGGTCCGAGTCGCCATCAAGCAGGCCGCCGGAGTCACCCAGTAAATCATCGCTGCCGCCGAGCAGGTCGTCGCCTTCGAGCAGGCTGTCGTCGCCGAGCAGCGCGTCATCATCTTGTTCGGACGATGCTTCGAGCAGATCACCTTCCAGCAATCCGCCGTCGAGCAGATCATCCTGTGCCCAGACAACGCTGCACGTCAGCATCGCGACGGCGGCGATCAGTCCCTTCTGGATCATCGCAAGCTCCCTGTGCGCAACTATCGACTCGGGTCGAGAATCCCCATTGCGGACCCGAGTATTGCGCGAAGTTGGTGAACTTATCTTGAAACGGTTCACATTTCATGGGGCCGTGTTGGGAATACGTGATGCGTGTCGGAATCCGGCCACCGGGGGATTCCCCGATCGTGTCCCAGCGTTTGTTAAGGCATTGGTCGCTATGGAGTTAGTCGGCCTCGCGCGGCGTTTGGGACACTTATCCCTAAACTCGCAGATGGGCCGGCAATGGGCTGACTTCCGGTTGTGACGCACGGAATTCTTGCGCTATCGACGTCGAAACTTGATTTGATAATAAGAATCGTTCTCTTTTGAAAGAATTGGGCAGAGGCCGCGCGTGCGCCGGCAAAGCCCTGGCGCCTCCGATAAGCTTCCGGCCAAGCCCGCGCCGGATTTGAGAGAACTACTTTGAAGGGTTCACTGATTGTCGTCTCAGCGCCCTCGGGCGCCGGAAAAACCAGCCTGACGCATGCCGCCATCGACCAGTTGGCGGGGGATGGCCATGTCGTGTCGTTTTCCGTGTCCTACACCACGCGGCTGCCGCGCGCGGGTGAGCGCAATGGGCAGGACTACCACTTTGTCGACGACTCGGCCTTTCTGGAGATGGCCGAAGCGAACGCGTTTCTGGAGCACGCCCAGGTGTTTGATCGCCGCTATGGGACAGGCCGCGCGCGCACCCTGCAGGCTCTGGATGCTGGCGAAGACATCGTGCTCGACATCGACTGGCAGGGCGCGCGGCAGGTCAAGGCTGCCTATCCAGACGCCGTGTTGATCTATGTGTTGCCGCCGTCGACGGATGCGCTCCGCGCGCGCTTGTCCAGCCGCGGCCAGGACAGCGACGACGTCATCGAGCGGAGAATGCGTGACGCCGTTGCGGAGATGTCGCACTGGCAGGAATACGACTATGTGATCGTCAACGACGACTTCGATGTGGCTGCGCGGGCGTTGGTTGCTGTCTTCCGCGCGGCGCGGTTGCGTCGTGTCCAGGCGGAGTCCGGCCCGGTCGGTGAATTGGCGCGGTCGCTGGTCAATCCCGCCGGATCTGCGTAGAATCCCGCCTCTTTTCCAGCGCAGCCGCAGACAGTCCATGGCACGTGTAACCGTAGAAGATTGCCTCGAACAGATTCCCAACCAGTTTCAATTGACGCTGGTCGCCTCGAAGCGCGCCCGCCAGCTCGCGCGCGGCGCCGAGCCGAGCATTCCGTGGGGCACCGACAAATCCACCGTGGTGGCGCTGCGCGAGATTGGTGAAGGCCGTGTGGGTGAAAGCGTGCTTCACGAAGACGACCTGCCGCTGATTCCTCGGGTGAAGATGGAACTCGCCAACCTGGATCCGGGTCCGGAGTCCTGAGTCGTCAGACCCTCTGCTGAATGATCGAGAAACGCCCGCGACCTGCGGGCGTTTTCGTATGCGTGACCGACCTGAGTCGTCAGCCACCCCAACCGCTCGTCGGTCTTATATAGTTCCCTGATGCTCGGTCGTCTCAACAATGCCATCCGCAATCAGCGGATCTCCCGTGAATTCGGGATCGAGGCGTTGCGCGAGGTGCTGGAAACCTACCTGCCGCAGGAGCAGGTGGACGAGGTGCAGTACGCCTACCAGTTCGGTGCGGAGCGGCACGAAGGGCAGTACCGCAAGTCCGGCGAGGCGTACATCTATCACCCGCTGGCCGTGGCGCGAATCCTGGCCGAAATGCATCTGGATCACACGACCCTGATGGCGGCGATCCTGCACGACGTGGTCGAGGACACGGACGTTACGTTGGAGGAGGTGTCCGGGCACTTCGGTCGTGATGTCGCGGCGCTGGTCGACGGCGTATCCAAGCTCGATCGCGCACAGTTCCAGACCAAGGCAGAGGTCCAGGCCGAGAGTTTCCGCAAGCTGTTGCTTGCGATGACGCAGGATATCCGCGTCATCCTCGTCAAGCTGGCGGACCGACTGCACAACATGCGGACCCTAGGGTCCATGCCGCATCCGAAACGCCGGAAGATCGCGCGGGAAACGCTGGATATCTACGCGCCCATTGCACAGCGTCTGGGTATTCACACCATGCGGGTGGAGTTGGAGGACCTTGGGTTCGCCAATCTCTACCCCAATCGCTATAGCGTGCTGGACCGCGCCGTCGCCGAAGTGTCCGGCAATCGCCGGAATCTGGTCCGTGAAGTCGAGCAGACGCTTTCAAAAGCGTTGCGTGATGAAGGTATCGGCGCCTCGGTGGTTGGCCGTCAGAAAAACCTCTACAGCATCTATCTCAAGATGCGACGCAAGCATCTGCGTTTTCTCGACGTCATGGACCTCTACGGCTTCCGGATAATCGTCAAGCGAATCGACGACTGCTACCGGGCGCTGGGTGTGGTCCATCACGTGTACAAGCCCATCGGCGAGCTATTCAATGATTTCGTTGCCACGCCGAAGGTCAACGGTTACCAGTCGCTGCACACGACGCTGGTCGGACCCGGTGGAATCAAGATCGAGGTGCAGATTCGCACCCGGGACATGCACCATATTTCCGAGTCAGGCATCGCCGCGCACT
>JAGLCS010000011.1 GCA_023146115.1 Abyssibacter sp. | reverse complement strand
AGGCGCTCCGCGATGCGCTTGCGGATGCGGGTCATCGGTACCCGCTGCTCCACACGGTCGCCAGACGGCACGCTCACCTGCTCGGCCTGCGGTGCAGGCTTGGAGGTCTTTTCGCCTGCCTGGCCGGCCTCGTCGGACTTGCCAGCGTCGTCGGTCTTCGACGCCAAGTAGTCTTCAACGTCGCTCTTGACGATGCGACCACCCTTGCCCGTGCCCTTGATCTTGCTCGGGTCGAGGTCGTGTTCGGCGACCAGCTTGCGAACGGCAGGGCTGAGCGGCGGACTATCCTCGCCTTCCCCGGATGGCGCCTCGGACTCACCGGATTGTTCGTCGGCGTCGGCACCCGAGTCATCGGTATCACCACCGCCCTGACCCTCTTCGAGCACGGCGATCACGTCGCCAGAGCCCACCGTGGCGCCTTCTTCGGCCTTGATCTCTTTCAGCACGCCATCGGCAACAGCGGGCACTTCGAGCATGACCTTGTCGGTTTCGAGCTCGCAGATGTTCTCGTCGCGAGACACGCGATCACCCGGCTTCTTGTTCCAGACTGCCACGGTGGCTTCGGTAACCGACTCAGGCAGGGCCGGGACTTTGACTTCAATACTCATTCCGTCTCCAAACAAATTCCATATGCGTGACCACAGGCGGTGAAAGGCATCCTACTCACCCCGTGTCCGATTGCCGGATTCCAATGCCTCGCGAACCAGCTCCTCCTGCTCCTGCACATGGACCTTGTGATAGCCCGTTGCGGTAGAGGGAGACCCTGCTCGTGTGGCATACAACATGACGTGACGCTCGCCCAGCGAGTTCAGCAGGCGATGCTTGATCTGGTACCAGGCACCCTGATTCTCGGGCTCTTCCTGGCACCAGACGATTTCGCTGGCATTGCCGTAGCGCGCGAGAATGGCCTTGTATTCATCGCGCGGGAACGGGTACAGCTGCTCGATCCGAACCAGGGCGACCTGGTTCTGGAGCTCCAGCTCCTCGCGTTTCTGCAGCAGGTCGAAGTACACCTTTCCGCTGCACAGCACGATGCGCCGGACGGCGGCTTTGTCCTCGATGCCCTTGTCGTCGATGATGGTTTCGAAGCGTCCTTGCTGGAGATCCTCCAGCGAGGAGACCGACTGCTTGTGCCTGAGCAAGCTCTTCGGCGTCATCACGATCAGCGGCAGCCGGTAATCACGCTTGAGCTGACGCCGCAGCATGTGGAAGAACTGGCTGGGCGTGGATGGCACGCAGACCTGCATGTTGTCGGCGGCGCATAGCTGCAGGTAACGCTCCAGGCGGGCCGACGAATGTTCCGGCCCCTGGCCTTCGTAACCGTGAGGTAGCAGCATCGTCAGGCCGCAGACGCGTGCCCACTTGGCGTGGCCAGACGCGATGAACTGGTCCACGACGACCTGTGCGCCGTTAGCGAAATCGCCAAACTGCGCCTCCCAGATCACCAGCGTTTCCGGCTGTGCGGTCGCATACCCGTATTCAAAGCCGAGCACGCCCTCTTCGGACAGCAGCGTGTCATTAATCACGAACTGTTCGGGCTGCCCGACCGTGCGCAGCGGGACGTGAACTTCGCCATCCTTCTGATTGATCAGGCGGCACTGGCGATGGAAAAACGTGCCGCGCCCCGAATCCTGACCACTGAGCCGCACCTGGAACCCGTCATCAATCAGGCCCGCATAGGCCATGGTCTCGGCGAAACCCCAGTCGATCGGCAGGCCACCGGCCGCCATCTTCCGGCGGTCCTTCATGATCCGTTCGACGCGGTTGTGCAGCGTGAAGCCGTCCGGCACGTCCAGCAGCTTGTCGGCCAAGCCTTTCATCTGTTCGGCCGGGACATTCGTCTCGCAGTACGCGTCCCAATGGCCGTTGACGTATTTGCCCCAGTTCACCGTGAACTGGTTACCGACCATCCCCAACGTGTTGCGGGCGATGTTCTCGCCGTTATCCAGGCCGTTGCGGTAGTCGGCATTGAGCTGATCCGCTTCCTTGCCATCGATCACGCCGGCTTCTTCCAGTCGCTTGGCGTAGATGGCCCTGGGGGTGGGATGGCCCTTGATGATTTCGTACATCTTCGGCTGCGTGACGGCAGGTTCATCGGCCTCGTTGTGGCCGTGGCGTCGGTAGCAGACAAGATCGACGATCACGTCCTTGTGGAACTCGGACCGAAAATCCATCGCCAGACGAGTCACAAAGACCACCGCTTCCGGATCGTCCGCGTTCACATGAAACACCGGAGCTTCCAGCATCTTGGCGATGTCGGTGGAATACAGCGATGTGCGCGCGTGTTCACGCTGCGCCACTTCGATCGGGTTATTGGTCGTGAAGCCAACCTGGTTATTGACGATGAAATGCACCGTGCCGCCGGTCGCATAGCCCTTGGCCTGCGACAGCTGCAAGGTCTCCATCACCACGCCCTGCCCGGCGAAGGCGGCGTCGCCATGAACCAGCACCGGCAAAATCGTGTTGCCCCGCTCATCACCGCGCCGATGCTGGCGTGACTTCACCGAGCCCTCGACCACGGGGTTCACGATTTCCAGATGTGACGGATTGAATGCCAGCACCATGTGCACACGGCGACCGTCCACTTCGATGTCGTTGGAAAAGCCCTTGTGGTACTTCACGTCCCCGGAAAAACTAAGGTCCTCGGCCGTGACCTTGCCCTCGAATTCGTCGAACAAGTCCTTGGGCGATTTGCCGAGCACGTTGACCAGCACGTTCAATCGACCTCGATGGGCCATGCCGATGACGACTTCTTCGACCTCGTGCGCCGAGGCACGGCGAATCAACTCGTCCAGGGCTGGAATCAGCGAATCGCCACCCTCGAGTGAGAAGCGTTTCTGGCCGACGTAGCGCGTGTGCATGTAGCGCTCGATGCCCTCGGCGGCGGTCAGCTGCTTGAGCACTTCCTTTTGTTCATCAGGCGTCAGCCGCAGATCGTCGATCGTGCCTTCCAGGCGACGCTGGATCCAGCGCTTTTGCTGCGTTTCCGTGATGTACATGTACTCGGCACCGATCGAATCGGTGTACACGCGCTTCACAACGTCGATAATCTCGCGCAGCTTCATCCGGTTGGCCGTGGCCAACGAGCCGGTATCGAACTCGTTTTCCATGTCCGAGCTACCAAGCCCATGGAAAGCCGGGTCCAGATCAGGAACCTGAGGTTGATTGGCCAGGCCGAGGGGGTCCAGCTTGGCAGCCTGGTGCCCGCGCACGCGGTAATAGTTGATGAGTCGGAGCACCGACGATTGCTTCGATGCGGCCTGGGCGGAAAGCCCTCCGCCCTTGCCGACGCTGACCACCGGCTTGGCGCGGGCCAGCTCCGCGAACGAGCGCTGAATCGGGCTATGCGCGACGTCATGCCGGGCGCCGCCGGTTTCCATCTGCTTGAAATAGTCGCGCCAACTGGCCTCGACTGAATCCGGGTCGGCCAGGTACTGCTCGTACATGGCTTCGACCCAGGCGCCATTGCCTCCGGAAATCGGAGATGTTTCTAGAAAATGTCGCAGCTTTTCGCCGGTCATTTCGGCCTCTGCACCAGATGGATCGGCGCAGTATACGAGCGCTTTTCGCCAGAACCCACCCGCGCAAACACGTGAGCGTGACCGCAGGCGAACTTGGATACGGGGGCCTCCGTCAACTCTCTGAATCGCAACAAAAAAACGAATGACAGCAAGCAGTTGCGTGATGCAATCCCAACGCGCCCCCGGCGGCGCTTTCCGCAAAACGAAAAGGAATGCGCGCAAAACGAAGCAGCCCCGCCGAAGCGGGGCTGCTCGTTCATACGAAAGTACGCTCTATTTGCCGTCGCGAGGCCAGGAAGACGTCAGGTCGGCCAGGTACTCGCGGAACTCTTCTGCCAGGTCCGGGTGCTTGAGTCCCAGTTCGACGTTGGCCTGGAGATAACCCAGCTTGCTGCCGCAATCGTAGCGCTTGCCTTCAAATTCGTAGGCCAGCACCGTCTGCTCCTGAATCATCGCGCTGATGGCGTCGGTGAGCTGGATCTCTCCGCCGGCTCCCGGCTCGGTGGACTCCAGCAGTTTGAAGATACGGGGCGTCAGGATATAGCGGCCGACAACGGCGAGGTTCGATGGCGCATTCTCCGGGTCCGGCTTTTCCACAATGCCGCGGATCTCGCCCAGGCCTGGTCCGACCGGCTCGACCTCAACAATGCCGTACTTGTGGACCTCGTCCTGCGGAACACGCTGCACGGCGATGACCGAGGTGCCGTATTCCTGGTAGACGCGCTGCATCTGTGCCAAGGCCGGGCGCAGTTTTCCGTCAATCAGGTCGTCGGCAAGAATCACCGCGAAGTCTTCGTCGCCGACGGCTGTCCACGCGCAGGAGATCGCATGACCCAGGCCGCGGGCTTCAGGCTGACGGATGTACACACAAGTGATGCCGGGCGGCAGAATGTCGCGGACTTCCTGCAACAACGCCGTCTTGCCCTTTTCCTCAAGCTGCTTTTCCAACTCGTAGGATTTGTCAAAGTGGTCGAGGATTGAGTTCTTGTTGTTGCTGGTGATGAACACCAGCTCCTCAGCCCCGGCCGAAACTGCTTCTTTCACCGCGTACTGGATCAGCGGCTTGTCAACGATCGGCAACATCTCCTTGGCATTGGCTTTGGTCGCCGGGAGAAAACGGGTTCCCAGACCCGCGACGGGAAAGACCGCTTTGCGTAGTCGCATGATTATCCTTTTAGTTGGTTGGACGTATGCTCGATGTTGCAGGCATTCGCCGCGTGGCGATGAAGGTCCTGCAGCCTAGGTAGTGACGCTGCGCGGCATGTCGAGAAATCATGCCGAGTGGCTATTTCATCGAATATCCGCGCGAAAATTCTCAATATAGGCTAGCGCAATGCCTCGTATGACGCATCAGGGCACTCGCTCGTCGATAACAATCATATGCGTTTGGCCCGTGTCATCTCGTGTCAGCTCGATCTGACCCTGCAGGTCGCCTGAGCTTGCTCGGGCCTCGCCGGCACGCGAGATGCGGGCCGAGATTGACCAGCGATCTGCCGAGTCCAGTGATAATCCCTGCATCATCGCATCCTGACTGCTCAATGTGACAGCGAGCGGAAACCTTGGCGAATCCAGCCGTTTGGCGGCCAGCGGCATCGGTGGCCCGGCCACCTGCTTGGCGAACACGAACAGCGTGAACCGGTCGGGTACAGCGTCTTCAAACTTCGGTGCGAGCTGGACGGTCAGAGACAGCTGCGTCCCCGCCTCGGCTGGCGTGTCAGCCGGGGCCGCCGCGGGCGGTGCGGTCTCCGATGCGTCGGCCGGCACGCCTCCGAGCGCGATCACCGCACGGCGGACCGCCCCGGCCAGCGGCTCATCCAGTTCCTGGCGATCCAGACGCTGCAAGCGCAGCAGCGCGATGTCTTGCTTGCCATCCTGCGCCGCGGCGAGGCTGCCGTACCAGAGCCCACGCGTGTTGTTTGGATCAATCTGAAGCGCCGTATCGAACAGTGCGGCCGGTCGTCCAAGCCAGTCCTGCCCACGAGCCATGCCGAGCGCCTCGCCCTCGGCCACCAGGGCTTCGACGTTGCTGCCGTCGGTCTGTTCGTTGATCTCCCGGTAAAGCTTCGCAGCCGGTTGATAACGCTCGGTTCCCATATACACCCGTGCGAGCATGCGGCGCGCATCCAGATCATCCGGGCTCGCGCTGACCCGCGACTCCAGTTGTTCGACCAGCCCGCTCATCTGCTCCGCATGCGACATGGGAGGCAAGCCGCCGCTGGCCAGATAAAGCCCGGCGGCGACCAGCGGAACGACCAGAATCGCGACCGCCGCCATCCAGCGGCCGCCCGGCTGCGCGGTGCCTTCCTCGGCCTGGGCGTCACGCAACAGCTCGGTCGCGGCGTCGGTTTCCAGCTGTTCAAACGTCGCGGTGTCGATCCGCCCAGCGGTGAGATCGGTGTCCAGTTCTGCCTTGCGGCTGCGGAACGCAGCCACATTGTCGGCCTGGCGACTGCGTCTTCCAGACCGCAGGCGGCGCAGCGAGAAGGCCGGGAACAGCATGGCGACGAGCGCCAGGCCGATGAAGATGGCAATCAGTAGAGCTTTCATTCTTTGTCCAGCAGGCGCTGCAAGGCTTCGCGATCAACCGAGTCAGGCGACGTCGGCTCGGGGCGTCGCTTGCGCAGCATCCAGACCGCGATCAGCAGCGTCGCAATCAGAACGACAAATGGCGTCAGCCAAAGCAGCCAGGTCGTTGGCTTGAACGGCGGCCGGTAGAGCACGAAATCGCCATAGCGCGCCTGCAGATAGGATTTGATCTCATCGTCACTGCGACCGGCGACCAGCATGTCGGCGACCTGCCGCTTGAGATCCTGGGCCAGCGAGGCGTTGGACTCGGCGATGTTCTGGTTTTGGCAGACCAGGCAGCGCAGCTCTTCCAGCAGGCTGTGGTAGCGCTCGGTCTGTTCCGGCGACAGATTCTCCGGTGCCGCGAAGGCCAGCCCGTAGAACGCAAATGCCACACCCGCCAGAACCGCGCGCAGTTTCATGCCGTTGGCTCCTGCAGCAAACGCTGCACAATCGGGCGGAAGGTCTCTTCCATGCTGGTCGGGTCCAGTGGGCCAATGTGCTTGTAGCGAATCCGGCCCGTGGCATCGATGACGAAAGTTTCGGGTACACCGTAAACCCCCCAGTCGATGCCGACATCGCCGGCTCGGTCGCTGGCAATCGCCTGGTAGGGGTCGCCGTGGCGAGCCAGCCATGCCAGGGCGTCACCCGGAGCATCCTTGTAGTTCAGCCCGTAGAGCGGCACATCGGATGTCTCGGCCCAGTCCATCCATAGCGGATGCTCCAGGCGGCAGGGCACGCACCAGCTTGCCCAAACATTGACGATGCTCACCTGCCCTTCGAACTGCCGCTCCGAGAGCAATTCGCCTGGCGCACGCAGACTGGGGAGCTCGAATGACGGAGCCGGCTGGTCGATCAGCGGTGATGGCACACGGCTGGGGTCCAGACGCAGGCCGACCGCAAACACAGCGATCAGGGCACCGACCACCAGAATCGGCGCGATCAGAACCCAGCGACTCATGCGCGGACCGACTCTGGGTCGACCACCGCCGATGACGCTCGGGATCGCAGCCGGTACCGGCGATCGGTCGCAGCCAGCGCGCCGCCAAACGCCATGAGCAGCGCACCAAACCAGATCCAGCGAATCAACGGTTTCACGTAAAGCCGCAGAATCCATGCGCCGCCCTGCACCGGCTCGCCCAGCGAGACATACAGATCCCGCAGCGGACTGACATCAATCGCTGCCTCGGTCATCGGGTTGCCACCGGTGCGGTAATAGCGCTTTTCCGGGTTCAGCGTCGCGATGGAGCGGCCTTCCCGACTAATTTCCACGGTGCCGACATCCGCATTGAAGTTCGGGCCTTCGTCACGCGCCACGCCGATGAACTTGAACGAGTAGCCGGAAAATTCGGCGGCTTCGCCCGGCGCCAGCCGCACATCGCGTTCAATCGAACCGTGGTTGACCAGCGCAACACCGAGCACGAAGACGCCCAGGCCGACATGCGCCAGCGACATGCCCCATTGTCCCCGCGCCATCTTCACCCGACTACGCCGCAGGGTGATGCGCAGCGGTTCGGCCAGCGCACCGACAATGCACCACACCGCAAGCAGAATTGCGCCGGTGACCCCAAGCCCGCGAACACCGAACAGCGCGACCAGCACTGCGACCAGCACTGCGGCGATCAGCGGAATCATCACCTGCCGACGGACGCGGCCCCAGTCGCCCCGTTTCCACATGACCGGCATGGCGAAGCCCACGAGCAGCACCAGCGGCAGCGTCAACGGTGCGAACACACTGTCGAAATAGGGAGGTCCGACCGAGAGCTTGCCCAGCCCCATCGCGTCGATGAACAACGGGTAAAGCGTGCCGAGCAACACCGCGAGCGCGGCCACCGACAGGAACACATTGTTCAGCAGCAGCAGGCCTTCGCGTGAGAACAGCGTCAGCCGTTGTGACACCTGGAATCGGTTCGCGCGCATCGCGAACAGCAACAGCGCTCCGCCGACGAAGAAACCGAAGATCATCAACACGAATACGCCACGTGACGGGTCTGTGGCGAAGGCATGCACCGACACCAGCACCCCCGAGCGCACCAGGAAGGTGCCCAGCAAGGACAGCGCGAACGCGGAGATCGCCAGCAGCACGGTCCATGCCTTGAACATGCCCCGTTTTTCGGTGACGGCCAGCGAATGGATCAGCGCGGTGCCGATCAGCCAGGGCATGAAGGACGCGTTCTCGACCGGATCCCAGAACCACCACCCGCCCCAGCCGAGCTCGTTATAGGCCCACCATGATCCCAGCAGAATACCGACCGTGAGAAAACTCCAGGCCAGCGTGGTCCACGGTCGTGTCCAGCGCGCCCAGGCTGCATCCAGCCGGCCGCTGATCAGCGCTGCGATGGCGAAGGCAAACGCCACGGAAAAGCCGACATAGCCCATGTACAGCATGGGCGGATGAATGATCAGCCCCGGATCCTGCAATAGCGGGTTCAGATCCTGACCTTCAGGCGGTGCAGGAATCAGACGTTCGAACGGATTGGATGTGAGCAGCGTGAACAGCAGGAACGCAAAGGAAATCGCCCCCATCACGCCGAGTACCGATGCCCCGATGTCGCGCGGCAGGCTCCGATTGAGTCCGGCGACCAGCAACGTCCAGGCACCCAGCATCAGCACCCATAGCAGCAGCGAGCCCTCGTGGCCGCCCCACACGGCAGAAATCCGATAAAACATCGGCAATTCGCTGTGGGCGTTGGTGGCGACGTAGCGCACCGAAAAATCCACATGGATGAACGACCAGGTCAACGCGCCGTAAGCGATGATGGTGAATACGACCTGCCCCACGGCGAGCGGCCACGCCATGGCCTGCCAGCGCTCACGGCGCAATGCGACCCCGGACAGCGGTGCCACGCATTGCATCAACGCCAGCCCGGCCGCCAGGCACAGCGCGAAATGGCCCAGTTCCGGGATCATGTTCGGGCCACAGGCATGCAGCTCATGCCGGCCTTGTCCTTCAGTGAGGCTTCCAGCTCCGGCGGCATGTAGTTCTCGTCATGCTTGGCGAGCACTTCCTCCGCGCTGAATCCGGTCTGCGTATCGTAGGTACCGATCGCGACAATCCCCTGCCCTTCACGGAACAGGTCAGGAAGAATTCCGGAGTAGCGAACGGGAATGGCCTTGTCGCAGTCCGCCAGCCGAAACGTGACGGTGGTGTCCGTGGCAGACCGTTCGACGCTGCCCTCTTCGACAATCCCGCCCAAGCGCACACGGGCCTGGGCCGGTAGCTCGCCTTCGAGAATTTCCGACGGACTGTAGAAGTAGATCAGATTGCTCTGAAAGGCGACCAGCGCCAGGGCCGCTGCCGTTCCGGCGCCAAGGACCAGTGCGGCCACCGCCATCATGCGACGTTGTCTACGCGTCATCGTCCGTTTCTCGTTCCAATCGAATATCCCTACGCTGCCGGCTCAGTGACGACCAGCCCAGCAATACGCCTCCGAGCAGGACGGCAGCCGTCAGTCCGAAGGAGGTCCATACGTAGACCGCATAGCCTCCCATGTTCCACCACGACTCGCTCATGCCACCGCCTCACGAATCCAACGCGCGTCACGTTCCCGCGACAGAACCAGGGCACGCATTCTCATGCACTGCATCGCGCAGTAGTAGAAAGTGAAACCCAGCGCGTTGACCAGCAACGGCCAGAGCATGTCCATGGAGATCGACGGCGAATCGAATTTCGTCACGGTGGCGCCCTGATGCAGGCTGTTCCACCATTCCACGGAGTAGTGAATGATCGGCACGTTCACGACGCCGATCAGTGCCAGCACGGCGGCCGCACGGGCGCCGCGTCGCGGGTCCTCGAACGCGCCGTTGAGGGCGATGACGCCGAGATAAAGAAACAGCAGTACCAGTTCGCTGGTCAGCCGGGCATCCCAGACCCAGTAGGTGCCCCACATCGGTTCGCCCCAAAGCATTCCGGTGACCAACGCCAGCGCGGTGAACGCAGCGCCGATGGGCGCGGCGGCCACCACGAACAGTTCGGCCAGTTTCATGCGCCAGATCAGCGCCACGCCACCGGCGACCGCCATGGTCGTGTACACGAGTAGCGACAACCACGCGCTGGGCACATGAACATAGATAATGCGAAAGGCATCGCCCTGCTGGTAGTCGGCCGGCGCCAGCACCAGCCCGCCGTAAGTGCCGACGACGATCAGTGCCGCGGCCGCAACGCCGAAAATCACTTGCAGCGTACCGCCCCAGCGATAAAACGTCGGCGGGGAGGCGAGTCGGTGAAACCAGGTCCACATCAGTCGTAACTCAGTCGCAGCGCCACGGCTGCCAGCGGCGGAGCCAAAGTGGCGTACAGCATGGATAAGGCGGCCGTGAAGTATACCGGACCGGCACCGGGAAACCCGGACTGCACCGCCGCCACGGCACCCGCGCCGAACACCAGCAGCGGCACGTATAACGGCAGAAGAATAATCGCCACCAGCACGCCGCCATTGCGGAGGCCCACCGTCAGCGCGCCTGCAACCAGACCCAGCGCCATGAGGCCGAGCGTCCCGGCGATCACCGTCACGAACAGCACGCCGGCGGCGGCCAGCGACAGACCATAGGCCGCACCGGCGATCGGCGCG
Organism: Abyssibacter sp.; assembly: GCA_023146115.1. GTDB lineage: Bacteria > Pseudomonadota > Gammaproteobacteria > Nevskiales > OUC007 > Abyssibacter. Next base: position 4,017 of record JAGLCS010000011.1, on the reverse strand, counting down.
GCAATCGCCAGCAGGCTGCCCAGCCCCAGCCAATGCGCGCCGAGCTTGGCGAGCAGCACCCACCACAAGGGTGTCGGTGCGGTGAGCAGCACCGCCAAAGTGCCATCCCGCGCGTCATCACGGAACAGCCGGTCCAGCGACAACACCACGGCGAGCACGACCGCGATCCAGACGATGGCGGGTGCGACCAGCGTCAGCACCGCGTCGGCCGGATCGACGCCCAACGGAACAATCATCACCACCATGGTGAAGTAAGTCAGCGGCTGGAGCAGGTCCTGCCGTTGCCGGAACAGCAATTGCCATTCGCGAGTCCAGACTGCGCCCCAGATCCCCATGGCGTTCAGGCGGCGGCCAGATCGATGCAATGCGCATCGATCGGCAGGGGTTGATGTGACGTGACGACGACCGTGCCACCGGCCTGCGCATGCTGGGCGAATCGCTGGCACAGAGCGTCCCGCGAGGCGGCATCCAGGGCGTTCAGCGGTTCATCCAGCACCCACAGCGCCGCCTTGCTCACGGCCAGGCGCGCCAGCGCGACCCGGCGCTGCTGGCCGGCCGACAGTGTTCGCAGCGGTTGGGTCAGCGAACGGCCGGTCAAGCCGAATTCCCGCAGCGCGTCGGTTGCGGCGTCGGCTTCCTCGCCGGTGACCGCGAGCGTGAATCGCAGTGCTTCCACCGCCGTGAGCGCAGCGTTGCCGGTCGCGTCGTGGGCCACATAGCACAGCACGCGGCGCAGGCTCTCCGGTCTTTCGAATATATCGTCGCCGTTCCAGCGCACCTGTCCGGCGTCCGGTTCGCGCAGGCCCACCAGGGCGTGAATCAGCGTGGTCTTGCCGACGCCGTTCGGGCCTTGGAGATGGGTGACCGAGCCCGGCGGCAGATCCGCCGAGAGTGGCCCGAGCAGTGTCTTGCGCCCGCGACGCAGCACGATGCTGTCAAATTGCAGCATCAGAACCGCGAGGACATTGGGGGGGCGGAGAGAACTGGTGCCCGGAGCCGGAATCGAACCGGCACGAAGTCACCTTCGAGGGATTTTAAGTCCCTTGCGTCTACCAGTTCCGCCATCCGGGCGCACGTGTCTGCATAAATGGAGGCTAGGGCCGGAATCGAACCGACGTACACGGATTTGCAATCCGCTGCATCACCACTCTGCCACCCAGCCTCGGGTGCTTGTCTTGGCGATCGTCGCCGACCTGCCAAGTTTAACCGACAAAAACGTCGGTCTGAAAAAACGAATGCCCCGGGCGGCGAGCCGGCCGAGGCATCGTTGCGAACCGGGTCCGGCACTGCCTCCGATTCACCAAATTTGGAGCGGGAAACCGGGTTCGAACCGGCGACCTCAACCTTGGCAAGGTTGCGCTCTACCAACTGAGCTATTCCCGCGAGAGGCGCGTATTCTATGGCGGCGACCGACGGTGTCAAGCGTTTTGGGTCGAGTGCTCGGCCAGTACAGGCCACGCGGCACGCACATACATCGCCATGGACCACAGCGTCAGCCCCGCTGCGACAAACAGCAGCCCGTAACCGATATCGTAGATCGGGATTGGTCCGAGCGGGTGCCCCCAGAGCATCAGCACGATGGCCGTCATCTGAAAGGTCGTCTTCACCTTCCCAACCCAAGACACCGCCACCGAAGCGCGGGCGCCGATCTCCGCCATCCACTCCCGCAGCGCAGACACGGTGATCTCCCGGCCAATGATCACGGCCACCAGAATGCTCAACAGGACACTGGCGTCGTGGCTTAGCAGCACCACCAGCGAGGTGGCGACGATGAGCTTGTCCGCCACCGGGTCCAGGAAGGCACCGAAGGCCGAGGTCTGGTTCCAGCGACGGGCCAGCCAGCCATCGAACCAGTCGGTAATCGCCGCAACGAGAAACAGCAGCGCAGCGACGGGCCCGGCCCAGGGTGACGGCCAGAAGAACGCGAGCACCACGAACGGAATCGCGAGTACCCGCATCAGGGTCAGCAGCATGGGGAAGTTCAGTGGCACGGTTCTATTATGCGTTGTCGAATGGGGAGTATGGGACGTTCAGCTAGGAATGAAACCGATCGTAGATGCGCTGGGCCAGCGTGCGTGAGATGCCTTCTACACGAGCAAGTTCATCCACCCCTGCCCGCTCCACGCGCTGCAGGCCGCCGAAGCTGCGTAGCAACGCCTGTCGACGACGCGGCCCCAAACCTTCGATTTCTTCCAGAACCGATTGCTTGCGCGCCCGGCCACGTTGACCGCGATGACCTTCGATGGCAAATCGGTGCGCCTCGTCGCGAATCTGCTGGATCAGATGCATGCCCGGGTCGTCACTCTTGGGGCGGATGGGCACCGCCGCGCCGGGGCGGAAGATTTGCTCCAGTCCCACCCGGCGATCGGCACCCTTGGCCACGCTGATGATGGTGACGCCGGTCATGCCCGCCTCGTTGACCGCCTCCACTGCCTGACCAAGCTGCCCTTTGCCGCCATCAATCAGCAGCACATCCGGCACCGGCGCCTCGCCCTCTTTGAGCCGCCGGAAGCGCCGTAACACAGCCTGGCGGATCGCCGCGTAGTCATCGCCGGGGGTCACATCGGTCAGGTTGAAGCGGCGGTAGGCCGACTTGAGCGGTCCGTCCTCATCGAAGACCACGCAAGAGGCGACCGGCGACTCGCCCCCCGTGTGGCTGATGTCAAAGCATTCCAGCCGAGAGGGGCGGTCCTCCAGGCCCAGGAGTTCGCCCAGCGCCAGGTACCGCTGTGTCAGCGCCTCGCCTTGCAGCAGCCGACCGGCAACCGCTTCCTGCAGGCTGTCGTGGGCGGTCTTCAGCACCCGAGCCCGCGATCCACGCACCTTGACCTTGATCTGCACGCGGCGGCCCGAGAGCGTTCCGAGGGCGCTTTCCAGCAGCTCGGCATCATCGGGCGTATGCGAGACGACGATTTCCCGCGGCGGCGGGCGCTCGGCGTAATACTGGCCGATGAATGCGCCCAGCACCTCGGCTGGTGGGGCATCCGCCCCGCCCTTCGGAAAAAAGCTGCGATAGCCGAGATGCTGGCCGCTGCGAATAGTGCCGACGCCGACAGCGTTCAGCCCCGCGCGTTGTTCCAGCACGACAAAGTCCGCGTCATCCACGGTGCCGGCCGCGTCGCTGGGTCCCTGGATAGTCCGCAGGGCCGCAATCTGATCGCGGTAGCGGGCCGCCTGCTCGAAATCCAGCGCCTGGGAGGCCGCTTCCATCCGTTCGGTTAGCTTGCGCGCCAGCACCTCGCTCTTGCCCTCCAGCAGCCGCACGGCATCGGCAACATCGCTGGCGTAGTCCGTTTCAGAGATCGCCTGCACACAGGGCGCGGAACAGCGCTTGATCTGATGTTGCAGGCAGGGCCGTGTGCGGTTGGCGAAGAAGCTATCGGAGCACGGCCGCAGATTGAACAGCTTTTGCAGCGAGTCCAGGGTCCGGCGCACCGACCCCGCGTTGGGGTATGGGCCGAAATAGCGATGCGGTTTCTTGCGGCTACCCCGGTGAAAACGTATCCGCGGGTACGGGTGATTACCGGTGATGACCAGATAGGGATAGCTCTTGTCGTCGCGCAGCACGATGTTGTAGCGCGGCCGGTGTTTCTTGATCAGGCTGCTTTCGAGCAGCAGCGCCTGGTTCTCGGTGTCGGTGACATTGATCGCGATGTCGTGGATCTGATCCACCATCGACTCGATGCGGGCCGAACCGGAGGCCCGCAGAAAATAGCTTGCCACGCGCTTCTTGAGGTTCTTCGCCTTGCCGACATAAAGCACCTCGCCGTCAGCACCCAGCATCTGATAAACGCCAGGGCGCGGAGTCAGGCCACTGACGAATCGTTTCGGATTGAACGAGGAATCACTCAACGCGGCATGTCGAACGGCGGTCGGCCGCGCAGTATACGAATCAGCTGGACGTGGTGGTGGCCTGAGCAGACAGATCGCGCGCCCGACGCATCACCTGCTCGAACATGACCGCGGTGAGCCGGCGCGTGTTCGTGTTGTAGCGACTGCAGTGGTAGGAATCGACCA
>JAGLCS010000109.1 GCA_023146115.1 Abyssibacter sp. | reverse complement strand
GCCATGCGTGAAGGCTCGGGCCTGGTCGAATTCGCCAACCGCTTCCCGGATCGCTACTTCGATGTCGCAATCGCCGAGCAGCATGCGGTCACGCTGGGCGCCGGACTGGCGACCGAAGGCCTGCATCCGGTCGTCGCGATCTACTCGACGTTTCTGCAGCGCGGTTACGACCAGCTGGTTCATGACGTCGCCATACAGAACCTGCCGGTCATGTTTGCCATTGACCGTGGCGGCATCGTCGGTGCCGATGGCGCCACACACAACGGCGCCTTCGACCTCAGCTATCTGCGCTGCGTGCCGAACATGGTGGTGATGGCGCCTAGCGACGAAAACGAATGCCAACGCATGCTCGCCACCGGCATTCGGCACGACGGCCCGAGCGCCGTGCGCTATCCGCGTGGTAGCGGGCCGGGCGCGGAGCTCGACGAGATCGCGCAGCCCCTTGAGATCGGTCGCGCACGGATTGTGCGCTCGGCTCTGGGCCGACGCCGCCCCCGTGTGGCCATCCTGGCCTTCGGAATCATGGTGGAACCCGCACTCGCCGCAGCGGAACTGCTGGACGCCGCGGTCGTCGACATGCGCTTCGTCAAACCGATCGATGTCGATATGGTCTTGCGCATGGCCGATGAAGCAGACCTACTCGTCACCGTCGAGGACAACGTCGTGGCTGGCGGTGCTGGCAGTGCCGTCAACGAGGTGTTGATGGCGCGTCACCTGGCCGTGCCGGCGCTCAACCTCGGGCTACCGGATACGTTCGTCGAACATGGCGGTCGCGAAGAGGTGCTGGCCGATCTGGGTCTGGATGCCACCGGGATTCAGCGCGCCATCCAGCGCCGGCTGCGAGCACGCGACCTGGACGGCGTCAGTTCGGCCGGCAGCGCGGGCTAGTTCGCGTAGCGACCAGGCCGCGTCGCCAACTGGTCCAGCCTCCAGGCGTCCGTCGGTTCTTCACGTTCCAGCGTGATTTCCACCGCGTCGGGCAGCCCGGCGAATAAATCGAGCCCGGTCGCCTGCTCGACCGCGTCAATCGTCTCCACGAAATTCCGCAGATCAGCATCCGTAGCCGCCTGCTGTGGAACGACGAAGGCCAGCGCCCGCAAGCCGCCGTCGTCATCACGAGCCAGCAGCACGCGATATAACGCATCCGGCACTTCCACCTGGTCGCCAACCCACTCGCGCTGAGCGTCGAACACGGGACCGGTGACCACCCACAAGGTCTCCGTCTCGGCGGCCCACTGATCGGTTTCCAGCTCCTCGATCCGCTGCCAGACCCCGCGGTTCATGGCGTGACGTTGGGCAACGATATTGCTCATCCGGAACGTGGCCAGCTGCGCATCCCGCCCGTACAGGCGGGAGATCGCGTAATTCGGAGCCAGATGCCCACGCCCGTAGGCAGTGCCCCGCAGCGCGTCTGGCGCCGGCTGTCTGAAGACTCGCCAATCCCGGTTGAACCGGTCCGGCCTGGGCGGGCCGGCGGGGTCGGTGATATGCCCGCTTCGGTAGGCGACCCAAATCGGCGCTGCGCGGATTTCCGAATATCCGGTCAGGAAACCGGGCGACTCCAGAACCCGAACCCATGTGTACCGGCCACCAGTCTCCGCCGCGACCGGCAATCCACCGGGTAGCGCAGCATCGGCGCCCCAGGGCGGAAGTAGCAGCGCGGCGACCAGCCACAGCGCGACCGCAAGACCACCGGCGAGGGTCCCGATTCGGCGCCTGGTGCGCGTCATGCAGCGGCCGTGTCGAACCAGGCCAGGTCCGGCCGGAGAGTGACCACCGTGCCGACAATCAACAGCGCCGGCCCCTTGAGTTGGGCCGTGAGCACCCGCTCCGGAAGCGTTCGCAGGGTCCCGGAGACGACCCGCTGCGCCCGTAACGTGCCCGACTCGATCATTGCGCAAGGATGCGTCGGCCGCAGTCCGTGAGCCACCAGCTGCCCGCATACGTCAGCAAGCGTTGCCAGGCCCATGTAAACGACCAGTGTCTGCTGCGGTGCTGCCATCGCCTGCCAGGGCAGGTCCAACTCACCGTTGGCCTTGCGGTGGCCGGTCACGAACATGCAGGACTGGGCGTGATCGCGATGCGTCAGCGGTATTCCGGCATACGCGGCGCAACCCGACGCTGCGGTGATGCCGGGCACGACCTCCACGTTGAGACCGGCCGCCACGACATCGGCAAGCTCTTCGCCTCCGCGACCAAATATGAAGGGATCGCCACCCTTGAGACGGACCACCTGCTTGCCCGCACGGGCGTAGTCGATCATCAGCGCATTGATCTGCGATTGCGGCACGGTATGCCGATCCCGGCGCTTGCCCACGTGGATGCGCTCGGCGTCTCGCCGTGCCAGATCGACCAGGTCCTGATTGACCAAGCGGTCGAACAGCACCACATCGGCATCTTGCAAGCGGCGTAGCGCGCGCAAGGTCAGCAGTTCGGGGTCGCCGGGACCGCCACCGACCAGGCTCACGCGGCCCGCCGGCGCTTTGCGTGGCTCACCGGCCTGCGCCAAGGCACGTTCGATCCGCTGGCCGATCAATTCATCGGATTCGGCAAAGCCCTCCCGCCAGAGGCTGTCAACCAGCCCCTCCCAGAATCCGCGCACCCGATCTGCGTCCAGCCGCTCGCGCACACGATCGCGAAAACCCGATGCAATCTCGATGAAACCGCCCATCCGGGCCGGAAGCACCTGCTCGATCCGCTCGCGGATACGCCGAGCCAGCACCGGCATTACACCTTGGGAGCTGATCGCGACCAAGATCTCACCGCGTTCGACAATGGCGGGGGTGATTGCGGTGCATTGCGCCCGATCGTCCACCACGTTCACAGGAATATTGCGGGCCTGGGCCGCCCTGGACACCGCGGCATTCACCCCGGCATCTGCCGTGGCCGCGATGACCAGGCGCTGCGCCGCCACGTCGCCCGGCTCGAACTCGCGGCCGGACCAGGTGATGGATCCGGCCTGCGCGGCCTCTTCCAGAGCGGGCGTCAGCGCAGGTGACACCACCGTGATTCTGGCCGGTGTGCGCGCAAGCAACCGCCATTTTCGCTCGGCGATCACGCCGCCGCCGACGATCAGCACGTCGGCCGCTGTCATGTCGAGAAAGACCGGAAAATACCGCACCGATGTACCCCTGCGCCGTGGTGGTCCGGGCGCCCGACTGCACCCTGATAGACCGGCCAGAAAGTCTAACGTAAGGTTCCCGCACGGTTTGTTCCCGGTGACCACATGAAGTTGCGGCAGCTGCATTTTGTCCATGAAATCGTGCGCCACGAACTAAGCATCACGGCGGCCGCGGATGCCCTGTTCACCTCGCAACCCGGCATCAGCAAGCAGCTGCGCCTGCTGGAAGACGAGCTGGGCGTGCCGCTGTTCGAGCGCAGCGGCAAGCACCTGACGCGGCTGACACCCGCCGGCGAGCAGATCGTCTCCATCGTGGATCGCGTCCTGCAGGACGTGGACAACATCCAGCGCGTGGCCAAGGACTACTCCGACGGTGACCGCGGCACGCTAAGCCTTGCCACCACACACACGCAGGCGCGCTACGCGCTGCCGCCGGCGGTGACAAAATTCAAGACCGAATATCCGAACGTGACGCTGAACCTGCATCAGGGTTCACCCCCGCAGATCGCGCGCATGGCAGCCGAAGGCGAAGCCGATTTCGCCATCGCTACCGAAGCCATGCACCATTTTGATGAACTCGTGATGCTCCCCTGCTATCACTGGAACCGCGCCCTGCTGCTGCGGCCTGGCCATCCGCTGGCCTCGGTGAGCAAGCCGTCACTGAAGGACCTCGCCCGCTACCCCCTGGTGACCTACACCTTCGGGTTTACCGGGCGCTCGCAACTGGATCAGGCATTCAAATCTCAAGGCTTGTTGCCGAACGTCGTGCTCACGGCGGTCGACGCTGACGTGATCAAGACCTACGTGCGGCTGGGTTTCGGGGTCGGCATTATTGCCAACATGGCCTATGACGCAGAGGAAGATTCCGATCTGGTGTCCATCGATGCCGGTCATTTGTTCAGCCGGAGCACCACGCATATCGGTTTCCGCCGCAACCAGTTCCTGCGCGACTTCATGTTCCGTTTCATCGAGGTCTTCGCGCCGCACCTGAGCCGCGAGCTGATCGAACAGGCCGTCGAGATTCGCGAGCCCGCCGCACGACGCGAATTCGTCGCCCAGCATGTCGGAGAGGTTCCGGCCTTATAACATTCCGTTTCCAACGCTTGCGCCACGGCGGCGTATTGCTATGCTCGCCGCCCGTTTTCGCTGAGCGGACGTCCAGATGTATCAATATGACGCCATCGACCAGACGATTGTCGACGAACGCGTCCGTCAATTTCGTGACCAGACCCAGCGCTTTTTGCGCGGCGAGCTGACCGAAGACCAGTATCGCCCGCTGCGACTGCAGAACGGCCTGTACATCCAGCGGTTTGCGCCGATGCTGCGGGTCGCGATTCCGTATGGCGTGCTGTCGACGACGCAGGTCCGCATGCTGGCGCATATCGCCCGGACCTATGACCGTGGCTATGGGCATTTCACGACCCGGCAGAACATCCAGTACAACTGGCCCAAGCTGGAATCGGTGCCAGACATTCTGGAAGACTTGGCCAGCGTCGAAATGCACGCCATCCAGACGAGCGGCAACTGCATCCGCAACACGACGTCGGATCAATACGCCGGCGTGGCCAGTGACGAACTGGAAGACCCCCGCGCCTACTGCGAAATCATTCGCCAGTGGTCGTCCTTGCACCCCGAATTCGCCTACCTGCCGCGCAAGTTCAAGATTGCGGTTACGGCCAGCAAGACCGACCGCGCCGCCATTCGCGTGCACGACATCGGCCTGCACCTGATCGAGAACGATCACGGCGAGCGCGGATTTGCCGTGTACGTGGGTGGTGGCCTGGGCCGCACGCCGGTGATCGGCGTCAAGATCCGCGATTTTCTCGCGCCGACCGACCTGCTGTCCTATCTGGAAGCGATTCTGCGCGTGTACAACCGCCTGGGTCGCCGTGACAACAAATACAAGGCGCGCATCAAGATACTGGTTCGCGAGTCCGGCGCCGAGCGCTTCACGGACTGGGTCGAGGCCGAATGGGCCAAGATCCGCACCGGCTCGCTAGAGCTGGGCGTGGATGACATCCAGCAAATGCAGGCCTACTTCGAGCCGCCCGCGTATGCGGCGACCGAGGACAGTGCCGAGATCGACACACAGGCGGCGCAAAATCCGGCCTTCGGTCGCTGGCTCAAGCACAACGTCATCGCGCACAAGCAGGCCGGTTACCGCATCGTCACGGTCTCGCTTAAAGATCCGAACGAGGCGCCTGGCGACTGCACAGCCGAACAGATGGAGCGCGTGGCTGATCTGGCCGACGAATACGGTTTCGGCGAGGTCCGTACCACACACGAGCAGAACCTGATCCTGCCGGATGTGCCGCATGCGGCGCTGTTCAATGTCTGGTCCGCGCTGGATGAACTCGGGCTCGCCACGGCGAACCACGGGACGATCTCGGACATGATCGCCTGCCCCGGTCTGGATTTCTGCAGCTTGGCGAACGCCGGTTCCATCGGCGTCGCCCGCGAGATCAACGATCTATTCGCCGACCTGGACGAGCAGTACGACCTCGGCGAAATCAAGCTCAAGATGTCTGGCTGCATGAACGGCTGCGGCCACCACAGCGTCGGGCACATCGGCATCCTGGGCGTGGATAAGAAGGGCGAGGAGTGGTACCAGATCATGCTCGGCGGATCGGCTGCCGAAGACGCCACCCTGGGCCAGCGTCTGGGTGCCTCGGTATCTAAGCACGACATCGCCCCGGCCGTGCGCAAGATCGTCGACCGCTATGCCGAGTTGCGCGAAGGCGAGGAACTGTTCGTCGATACCGTCAACCGTCTGGGCATCGCCCCGTTCCGCGAGGCTGTCTACGGATGATCCTGCTGCGCACCGATGGCTCGCGTGAGTCGATCAACCTCCGTGTTCTGGACGCCGACGAAGCACCCAGCGGCGCAGCCTGGGAGGCTGTGGGGCTGGATCATCCAGCGCTTGCCGAAGCTGAAAGCCCGACGGGTCTGACGCTGGCAAACGACGTGAATGTGGAGACGCTGGACTGCGACCCGCAGCGGTTCGCCTTCATCCTGCTCGACTTTCCGGCATTCACCGATGGCCGCGCCTATTCCCAGGCCCGTGTACTCAGTGAACAGCTGGGATACCAGGGCACGCTGGTCGCCGGCGGCGAGCTGTTGCAGGACCAGGCCCATTACCTGAAGCGCTGCGGGTTCAACGCCTTTGCACTGGCGGACGCCGAGGCGGCCGACCGATTGGCACAGGGCTTTAACGATTTCACCGCGGCCTATCAGGCGACCAGCCGCCACGAGCTGCCGGTGTACCGTCGAAGACGGGCCTGATTCTCCGCAGTACGCCGCCTTGTCAATCCGGTACTGGAATCGTGTCGGCGCCGAAATAGGCCGCGAGAGCCGCTGGCAGCCGTATCGAGCCATCGGCCTGCTGCCCGTTCTCCAGCACCGCCACTAGCGCACGCCCCACCGCCACGCCGGACCCGTTCAGCGTATGGACCAGTTCCGGCTTTTCACCCTGAGCTGCGCGATAACGCGCCTGCATGCGACGGGCCTGGAAGTCCCCCGTGTTCGAGCAGGAGCTGATTTCGCGGTAGGTGTCCTGGCTGGGCACCCAGACTTCGAGATCGTAGGTCTTCGCCGCCGAAAAGCCGAGATCACCGCCGCAGAGCGCAACGACGCGGTAAGGCAATTCCAGTGCTTGCAAAACCGCTTCGGCATGCCCGGTGAGTGCTTCCAGCGCCTGCTCTGAGGCCTCCGGCCGAACAATTTGCACCAGCTCGACCTTTTCGAACTGATGCTGGCGAATCATCCCCCGGGTGTCACGCCCGTGCGCGCCGGCTTCCGCCCGGAAGCACGGCGTGTGCGCTGCGAATTTCAGCGGCAAGGCGTCGGCATCCAGAATCTGCTCGCGCACGAGATTCGTCAGCGGCACCTCTGCCGTCGGGATCAGATGGAGACCGCGATCATCGTTGATCCGGAACAGGTCATCGGCAAACTTCGGCAACTGCCCGGTGCCTTCGAGGCATTGTGGCTGAACCAGAAACGGCACGGCCATCTCGGTGTAGCCATGCCGATCGACGTGCAGGTCCAGCATCATCTGCGCCAGCGCGCGGTGCAGCCGCGCCAGCGGGCCTCTGAGCGCCACGAACCGGGCACCCGACATCTTGGCTGCGGCATCGAAATCCATGCCGCCCAGTCCCTCGCCCAGCTCGACATGATCCTTGACCGGAAAATCGAACCCCTGGGGCTCGCCCCAGCGTCGCAACTCCTGGTTGTCGGTTTCGTCCGCCCCTGCCGGTACGCTGGCGTCCGGCAGGTTGGGTAGGCCTAGCGCGGTTGCTTCCAGGCTTGCCCGCGTGGCCTCCAGCTCCGCCGCCACCGCGCGCATCTCGTCGCCGATGCGAGCGACCTCGGCCTTGAGCGGCTCGATATCTTCACCACGCGCCTTGGCCTGGCCGATCGACTTCGATCGCCGATTCCGCTCGGCCTGCAACTCCTCGGTGCGCACCTGCAACTGCTTGCGCTCGGATTCCAGCCGCTCGAACTCCTCAACGTCCATGACGAATCCACGCCGCGCGAGCTGCTGCGCGATGGCCTTGGTGTCCTGCCGAAGCTGTTTCGGGTCGAGCATGTGTCTGATTCCAGCGAAAAGAGGCGGCGGATTATACGGGCCCCGGCCCGCCCGCCCAGTAGCGCCCGATCATCCAGCCCAGCCAGACACCGGCCAGGCTGCCCAGCAGATTGAGCAGCACGTTCGCCAGGGCCGTCCAGGGCCGCCCCGCGGAGGCCAGCGCCAGCGTGTCGTAGGAGAACGTCGAAAAGGTGGTGAACCCGCCCAGCAAGCCGATCGCCACGAACAGCCGCAATGGCTCGCCCACCAGGGCAGAACGTGGCAGCCACCACGCCATGAAGGCCCCCAGCAGACAACTGCCGAGCACGTTGGCGCTCAAGGTCCCCAACGGCCATCGGGTCAGTCCGGACGTCCAGACGGCCAGTCCGTAGCGCAGCGATGCCCCGAGCCCGCCGCCCAATGCCACCCACAACCAGTTCACCGCGCGCCCCCGCGTAGCCGCGCCAGACGCTCGGCGATTTTCGTCTCCAGTCCGGAGTCTCTGGGCTCGTAAAAGCGGCGGCGCCGAATGCCGTCTGGCAAAAAGGTCTGCCCTGCGGCGTGGGCACCTGCTTCATCGTGGTCGTAGCGGTACCCGGCGCCGAAGCCCATCGACTTCATCATGCCGGTGGGGGCGTTCCGCAAATGCATGGGAACCTCCAGCGAACCGCTTTGCCGTACCTCGTCCATCGCCGACTTGAATGCGGTGTAGGCAGCGTTGCTCTTCGGCGCGCTCGCCAGGTACAACACGGCTTGCGCGAGCGCCAGATCGCCCTCGGGCGACCCTAGCCGCTCGAAGGCGCTACAGGCATCAATGGCAATGGTGAGCGCTCGCGGATCGGCATTCCCCAAGTCTTCCGAAGCCATGCGGACAAGCCTGCGGCCGATATACAACGGATCGCAACCGCCATCCAGCATCCGGGCGAACCAGTAGATCGCGGCGTCCGGATCGGAACCACGAACCGATTTATGCAGCGCGGAGATCTGTTCGTAGAACAGGTCCCCGCCCCGGTCGAAGGCGCGCATCGCGGTGCCCAGGCTGGACTCGACGTGTCCGAGTTCGATCACATCCGCGGACTCCGCCGCGGCGGAAGCGCAGGCGGCCTCCAACAGCTGCAGGGCACGCCGCGCATCGCCGTCGGCCAAGGCCACCAGGCGTTCGCTGGCGACCTCACTGAGCGACAGATCCGGAAAACTGCGGTCGACCGCGCGCCGGAGCAATTTCAATATGGAGTCCGCTTCCAGCGCCTTGACCACGTAGATCTGAACACGCGACAGCAAGGCGCGGTTGATCTCGAAGGATGGATTCTCCGTCGTGGCGCCAATCAGCACGACCGAGCCGGCCTCGACAACCGGTAGCAGGGCATCCTGCTGCGCCTTGTTGAAGCGATGAATCTCATCAAGAAAGATAACGACCGGCGAGTCGGGACTGGCGTCGGCAAAGGCAGCACGCAAATCTTTCAAGCCGGCGGTCACAGCGGACAGACCGTGAAACGGCAGCCCGGCCGCGCCGGCGACGAGACGTGCCAGCGTGGTCTTTCCGGTACCCGGTGGCCCCCAGAACACCAATGAACGCAGATGCCCGGCAGCCAGCGCGTTGCGCAGCGTGCCGTCGGGTCCGACCAGATGGTCCTGCCCGACCACATCGTCCAACACCGCTGGCCGCATGCGTTCCGGCAGGGGGCGGCGGTCGCCGCTCATGGCGACAACAGCCTCATGCGGCGCGGCGCATGCCCGTGAAACCTCGCGGCAAGATCAGCAGCGAAACCAGCAGGCCAAGCACCACGCCGACGCCGTTGGCGACCATATCCGCCAGTTCGAAGGCGCGGTAGGGCAGCACCGCTTGCGCGAATTCCATGGAGAGACCGAACCCCAGCGCCATCGCGGCCGCCCGCCATCGGCGGCCCGGGAGCAAGGCGGCCCACCAACCTGCGATGGCCGCATAGGCGATGGCGTGATTGGCCTTGTCCCAGAAGAAATCGCCGGCCGGTGATTCGGTCAGGTTGACCAGGGACAGCACCCCCACGATCAGCAGCAGCAGCCAACCGACCGACCGCAACACGATCCAAAGCAGCCCCCGCGCTGGTCTCACGCGCCAGATTCGCCGACGACATCCACCCCGGCCGGGGGATCAAAACGGAACCAGCCGTCTTTGAACTGCACGTTCCGCGAGACATCGAAGAACTCGATTCGGGTCTGCTGGCCCAGTGCATCCTGAATCTCGAGCACACGGATCGTGCCTCCCTCCAGCTGCACGGTCGCCGATTCGAATTCCGCCTCGGCGTTGCGCGGCCGGAGCAAGAAGCGACCGTTGCCCTGCTCTTCCACCGAAAACGTGTCCTCCAGATCTGCCGCGCCGGACAACAACGCGGCAGGCGTCGCGCTCAGTGTCTGCCCCACGGGCCGGACGGTGACCTGGGCGAGATCCTTGTCGTAGTGCCAGATCGTGTCACCGTCGCTGATCACCTTCTGCACGTAGGGTTGATCGTAATCCCAGCGAAAAGCGCCGGGGCGGCGCAGGGAGAACTGTCCGCGCGAGGCTTCCAGCACCAAACCCTCGCTGTCCATCAAGGTCTGCTCGAATACGCCGGCAAGCGTGCTTGTCGCGGTCAGCGCATCCGCCAGTTCGTCGGCGGCTGCATGGGCCGCGCCCTGGAATCCGCCGAGTAGCAGCACCACGCCAGACAGCAGCCGGCGGCACATCGGGTTTTGAAACATCTCAGACCTCTGGTGGTGGCGGTGCAATCACTTCGCGAGCGCCGCCACCCGATACGGGCCCGACAACGCCGGACGCCTCCATTTGCTCAACGATGCGGGCGGCGCGGTTGTAGCCAATCTTCAGGCGCCGTTGCACCCAGGAGATCGATGCCTTGCGGCTCTCGGTGACAATTTTCACGGCGTCGTCGTAAAGCGGGTCCGATTCGTCGTCGCCACCCGCAGCACCGGCCTCGCCCGGCAGCGCGGCGTCGCCAGCGCTGCCGTCGAGAATGCCATCCTCGAACACCGGCGCGCCCACCTGCTTGAGATAGGCGACGACCTTGTGCACCTCGTGGTCATCAACAAACGCGCCGTGGACACGCGTCGGCACGCCGGTACCAGGCGGCAGGTAGAGCATGTCGCCATGCCCAAGCAGGCTTTCAGCGCCCTGCTGATCCAGAATCGTTCTGGAATCGATCCGGGAAGACACCTGAAAAGCGATGCGCGTGGGGATGTTTGCCTTGATCAAGCCGGTAATCACGTCCACCGAGGGCCTCTGCGTCGCAAGAATCAGATGGATGCCGGATGCACGCGCCTTCTGCGCGAGCCGGGCGATGAGTTCCTCCACCTTCTTGCCTACGACCATCATCATGTCGGCGAGTTCGTCGACGATGACCACGATGTACGGCATGTGCTCCAGCGTTGGCCGCTCCTCTTCCTCCGGATCGGACAGTGGATCGATAATCGGCTCCCCCGCCTGCTCCGCATCCGCAATCTTGCGGTTCAGGCCGGCGATATTGCGCACGCCCATGGCTGCCATGAGCTTGTAGCGCCGCTCCATCTCCGCAACGCACCAGCGTAACGCGTTGGCGGCCTCCTTCATGTCGGTGACCACGGGCGCCAGCAGATGCGGAATGCCGTCGTACACCGACAGTTCCAGCATCTTGGGGTCGATCATGATCAGCCGCACATCGCGGGCCGTGGCCTTGTACAGCATGGACAGGATCATCACATTGACGGCGACGGACTTGCCCGAGCCCGTCGTGCCAGCCACTAGCAGGTGCGGCATCTTGCCGAGGTTCGCGACCACGGCCTGGCCACCAATGTCCTTGCCCAGCGCCATGGTCAATGGCGACTCGGAGCGCCCATAACTCGCGTTCTCGAGAATTCCGCGCAGCGCGACCAGTTCGCGGTGCTGGTTGGGTATCTCCAGCCCGATCACCGACTTGCCCGGGATAACCTCGACCACACGCACGGCAACCGCGGACAGCGCCCGCGCCAGATCCTTGGACAGGTTGCTGACCTGGCTGACCTTGACCCCCGGCGCTGGCTCCAATTCGAAGCGTGTGATCACGGGCCCCGGAGTGGCCGCCACCACCTCCACTGTCACGCCGAACTCTGCGAGCCGCGTTTCGACTTCGCGCGACATCTGATCCAGCTCTTCGGTGGTGTAGGCATGCGTGGACGCACGTGGCGGGTCCAGCATTTCCGACGATGGCAAGGGGTCGCCTTCAAACGTCGGCACTGCCGCACCAGAGGCATCCGCATCCATTGGCAGGGGCAACTGATTGGCCGGTTCCACCGCCGGCGCCGTTTTCTTCTTGGCCTTGCGCTTGCTCTTGGGCGGCTCCGCCGGCGGCAGAACTGGCGGCGGTTTGGGCGCAGTGACAGCCGGCTTGGTCTTCTTTTTGTCCTCGGCCCGCCGCGCCGCGCGTTCGGCCATGCGCGAGCGAAGTCGCTGCACCAGCCCTAGCAAGCCGCCGCCGATCGCGTCCATGATCGCCAGCCAGGAAAACGCCAGCGACAGCGGCGCTGCCGCAACCAGAATCGTCAGGAACATCAGGGTGGACCCGACCGTGCCCAGCACCTTGCCCAGTTCGGTGGCCATCACCGCACCCAGCATGCCGCCGCTGCCCTGAGGCAAGGCGGCTGGATCACCCAGATCATGCGCCGCGGCGAGCCCACAGGCGCCCAGCAACAAGAACACGGACGCGACGATCCGCGCCGTCACGCTGTCGACGAGCCGGCGACCGCCGGTAGAAGACCGATAATGGATCACCCCACCCGCGAAAATCAGCCAGGGCAGCACAAACCCCACGTAACCGAAAAGACTTAGCACCACATCGGCGACCCAGGCGCCGACCACGCCACCCAGATTGGACACGGATCCGCCAACACCGGTCGATGACCAGCCGGGGTCCGTGGTGTCGTAACTGAACAGGGCGAGCAGCAGATAGATCGTCACCGCGGCAGACGTCAGCAGCACGGCTTCGCGCAAGCTGCGCTCCAACCGCGTTGGCCCCTCGGCCACGGCGTGCGTTTTCGATTTCGACATGAACAGCGCGGGATCGGTCGTTGCTGCGCCCTAGGCGCGTAGGCTGCAGTATATCAGTGGCTCAAGCAGCGTCTCAGACGATGACCGGGGTTTGACACCGCTTGATTGACCGGCGGACAGCCTCATATTGGCGCGTAGACATTGAGCAATTGAGAGCATGTCCATCAAACACTATCTGTTAACAACCGAAGGCGAGATACGCGAGTACGACGCAGAACGCGCAGCGCGTGTCGCGGCCGGTGACAGCGCCCTGCCGGAATTTGCGGGCGCGGAGATTCACTACGTGCAGGTCTGGGTCGATGACGAACCCAAGGGCAATGAACTGCACGTGCGCACCGCGGGCGCCATCGTTCATTTCGACCAGCAAGGCCATTTCGAGGAAGCTTCAACGCCGGAATCCTCGGACAACCGGATGCGGTTTGCCCACGACACCTGCATTCAGCTTGCGCTGCACAAGGAGTTCCAGGAACCCTACACTCTGCACTGAGTGAGCGCGGAGGATTCCACCGTCACGGCCTATGCCCCCCAGATTGAGTCGGTTGAGTCCATCGCGAGCGTTGATGCCGACGTCTGGGACCGGCTATTCGACGCAGGCCACAATCCGTGCGTGTCGCACGCTTTTCTTCATGCGCTGGAAATCACCGGATGCGTCGGCGAGCACACCGGCTGGCGACCGCGTCATCTGCTGGCGCATGATGCCGACGGCAGGTTGGTGGCCGCAGCACCGGCGTATCTGAAGACTCACTCGCGTGGCGAGTTCGTATTCGACTGGGCCTGGGCAGATGCCCTGGAGCGTGCCGGTCACGCCTATTATCCGAAGCTGGTCTGCTGCGTGCCTTTTACGCCGGTTCCAGGGCCTCGAATCGCAGGCGATCCCGGCGCAGCCCAGCTGGTCCGGCAGGCGTTTGAGGCGCAGTGCGCGGCGGGCGCGGCCTCCTCGGCGCATCTGCTGTTTCCTGCCACGGACCAGGACGCGCCGTGCTCCGCAGACTGGATGGAGCGACGAGACCT